>CAZUBG010000022.1:0-41311 GCA_964618545.1 uncultured Bifidobacteriaceae bacterium | reverse complement strand
ATCGGCTACGGCGACGGTTTTCCGCGTGTGCGCAACGAGGGCGGCGCGCTCATCCACGGCAAACGCGCGCCGCTCATCGGCGGCATCGCGATGGACGCGCTGATGGTGGACATCACGGACATTCCGCAGGCGCAGATGTGGGACGAGGCGGTGCTGATGGGGCGGCAGGGCGGGGACGAAATCACGGTGCGCGACATTGCGAAGCTGAAGAACTCCGTGACGTATGATGTGCTGACCAACTGGCGGCTGCGGCTGCGGCGAAAGGCGGTCAATGACATTCCCCACGGCCAGCCGGGCGGGGCGCAAAAGACGGGGTCCGCCGTGCCGGCCTGAGGGGGCGTGGAAAAAATTAAAAGACCGGCAATTCCCGTTACCTAGTAACGTGACGGGGCGTTTATTTTTCTTGACTGGATGGATAAGTTGTTGAGGTGAAGGAATTTAAGTTGTGTCAAGAGAAATTGTGACTCTTGAGCGTTTTTCGTTACTAGGTAACGGGGAGACGGGATGAAGTCCGGTTTTTGAAAAATTTTCCGTGTTTTTTTGTTTTTTATCGTGTTTTTCGGAGTTGGCCGGTTTGAACCGCAGAGGAAGGGGAAGGGGAAAAACGGAAAGCAGAAAGCTGAAACCGGAGGCCCGGGCAGGCTCGGCAAGGCGGGGCGACCCGGGGCGGCGGGGGCGGGCCGGTGGACCACATGGTTCCCAAGGAAATCACTGGTTCGGCGGGCCCGGCGGCCTTTTTAGCGGAGATGGGTGGCAGGGGAACCAGAGGAGTTATTTGTTTTGCCCGGGGCCACAATCGCGGATGGGCAATCGCCGATGGCCAATGGAAAGAACGCCCCGACAATTTTGCGCACATTGCGCCCTTGAACCGGATCGTGGAACAAGACGGGATTCGAGTCCCGGCGGGAATAAATACGTCCGTCCTGCCCATGAACCGTCTCTCTTGACCAGGTTCATGGCGCCAATGTGCATCCAATTGTGGAGGTCGGAACTTTCCTGAACCACTGTTAACAGGGGAGGGCGGACCGGCCGACCCGCTTGGGAGTGCGGCGGCAAGACCTGCACCTTACACGCAGCTTGGGCGAGCCGTACCGCAGGTTTCCAACCTGCTGTATCGCCGATTTCCAAATCGGCAGGCCGTCCAAGGGTCGAATGCACCAGCTTGCGGTGCAGCCAGCGGGTTTGGAAACCCGCGATACAGCAGACTTGGAAGTCTGCGGTACGAAAAAAACGCCTTTCCGTAAACTGTCTCCCAGGTTCGGGGGTTCAAAGCGCGACATTTCGTTTGGGTGAATTCTCATCCCGGCCTTCTCCCCCGGGGAGGGGAACGGTTGGCCGGCTCTGGTGCCTGCGGCAGTTCCAGCGGTGGTCCACCCAGAGGTTCATGGGCAGGAAAAAAAGTATTTCACCAATCGGTCAAAACTGGTTTAATCAATCAATAGGAATCAACAACAAAAGAGAGAACCTATGTCAACCGAAGCCAAATGCCCGTTTCATCAAAGTGCCGGAGGCGGCACGTCCAACCGCGAGTGGTGGCCGAACCAGTTGAAGCTTGAACTGCTCAACCAGCATTCCTCCAAGTCCAATCCCATGGGCGGGGACTTCGACTATGCAAAAGAGTTCCAGAGCCTCGACCTGGCGGCCGTGAAGAAAGATCTCGCGGCGCTGATGACGGACTCGCAGGAGTGGTGGCCGGCGGATTTCGGCCATTACGGCGGTCTGTTCATTCGCATGGCGTGGCACAGCGCGGGGACGTACCGCACCGGGGACGGCCGGGGCGGCGCCGGCCGCGGACAGCAGCGCTTCGCGCCGCTCAACAGTTGGCCGGACAACGTGAACCTGGACAAGGCGCGCCGGCTGCTCTGGCCGATCAAGCAGAAGTATGGCCGGAAGATTTCATGGGCCGATTTGATGATCCTGGCCGGGAACGTGGCGCTGGAAACGATGGGGTTCAAAACGTTTGGTTTCGGGGGCGGTCGCGAGGACGTCTGGGAGCCGGATCTGGACGTTTATTGGGGCGCGGAGAGGATCTGGCTGGATGACAAACGCTACTCCGGCGACCGGGATCTGGAAAATCCGCTGGCGGCGGTGCAGATGGGGCTGATTTACGTCAATCCGGAAGGCCCGAACGGGAATCCCGATCCGGTGGCGGCGGCGCGCGACATTCGTGAAACCTTCGCCCGCATGGCGATGAACGACGAGGAGACGGTGGCGCTGATTGCCGGCGGCCACACTTTCGGGAAGACTCACGGGGCCGGACCGGCGACCCACGTGGGCAGCGAGCCGGAAGCGAGCGGCCTGGAGCAGCAGGGCCTGGGCTGGAAGAGCAGCTTTGGCAGCGGCAAGGGCGGGGACGCGATCGGCAGCGGTCTGGAAGTCACCTGGACCCAGACGCCGACGAAGTGGAGCAACCACTTTTTTGAGAACCTGTTCGGCCACGAATGGGAATTGACCAGGAGCCCGGCCGGCGCGCAGCAATGGGTGGCGAAGGGGGCCGAAGCGACGATTCCTGACGCGCATGATCCGTCGAAGAAACACCTGCCGACGATGCTGACCACGGACTTGTCGCTGCGCTTCGACCCGGCTTACGAAAAAATCTCGCGGCGCTTTTACGAGCATCCGGATCAGTTTGCGAAGGCCTTCGCCCGCGCGTGGTTCAAATTGACGCACCGCGACATGGGGCCGCGCGCGCGCTATCTCGGGCCGGAGGTTCCCGCCGAGGAGCTGATCTGGCAGGATCCGATTCCGGCGGTGAATCACCCGTTGATTGAGGCGCAGGACATCGCGGCACTCAAGGCCAGGGTGCTCGCGTCCGGCTTGACCGTCGCGGAGCTGGTTTCGACGGCGTGGGCCTCGGCGTCCACGTTCCGCGGCTCGGACAAGCGCGGCGGAGCGAACGGCGCGCGGATCCGGCTGGCGCCGCAGAAATTTTGGGAAGTCAACCAACCGTCCCAACTGGCCCGGGTGCTGAAGACCTTGGAAAGCGTCCAAGGGGAGTTCAACTCATCGCAGTCCGGCGGCAAGAAGGTTTCGCTGGCTGACCTGATCGTTTTGGCCGGCTGCGCCGGCGTGGAGCAGGCGGCGAAAAATGCCGGGGTCCACGCGACGGTTCCCTTCACGCCGGGACGCATGGACGCCGCGCAGGAGCAGACGGACGCCGAGTCCTTCGGCGTGCTCGAACCCATCGCGGACGGGTTCCGCAATTATCTCAAGGGCAAACCCCCCGTGCCGGCCGAAGCGCTGCTGGTGGACAAGGCGCAGTTGCTGACGCTGACGGCGCCCGAAATGACGGTGCTGGCCGGGGGCCTGCGCGTCTTGAAAACCAACTTCGGCGGCACGCAGCACGGGGTCTTCACCCGGCGGCCGGAGGCGCTGACCAACGACTTTTTCGTCCACCTGCTTGACATGGGGACGGAATGGAAACCCGTGGCGCAGGACGCGAACGTGTTTGAAGGACGCGACCGCAAAACGGGGGCGGTCAAGTGGACCGGCACCCGGGTTGACCTGGTCTTCGGTTCAAACTCCGTTCTCCGCGCATTGGCGGAAGTTTACGGAAGCGCCGACGCGAAGGAAAAGTTTGTGCAGGACTTTGTCGCGGCCTGGAACAAGGTCATGAACCTAGACCGGTTCGACCTGGCGTGAGCCATCAAGCCAGCGGCAGGGGACTGCCGCAACCCCTGACGTGGCGCGCCGTTCGGGGGGATGGGAAGGCAGAAGAGGCGGAGCATCGGCGGTTCGATTGGCTGGCGGACTTCTGGACGTTGAAGCGGCATGACTGCCGCGCTCGGACTCGTTGATCATCGGGGGCGGCGGCAGGATGCGCCCGGTGCGCCGCTGAAATGGGAGACCAGGGAGGTGATTGTGATATCCGGGCACGCAACAAATCCCGGTGACTCCCTGTGGCCGGCCAGCCGCCGGCCACAGGGACCGCACCGTTTCCGGTCAGGTCACCGGAAACGTCCCCACCAAGGTCAGGCTGCCGCTCACATCGAAGATTTTGGCGAACGTCGTTTGCAGGCTTTGGTTGTAATAACACGCATTCACGGCGGAGGCCGCCAGCAGGCTGGCGGCGGCGTTGTCCGAGGCCGCAGTCAACTGCGGCAAGGCCTGGCCGCCGGCCGTGACGGAGAGCGGCGGGGGCGTGGCCAGCAGGGCCACAAAGTAATAAGGCTCGTTGGGCGTGTATTGATCGTAAGTCCGCACGACGCTGACGGTTTGCACGCGCTGGGCGCCGATGGTTTGCGATTGGGAAATTTGGGTCAGGCGATAAGCACCCTTGGTCTGGTACTGCATGCTCACGCGGTCATCCAGATAAAGGGTGTAGGTGCTGGCCGGTCCGGGATAAACATCGAAGGTCAGGGGGTTGACGGGCCGCTGGCCCACATATTGCTCCACTTCCCGGTGGGGGATGATCCCGCCGGCCCGGATATAGACGGGCACCAGGCTGACGGGCACATACCAACTGATCAACTGTCCGCCCGGCGAGGGTCCCTGCAGGGGCGCGGTGTTGTCGGTATACGCATACCAACTGCTGGTCGCGGGGAGATAGACCTCGCGGCTGGTGCTGTTTTGGATGACCACGGGCGCGACGAGGATGTTGGGCCCGACCATGAACTGGTCGTCGAGATGCTGGTAGACGTTGGGGTCGGCGCGGTCGTTGACAAACAGCGCGCGGCAAATGGGCAGGCCCGTTTGATTGGATTGGTACAGGGCGTCGTAAAAATACTGCAGCAGCTTGTAGCGGATTTGGATGTAGTTGCGGCAATTGGACAAGACCGGCTCCCCGTAGGCATAGACCTCCTGGTACTGCTTGTTGTAACCGTCATAATGATTGCGGAACCAGCCGAAAAAGGCGCTCATGGTCGTCCAGCGCGTCAGCAGGTCGGCATCCGTGATGCCGCCGAGGACGGCCCCGTTTTGAATGTAGGGGTTGCCGCCGTTGAAGTAGCCGACCCCCGCGTCGCCATAGGAGCCCGATCCGGTGCCGTAGCCGACACCGTAGCGTGAAATGGCGAACCCGCCGACGTCAGCGCCGACCATGGGCTGGCCGGACAATCCAAAATTGAGGATCTCGGGGATCAGAATGGAGAGAAAGCCCCAGTCGGAAGCCGAGTCGCCGGTCCAGGTGGCGGCATAACGCTGCACGCCGGCATAGCCGCCGCGGGCGATGATGAACGGGCGTTTGTCCACGCCGCTGGCCTGGCGCAGGGCGACGATGCCCTCGTAGGTGGCGCTGATGAGATTGAGGGAGAACACATTGTGGATGACGGCATGGGGGACCATGGCGTTGGAGGTGAAATCATACACCTTGAGGTCCAGCGCCAGCGTTTTCCACGGCATGGGATCGGAGACGCTTTGCACGGTGGCCGGGTCGGTCATGTCCTGCCAGACCATTTCCAGCCCGGCATCGAGCAGCGTTTGATACTGCTGCCCCCACCAGGCGCGGACGTCCAGCCGGCCGAGGTCGGCATAGTAACCATAGGTGCCCAGGGGAAAGGGATTGAAGGGACCGCCCTGGATATACGGATTGCTCCCAAAATTGCCGCCGTAGTCCTCGTTGACGACGAAATTACCCGGACTGGCGGGCGGGTTGAAATCCGAGCGGACGTCCTCATAAAACGCGTTCGTCTCCGGTGCATAAGTGCCGGCGGCCACGAGCGCCAGGCCGCTGTTCAAGGTGGAGTAGGAGGAAGGATTGGCCGGATTGGAGGGATCGTAAGCCCCGTTGCCGTTCTCATCGGGTCCGATGCTGACGATGCCGGTGATATTGGTGCTGGCCTTGACGCCGAGGGCCGCCAACTGGGCGAAGACGGCGGTCTGGCCGGTGGCGGGATCGTTGGGAAACTTGGCGGGGCTGGCGGTGAAGGTGCGGTAGTTGTTTTGAAAATCCACGTCAATGTGGATGCCATCCAGCGGAATCTGGTTGTTCCAATGGGCCTGGGCGGCGCCCAGCACCCTGTTGTGGTCATAATAACCGTAGCAGCCCTGATGATAGCCCAGCGTGTACATGGGCGCCAGGGCGGGCGGGCCGGTGAGGGTGGCGTACTGTTTCAGCACGTCCGCGACGGTGTTGCCGGCCAGAAAGTAATAATCAATCTCCCCGTAGAGCGCGCCGAAGTAGTATTTGCCGTACATGTTGCCGCTGGAGGCGGAACTGGCCCCGAGGTTGAAGAAGGTCTGGGATTCGTTGTCGAGAAACAAACCGTAGCAGTAGGGCGCGCCGGTGGGCCGGCCCTGGGCGTTCAACGGGTTCGGGTTGTCCTCAATGAGCAGGGGAATGGAATTATACAATGGCTCATCAGGGTTGAGCGGACCCGGGCCGGTGTCCGGGGGCACCACGGAAAACGCCCCGCCGTTGGCCCCGGAATATTTATAGTTGTCGTAATTGAACATCGTCAGCGTACACTCGTTCAGCTGCAACGAGCCGCCCCCCTTTTCGCCAAACCCGAAATAGTTGGCGTTGGCGGGATAGTTTTTGAAATTGGCGACGGCCTGCCGGCCGGGCAGGTTTCCCGGCAGATAGACCAGCCCCTGATCGGTGTCGGTGCTGATCAGTTGATTGTTCAGAAACACCTGCACGGTGAACGGTTGCTTGAGCACATCCAGGCGGAGGCCGCCCAGGTTCACGGAGAGTTTTTGCGCGTCGTTCTGGAGAATCGTCAGGGCCACCGCGCCCAGGTTGGAGTTGACCACGGCGAAGGAGCCGTCATTGGCGTAATTGCCGGCGGGGTTGAAGCGGACGCGGAAGGCCGCGGGACCCAGCAGATAGATTTTCAGGACCGGCGCGGCCAGCCCCGGTCCGGGACTGACCCCGGTGAGGGTGAAGCTGTTGGCCCCGGGGTCCTGCACGCAGGCGGCCACGGCGCCAAAGGAAGTCCAGGTGACCCGGCTGTTCGGGGTGAACTGGTCCACCCGGACAAATTGACAGGAGGAATTCTCGGAGTTGAAGTTCATGGCATCGTTTTTTGGTGGGACGGTGGGTTGACTTAATGGGAACCGACGTTGAGGAATTTGGCCGGGGTGACCGCCGGCGGGGTCACGAAGGCGGTTTTGCTCTTGGGTTCCAGTTGCAGCAGCCAGCTAAAATTGGCCCCGCCGGTTTTGCCGAAATGGTTGTTCTCCCCAAAGACCGGGGTTGGGGTGCCGTTGGCATCGCGGAGGACGACGCCGTTGGTGTCCTGCTTGAAGCCCAGGCAAATGCCGGCGGAATAGTGACAGCCGATGCAGCTTTCGGTGGCGACGACCAGGTTGGTGTCAATGGTCGGCGAATTGGGTGGCAGGCGGTCATCCTGTTCCACGGAGCCGGCGGTTTGCAAACCTTTTTGAAAATAGGTTTCCATGGTGGTGTTGATCAGGAAGGTGGGGACCACGTCGCCCGGGGTTTTGTGGGCGATGCTTTCCGGTTCGCTGTTGGCGCCGCCGGCAAACGCCGGGGCGTTGGGATGAACGGGCCATTGGGTGTCAATCAGTTCGTAATATTGGAGCACGGACTGGGCGTTGGTGAGCAGGCCCTGCACCCGGGTGTTGAGCGACCCGGCATCGGCCAGGAGGGTTTGGTCGAGCGGATTCAATTGTCCCTGGGTGGGCACCACGACGCGGGCCATCTGGACGGGGTTGGTGGTGAGATCCTCCAGCCAGGTGGTGGCGGCGGCGGGGTTGGTGGCCGCCAGGGGATAGCCGGTCACGGGGTCGAGCACGGCGTTCATGGAGGGCTCCACGTTGTTCGTCACCTGGAGGGCGGGATTGAAGAAATTCGGGTGGACGGGCCGTCCGTCCGGATAGTGGTTGACCCGCACATTGTCAATTTGCTCAAAGGTCGCCCAGATCCATTCCGGGGAGGAGACGGTGCGCATGGCGATGTGCATGCCGACCAGGCCGGCATTGAATTCGCGCGTGGGCGTGCCGGTCTCGCCGGGGGCCGGCGGTTCCGCGAGCGTGGCCTTGATGCGGGCCACCAGGAAGCGGTTGGTGTCATCATTGGCCCCGAGTTCCTTCCAGGCCAGCTTGATTTCAATGGCCCCGTGTTTGTGGGCGCCTTCATTCAGGGGAAAACCCACCTCGTTGCCGTCGGGGAGTTTGCTGAAGGCGGCCTCGCCCTCGAGGTTGTAAAGTTCGTTTTTGAAGATGTAGTCGAACTCCTCATGGTTCACCATCACCTCGTAGCGGACCCACTTGCCGTTTTGATCCACCAGGGGGCCGGCGAAGGCTTCGAAATTTTCATTCGCCCCGTTGGCATACTGCCGCCAGGCGGCCTTGACGCGGTAAACATTCTCATTCTCAACCGCATTGACGGACGGCTCCCAAATCCTGGGGGCCGCCCCGTTGGGCAGAAAAATGGTGTCGGCATTGCGCCAGTAGCTCCAAACGCGCGGACTGGTGTTGTCGCTGAGCGATTTGGCCGGGTCCGGGCGGCCATCGGCGCGGGCGGGCCAGTTGAGCGCGATGAAGGCCTGCCAGGACAGGATGTCGAACTGGCGCTGGGCCTGTTCAAGCTGCCCCTGGTCATCCAACTGGCGGACCAGGTTGACATCCACGTCGCAGGGCAGTTGCGGGGAGAGCGGGGCGGGAAAATCCGCCAGCGGCGGCGGGTCCGCCGGAGTGGAGTGGGCGGTGATCAGGAAGGCGGCCGCCAGGGCCAGGCTCCGGGCGGTGGCCGCCATCAACGGAGGGCGGGGAAAGGTGGAGGGCGTCATATTGGCAAAAGGAAATAAATTCAGGCTTAATTGGCGTCAAACGACAATTGTTTGTTCTTCAATGATGAGCACTTCTTACATTATGTATTAAAGCAAACTCCCGCGGTCAGAGCAAGTGGAATCGTCAACTTTTTTTCGAGTGTAGGCGTTTCATGTAGCCGTACTAATTGATATGTTTATAGTCTCTAACCAGCCGCCCGGTTTTGGGAACCGGTCTTTGAAGGGTGAGGGGGCGCTCATTTCGGAGGTTTTCCCAAAACCCGGCTTGTCTTGCGGCCGGGAATCGGGGACAACCATGGCATGTCGTCCATCGTCCACGTTGCCGTCCACGCCAGCCAGTTTCCGGAAAATGTCCGGCGCGATTTGCTGGCCTCGCTCCGCACCCGCCGCATCCATCACAAGTTTCACTACGACAGCGTGAAGCAGACGCAACAATGGCTGGCCCTGCATCAACTCTATTCGCCCACGCGGAATGAGGCGGACTGCCGGGCCGCCTATGAAAGCGGTTTTGCGGCGGCGGCGGCAAAAATGGAATCGCCGCGCGTGCAGGTGATCGGCCTGGGGTGCGGCGGGGGTCAAAAGGACACCCGGCTGCTGGGGCGGCTGGCGGCGGCGGGTTGCTCCGCCGGCTACGCACCCTGTGATGTGGCGGCGGCGATGGCGCTGGCGGCCCGGCAAACGGCGCTGGCAGTGGTGCCGGCGGAACGCTGCCGGCCGTTCGTCTTTGACCTGGCGGCGGCGGCGGATTTGCCGGCGGTGTTCGACCAAAGCCTGCCCCCGGAGACGCCCCGGCTGTTCACTTTTTTCGGGATGATTCCCAATTTTGAACCGCAGGTCATCCTGCCCAGACTGGCGGCGCTGGTGCGGCCGGCCGATTTATTGTTGTTCAGCGCCAACCTCGCCCCCGGCCCGGACTATGCCGCCGGGGTGCGCCGGATCCTGCCCCAATATGACAATGCGCCAACGCGGGACTGGCTGCTGACGTTTTTATGGGATTTGGGGGTGGAGCGGGGCGATGGCGAGCTGCGCTTTGCCATCGAAACCGACCCGGACAGCGGCTTGCAGCGGGTGACAGGGAATTTTCATTTCACCCGGCCGCGCCGGATTGCAGTGGAGGGGGAAGCCTTTGATTTCGAGGCCGGGGCGGTGGTCCGCCTGTTCTTTTCGTATCGTTATACGCCGGAGCGGGTGCGGTCCGCGCTGGCATTGCACGGGCTGAGGGTGGACCAGCAGTGGATTCCGCCCTCCGGCGAGGAGGGGGTGTTTTTATGCCGCAGGCCGTGAGCGTGGCCGGCCGGGATTAATCCTTCCAGGCCGGGAAACGGTAGCCCTCGTAAACATAATTGTAATCCACGCTGGTGTATTTGGGGGGATTGGGCGGGGTGCCTGCCGTCCCTTGCGCCGCCAGTTTGCCGTATTTGATCAGGGCCGGATCAATCCACTTGTGCCCCTCGACATGGCCGTCACAGAAGGCTGAAGTGCTCACGTTCCCGTGGTACATGGGAATGGGATCCTCCCAGGCAAACGATTGTGAATGCCCGCCCTGGGCGGAGGTCAGATCCCAATTCAGCACCCAGGTGCCATAATTCCAACCACGGTTGTCCACGTCTTCCCGAAAGGCGAAGGTCATGGAGGGGGCGGTCACCAGTGCCAATTTCAGATATTGGGCGGTGGAAACCGCGGCTCCGCCGCCTTGTTGGCCCCAATAATTTTGGTAACTGTCGCCGGCCAGGCCGTTGGGTTTGGAATAGCTGTCGCAAGCCCAGCCATTGCCGGGAGTGAGCATTTGACAGCGCACGTCACCCGGACAATGAACCACGTTCGGATTGGGGGCGAAGGGGTAGAGCGGGCTGTTGGCTTTTAAGGCGGCTGAGAACAGCGCAACGGCTTGTGCCGTCGAAAGCCCGTTCACGTTCCACGGGCCGTTCTGACCATTATAATAAGGACTCCAATAACCATCGGCATTAGCCACATCCTGGACTCCAAAGCCGACAATCTGATCATTGTTGTCGCTGGCATACATGATGAATGCCAGCACCAATTGCTTTTGATTGGAGAAACAGGCTGACTCGGTCGCCTTCAATTTCGCCTTGGCCAGCGCCGGCAGCAGCATCGCCGCCAGAATGGCGATGATGGCGATGACCACCAGCAGTTCGATCAGGGTGAACCCGGATTTCCCGCGCCATTTTGAGAGGGGTGTTTGCATATTCATGACGGTAACTGACAGGGCTATGACCGATCTTGAGCCCCCGGGAACGCCCGCTTGCAAATTCTTTGGCTGGCACAGGCAAGGAAACGACTTCCAGCCAGGCAAAACACCGGGATTAAGTCAGAAACAACCTAGTCCATTGGCCGCCCGTTGTATTGTCACGAAAATTATTGACAGCAGCGGTCCCGGGCTGGCCTTGCGGGCGCAGCCCAGGGCCAAGGCCTGGTCAACGCAGCCGGGTCAGGCGGGCGACGAAGGCCCCGTCCACTTTGTTGACGAAGGGGAGTAATTCTTGTTCGGCCAGGCATTGGAAATGCGGGTGGCTGGCGATGAATTGGGCGACGACTTCATGGTTTTCCTCCGGCTCCAGGCTGCAGGTGCTGTAGACGAGGATGCCGCCGGGTTTGAGCTGGGCGGCGGCTTTGGTGAGCAGTCCAAGCTGGGCGGCGCGCAGACGGGTGATTTCGGCGGGTTGAATGCGCCAGCGCAAATCCACGCGGCGCCGCATGACGCCGGTGTTGGAGCAGGGCGCGTCCACCAGAATGCGGTCAAAAACCGGGGTGCCGGCATGGGCGGGCGGGATCAGGGTGGGCTCGACGCAGGTGACGCCGAGGCGCCGGCAGTTTTCGCGAATGAGTTGGAGCCGGTCCTCGGAAACATCGTGGGCCACCAGGCGTCCCTGGTTGTTCATTAATTGGGCGATGAAGACCGTTTTGCCGCCGGGGGCGGCGCACAGGTCCAGAATGGTTTCGCCCGGCTGGGGCCGGAGTTGGGTGACGGCCATCAGGGTGCTGGGATCCTGCAAGTAAAACCAGCCGTCCATAAAACTCTTCAGGGAGGCGAGGGGCGGATGGGATTTGAGTTCAAAGATCTGGTTTTCCGGCCAGGGGCCGGGCGGAACAAAGTCGTACGCGACATTTTCCCCGCGCCATTGCCCGATGAGCGCGGGGGCGTCGGTTTTGAGGCGGTTGAGGCGGGCAAACGTTTTGGGCGGGGTGTTGTCCCACTGGAGTAATTGGGTGGTGCGGGGCTGATCCCAGCGTTGCAACCAGCGGTTGACGAGCCATTCGGGGTGCGACCAGCCAAGGGCGGGCTGTGAGGTTTTCAACTCGGCGAGGAGTTGGCGGGTCGGCTCGAGCTCGCGCAGGTAACCGCGCAGGAGGGCGTTGATAAAGCCGGCCTGGGCGGCAAGACCATTGACTTTGGCCTGTTCCACGGTTTCATTGACGGCGGCGTGCGGGGGGATGCGGTCGAGCCAGAAAATCTGGTAGAGGCCCAGTTGGAGCAGGATTTGGAGGGCGGGGGGCTGCTCGCGACCGGGGGTTTTGCGGGCAATGAGCCAGTCCAGGGCGGCCTGCCAGCGCACAACCCCATAAACAATCTCCTGACAAAGCCCCCGGTCGGGGGGCGACAGGCGGGCGCCATTCAGGGCGGTTTCCAGCAAATCCTCGGTAAAATTTCCCGGAGCGAGTCGCTGTCGCAGCACCCGGGCCGCAATTTCTCTTGGTTTTTGTTCGTTGAACACGTTTAATTAGGTATTGTGAATCGGTGACGGGAAAATTGCGATTTTATTATGAGAGCAGAATTCGAAAAATTGGCCGCAGCCGGAAAAATTGAGGGACGCCATGTGGAGGCGCTTACTCAACTGGCTGAGGGAGGATGTTGCACCCACCGTAGTTGGGGATTTGGCCGGATCAAAGCCGTGGACACGGTGTTTGCCCGGTTCACCATTGATTTTCCGGGCAAGCCGGGCCACACGATGGATCTGGCCTTTGCGGCAGATTTGCTCAAGCCGATCCCGAAGGATCATATTTTGGCGCGCAAAGCGTCCGATATCGAAGCCGTGCGCCATCTGGCGGCCCACCACCTTGACTTGATCAAACTGGTGCTCAACAGCCATGGCGGCAAGGCGACGGTGGACCTGATTCAAAAAGACCTGGTGCCGGACGTCATCCGGGACGACTGGAAAAAATGGTGGGAGACGGCCAAACGGGAGATGAAGAAGGACGGACATTTCATCGTGCCCGTCAAAAAGACGGAGCCGGTCGTGTATCAAGTCAAGGAGACCTCGCTGCAGGACCGACTGCTGGCGGATTTCCGCACCGCCCGGGGATTGAAGGCGAAAGTGGTGGTCGTCGGGGAAATGACCAAGAATGCGGAAGACCTGAAGGACAAGACGGCTGCGGCCGCCGAAGTCGTGGCCGCGTTGAATCCGGATATTGTGACCCACCAGCGCACCCAGCCGAGTGTGGCGATGGAGGGGGTGCTGGCACGCGATGAGATCCGGGAGCTGGCCGGTCTGCCACCCGAGGAGGGCGAAGTGACGACGGGGCAGATCTGGCAGCAGGACAACATCCGGTTCGGTCCGATGATGGAATTGATTCCGGCGGCGAAACATCACCGGGCGCTGGAGTCGTTCAAGCTGGCCAATCCGGACCGGTGGCAGGACATTTTGCGCAATTCACTGAACTACGTATCCTCCAAACTGTGCAAGGAGTTTGCCGGCCTGCTGATTGCGGAGGGCAAATGGGAATTGCTGAAGGAATCGCTGGCGAGACTGGTGAACCAGCACACGGCCAGCAGCGAGCTGCTGCTGTGGCTGGGCCGGGAACGGAGCGATTCGTTCGCCGACATTCTGGGGCCGGAGGTGTTTCGCGCCATGCTGACGGCAATGGAACGCGACCAGTTCAATGAAAAGCGCTCGAACCGGCTGCGGGACTTTATTTTGGAAGACCTCGAACTGCTGGGGGAACTGACCGCAAGCGCGGACATTGAAGTGGTCAAGGACCTGACCCGCGCCCTCCAGCTCTCGCCCGTGTTTGACGACATGGACAAGCGTTCGTTGCTGGCCCGGCTGGTCAAGAAGCATCCGGCCGTGCAATCGCTCGTGAGCGGCGAGCAAACCAAGCAGGACGCCGGGCTGCTCGTTTCCTGGGAAAGCCTCGACCGCCGGCGCACGGAATACCAGGAACTGGTGCAGAAAAAAATTCCCGCCAACTCGAAGGAAATCGCGATTGCCCGCAGTTACGGGGATTTGCGGGAAAACCACGAGTACAAGGCGGCCAAGGAAATGCAGAAGGTGCTCATGCGCCGCAAGGAGGAACTGGAAGCCCAGCTCATGCGCGCCCGGGGCACGGATTTTTCCAACGCCAAAACGGATGTCGTCAACATCGGCACGGTGGTGCAGGCCACCGATTTGGGCAACGGCCAGCCGGAAGTCTTCACCATTCTTGGCGCCTGGGATTCCGATCCGGACAAGGGTCTGATCAGCTACCTCTCACCCGTGGGGGCCGCGTTCCTCAACCACAAGGTGGGGGATGAGGTGCAATTTGAGCTGCAGGGCACGAAGCGCCGGCATCGCATCGAGAAAATTGACTTGTGGACGGCCCCGGCGGTGGTGGAACCCGCCGAGACAACAACGGCGGCCTGAACCGGTCCCATTCTTGCAGAAGCCGCGAAGACGATTCTTCGCGGCTTTTTTATTGCGAATCACTAACCACTGGCGTTCGCCGCCCCTTTCCCCAGCCCAAAACCTGAGGGGAACCAATCAAGGGAAAAGTTGGTTTTTTTGGTTTGAATGGCGGCCAATAAGGGCTGCCATTTTCGTCCCGCCGGGACCCCGGAAATTAGCCAGCCACGCAGAGGCTGGAACCGCGCCATTAAACAATAATAAGTCCCGCAAGGGACGCTGGAAAACATAGTCGGATTTCTGGCGATCCTTTTGCAGCGTCCTTTACGGAACATGATGATTCGCGGACGTGGTATCCAGCCACCGTGTGGCAGGCTAATATCCGCCCGCCGCCCCACGACTGACCCCGGTCCGGACTTGCCGGTCACGGAGCGACGTCCGATAATAGCCCGCAGTTTCAACCGTGGGGGGCGTTCACAAAACCCCGCAAGTCCCGAAGGGACGGCCGAATCAGAGGTCAGCGGGGTTGAGTCGGACGCCCTCACCAGTTTCTTCCCAGAGCACCGACCGCCAAAGGTGGCTGGGGGCTCTTTGGAAACGCCTGATGGCAGGAAGCGGTCGTCTTGCAGACACCGGCATCCGGGCGCTTCAGCCAACCCGGAGGGTTGCCAGAAAGTAGCCGGGGGTCAAGCGCCAGCGACACCCCCGGATCCGGCCCCGAAACCGACCGCACCCCAAAGGGCGTGCCAGATCCCCGCTGGGGCGCGGCTGGCTTCCGCACCCAGCCAGCTTTGGTTCCCGTTTGATCGGATGGCCCGGACAAAAGCAACCCGAAAATCGCGCCTCGCTCAAGCCCCCGTCTGCGGCCACCAAGATTCGTGGGCTGCCTTTGCCTTTTCCCTCTCTGCGTTCTATGCGTTGCGGTTAAGCATCCCCGCCTTTTCCCCGCTCTGTGGTTTGGAATCCCGTCTTCGTTCGCGTAGTTCGCGGTTTAAATCCCCCGCCCTTCTTTGTTGCCTTCGTTTGCTTTTGTTCAAATTGGCCTGTGTTTTCTGTTTCCGCTGATACGATTCCCGCTTTGGCGTTTTCCCATCCGTGGTCAAAAAGCCCCGTCTTTGCGCTCTCTGCGTTTTTCAGTGGCAATACTTAACCACAACCCAACGCCCGCTAAAAAGTGCCGCCCCAATTTGACTCACCCCCGAAACCGGTGTACTTAAATCAAAGCCGGGCGCTTCGGCTCCCGGCCGGGGAGGGTTCGCTCGTTCGCCACCGATTTCGTGACGGCGGCTGGCTTCAATCCCCCCCTCCGCTCTTTGACATCATGAAGTTCCGTTGCCCGACCACCATCCCGGTGCCGGCCAGTCCCCGTAGGGAGCCTCGGCAGAGGGCCGCAAAAATCAAGGCTAATTAACGGTAATTAACGCTATTCAGAAAAAAAAATAAAATGAAATCCATTTGGGCAGGGAGAGGTCCGATGAGGCGCCAGGCCAATTCCGCAAAACGCACTCGCCCTGTAGGCCGGGTCCCCTGACCCGGCGTCAGGAGTAACGGCGCAAGGTTTCCACTCGCTTGAAGTTTGAAATTTGAAGTTTCCTTGATTTTTGGATTTTGAAATGTGGAATTTTCCCTCCTCTGCGGGTCCCCTGACCCGGCGTCGGGCGTCAAACCATCCCCGGTGATTCAGACCATTTTGTCCGCCCAAAAGATCAGCCGATAAAACGACTGGCTGAGTGGATGTTTTCATTTTGTCGCGCTCGGCCCGGTCAAACCCAATCCAACCGGGTCAAACCCAATCCAACCTTTCAAAACAGCAGGGCAGCCGGAACCCCGGAGGCGACACTACCGGGCTAAGACCTTGAACCAATGTACTTTACACTCAAACAAGTCTCCGCTCCACCCCCGTTCCGGGTCAACCCAGGTCAAGGCCGGTCAAACCTTCGATTCTGGCGATTCTTTCCCCCATCTGAGCCAACCGATAAACTACCGAACAAGTCGTCATTAAAGAAAGCAACCAGTTGATGAGATTGAAGGGGTCTATAATCGAGATAACCAAGGGGTTAACGTGATCTCCTTTTTAAAACCACGCTTCGCCTTCGTGTAGAATATGCCGGATCAGGGCATGATAGACATCGGTGGATTCGATCCTGCGGGCCTCCATCAGTTTCGGCTGGTTGGTGATGAACACCGGCCAGTCCATCGCATCCGTTGGGATGCGGCCGTGCGAGCCTTTCACCAGGGAGGAATCCAGTGGGATGACATCCATCAGCATGCGGAAACCGAGTTTTTTTTGCAGCAAACGCCAGGCAATTTTCAGTTGCGGCAGCGGCAGGGTGGGATCAAGAAACAGTTCCACGGGGTCGTAGCCCGGCTTGCGGTGGATGTCCACCGTGCGGGCAAAATCCGGCGCGCCCGCGTCGTCGAGCCAGTAATAATAGCTGAACCAGGCGTTCTCGGTCGCGACGGCGATAAGATCGCCGGCGCGCGGATGGTCAAGGCCCGCCGACGCTTTCTCCGCCGGGCCCAGCACTCGGTCCACCCCGGCGGTACCCAGGAGCAGGGTGCGCACCTCCTCGGTGCGCGAGGGGTCGTTCACATAGATGTGGGCAATTTGATGATCCGCCACGGCGAAGACCCGGCTGGTTCCGGCATCCAACATTTCCCGGCCCAGTTCGTCCTTGATGGAAAGCCAGCCCCGGTGGCGAAAGAGGCGGTTCAAGGGCACCGCCTGACTGGCATTCGTGAGGCCGTACTCGGACAGCAGCACCACGCGGACATCTTGTCGTTCAAAAAAGGTGATCAGCTCGCCAACAATGGCGTCAATGGCGTGGAGGTCGGGAATGATCACCGGGTTGAGTCCCGGCCGGCCCGGCGTGCGCCCGGACGGATTCCCCGGGGCGAACGGACCGTGCCGTTGCAAATTGTAATCCAAGTGCGGCAGGTAAACGAGGTTCAGGGTGGGATGATGCTTTTGGTCCACCCATTGGGCGGCGTTGGCAATCCAGCGGGAGGCGGCATCGGAGGGGCCGGCGGGCGATTTGACCCCGGCGGCCGGCCCCCAAAAGCCGAAGAAGGGGAATTCGCCCAGATCATGTTTGATCGCGGTGCGGAGTTCGTAGGGCCAGGCGTGAATGTCGAAGACTTTGCGTCCATCGGCGGGATACATCGGGCGCGGGGTGATGGAGTATTCGACGCAGGCATACATGTTGTACCACCAGAACAACTGGGCACAGGTGAAGCCCGGCAGCCGGGAACGCAGGACGTCCCAGATCTTGTCGCCGCCCACGAGGTGGTTGGATTGCTTCCAAAACTGCACTTCGGCCAGTTCGCGATGATACCAGCCGTTGCCGACGATGCCGTGCCGCGAGGGGGGGGTGCCGGTGAGATAATTGGATTGGGCGGTGCAGGTGAGGGCGGGAAAGGCCGGGGCAATGTGAGCCAGCGCGCCGCGCTGGCGGAAGGCGGCGATGGCGGGAGTGTGTTCGCCAATGAGGGACTCGGTGAGACCGACGACATTAATGACAGCCAGACGGTTCATGGTTGGCGGCACGCTGCCGGAGTTCCTGGACGGCTTCCAAAATGAGGGCGGGCTGCATTTCATGCGTTTCCTCCGCGCGTCCAATGCCGCGCAGGAGGGTGATGGTCAAGGATCCGCCCAGATGTTCGCGAAATTCTTCAAGTCCGTCGAGGATGTGGTAATGGGAACAGGAGTCATCATTGAGCAGTTCGCCGGCAAAGAGGGTAAAGCCGAGGCGTTCGAGCAGGTTGAGAATCCGGTCGGCGGACCGGGCGTCCAGCCAGCCGAGGCGGCGCGAATAGACGACGTCCAGGGCGATGCCGATGGCGACGGCCTCCCCATGACTCAGGCGGGAGCGGGTGAGCATTTCCAGTTTGTGCGCCGCCCAATGGCCAAAATCGAGTGGCCGGGCGGATCCGGTTTCAAAAGGATCCCCGCAGGTGGCGATGTGGTCCAAATGCAATTCGGCACAGCGATAAATGAGCCGCTTCAGGGTGGGCGGATGGAAAGCCGAGAGCGGGTCCACCGCCGCTTCAATTTCATCAAAAAAAGCGGCGTCGCGAATGCAGGCGACTTTGACGGCCTCGGCATACCCGGCGCGCTTGTCACGCGGGGGAAGGGTGGCGAGCAGGTTGAAATCATTGATAACGGCAAAGGGCGGGGCGAAGGCGCCCATGAAGTTCTTTTGCCCGAAGGCATTCAGGCCGTTCTTGATCCCCACACCGGAATCGGCCTGGCTGAGTGTGGTGGTGGGAATGCGCACCAAACGGACGCCCCGGTGCGCGGTGGCGGCGGCAAAACCGACCACATCCAGCAGCGCCCCGCCCCCAATGGCGACCAAATAGGAATGCCGGTCAATATGATGGCGATGAAGGTGCGACAGGAGATCGTTGACAATGGTCTGCGAGTATTTGGCCCGCTCACCCCCGGAGACGAAGATGGGGGATCGGGTCAACTGCAAATTGCCCGTGCAGGTGCGGAAATAATGCGACACCTCCTCCTCCAACCGGGGCTGGGCCAGGGCCAGGGAATCTTCGAGCACCACCAGCACTTTGCGCGGCCGGGCTTCGACCAGGATGCTTTGCAACACGGGATTGGCCGGGGCAAAAACGTCTTCGGTGAAAAAGACGCGCAGTTGCCAGTCAACCTGAATGGAGCGTTGAAGCAAGGCCATGGCGGACAATTTGCAGGCTGACCGGGCGTTTTTCGAGACTTATTTGAAGAAACGGGAAAAGACCAAATCATGGCTAAATAATGTGCGGGCTTTGCCGATGTCAATGGACTTGGTTTTGCATCCCTGGCGGCTGGTTTCGCATCCGGGGAAGTTACCTATGAGATTGCGCGGAAAAAAATTGTATCCCCGCCTCCAAATGCCAGGGCTGTGGCAATGCGGATGGTGGCTGATCATGGTTGTTTACGCGGCCGGTTCTTTGCGCGCCCAACCATTCCTGGGTGATGCGCCGCTGCCCCCCGCCGATGTTTCCGGATTGCCTGGCGCCGGGGTGCATCCGAACATCACGGGAGGGAATGTTCTGAACGTGAATACCAGTTCGCGCGAACAGACGCGGGAGTTTTACGATGCGATTTATCAGGCTTCCGAGGGGGTGCCGATGAATTCCACCGCCGTAACGGCGGATTGCTATCCGGGCACGAATTGCGCGGGGTTTTGCAGCGCCACCCTGCTGCGGGTCAATTGGTTCCGCGCGATGGCCGGAGTCCCCGCCGCCGTGACTTTCAACGTGAGTGAAGGCACCAACGACCAAGCCGCCGCCCTCATGATGTCCGAGAACAATGAGCTCCAGCATGTCGGCTCCTGGACGGGCTGGGGCTGTTACAGCCCGGCCGGCACCAACGGCTCGGGGAATTCCAACCTGGCTTTGGGCGAAGCTGGGCCGGACGCGATCACAGGCTACGTTTGGGATTTTGGGGCGAACAATTTTGAGGCGGGCCACCGGCGCTGGGTCATCTATCCGCAAACCCAAGTCATGGCCACGGGGGATGTGCCCATGGAAAACACCAATTATTCGGCCAATGCCCTGTGGATATTTGACGCCAATTACGGGGGCCCCCGCCCGGTTACGAGCCAACCCTTTGTCGCCTGGCCTCCGGCGGGTTACACCCCTTGTCAGGTGGTGTTTCCACAATGGTCGTTTGCCTTGTCAAACGCGGATTTGAGTGCGGCGACAGTCAGCATGGCCAGCAACGGGGTGGCAATGGCGGTGACGCAACAGACCTATCTCACCGGGTATGGCGAAAACACGCTCGTGTGGTATCCCACCGGTCTGGATCCGACCAGTTATTTGACCGTTTTTCCATTCAGCGGCACGGACACGATCTATTCCATCACAGTTAGCAACGTGGTGACGACGGTTGGGACCAACAGTTTTTGCTACAAGGTCACGGTGTTTGACCCCGGAACAACCGGCGCAGATTATTCTCCCCTGCTCATTTGCGGGACCAATCAGCCAGCCATCAAGGCGGCCAATCCTTACCTTTGCACCCCGGCGACTAATCCCAACACCACGGGCTATCAATGGCTGACGGCCCAAGCCACCAACGGCAGCCTGGTTGACAACGCCCTGAACGGCACGACAAATTTCACCGCGTCGCCGGCCCAGGCGTATCCGCTCGTCACCAATGCGCCGGATGGCAATGCGGGCAACTGTTTCCACCTGACGCATATCATTCCCGCGCCCCTGCTGTTGCAGTTAAACGAACAGTTGTTTCCCTCCAACAGCACGACGGTGAGTTTCAAGAGCCTGCTGGGGTGTGCCACGACCAGCGAAATTGCGTGCGTGCAAATCTCCACCAACGCCGGGACAAGCTGGGTGAATCTTTATTCGCAAGCGGGCACGAACGGCCCCGGGGAAACCACCTTCACGCAGCACACCCTGTCGTTGTCCAATTATGCGGGTAATAGCGTGCTGTTGTGTTTTAATTACAACCTGCTGACGGGAGGCAATTATTACCCGTACACCTATAATTACATCGGCTGGTGCCTTCAGAATATTGTTGTGACGAACACCCAGCAACTGATCAATCCGGCCACCAATGCCACCGGCTCGACCAACTTCACCTTCACGCCCACGCAGACGGGCAGCTATATTCTTCAAGCCCGGGGAGTGATTTTCAACCAATACCCGATTGATTGGGGAACCGTGAAACAAGTGACGGCCATAGTTGGCCCGGCGGTCATCGTGCTGAACGCCCCGAGCAATACTCCCAGCCAGGTGAAAATCAACTTCACGCTCGAATCCGGCTCGGCCCCCACGTTCCATCTGTTGCAGGCCAGTCAGCTCACCGGGCCTTGGACCACCAATGGCACCGCCGTGCTGACCACAAACATTGCGGGCAGTTCCTATCAGTTTACCACCACGAACGGTCCGGCCATGCGGTTTTACCGGGTGCAAACACCGTAGGCGCTGGGGGGACTTCCCCCCGTCACTCATCACCCGCCACGCGAAACGGCTTGTCCCCGGGGATCCTCATGCAATAAAACGAGCGGTACACAAACACCAGCGCCACCAGGAAACAGACCGCGCCAATCACGAGCGGAACCGGGGAGCCGGGATTTTTCCGCTTCATTTCCACGGCAATTTCCACGGCGAGGAGGCCGAAGAGGGTGGTGAATTTGATGATCGGGTTCATGGCCACGGAACTGGTGTCCTTGAAGGGATCGCCCACCGTGTCGCCCACCACCGTGGCGGCGTGCAACGGGGTGCCCTTCTGCTTGAGGTCCACCTCGACGATTTTCTTGGCATTGTCCCAGGCTCCGCCGGCATTGGCCATGAAGATGGCCTGAAACAGCCCGAAGAAAGCGATGCCAATCAAATAGGCGATGAAAAAGTACGGATTAAAAAACGGCAGGCCCAGGGCGAAGGCAAAGACGACAATGAAGATGTTGAGCATGCCTTTTTGCGCATAGATGGTGCAAATACCGACGACTTTTTTACTGTCGGCCAGGGAGGCGGTGGCGGCGTTGAGATTGAGGTTCTCCTTGATGAAGACCACGGCCCGATAGGCGCCGGTGACCACCGCCTGGGTGCTGGCCCCGGTGAACCAATAAATGACCGCGCCCCCCATCAACAGGCCGAAGATAATCTGGGGCTGCACCAGGCTGAGGTGGCCGATGACATCGCCGGAGGTCTTTTGCAGCAGCATGATGATTCCGAAAATCATGGTGGTGGCCCCCACAACGGCGGTGCCGATGAGCACCGGTTTGGCGGTGGCCTTAAAGGTGTTGCCCGCACCATCTCCCTTTTCGAGTTCCAGCTTGGCTCCGGCGAAATTCGGCTGGAAATGAAATTCCGCTTCAATTTCCCGGCCGATGTCCGGCAGGGACTCGATGCGGCTCAATTCATACACGGACTGGGCGTTGTCAGTGACCGGCCCGAAACTGTCCACGGCAATGATGACGGGGGCCATGGCCAAAAAGCCAAAGGCGACCAGGCCAAAGGCGAAAATGGGCGCGGCGAATTTGAATTCCGACGGCATGAGCGCCAGCAGGTCCGCGTTTTGGGAAAACACATACGCCGCCAGCATGAGAGCCAGAATGACCAGGCCCATCCAAAAGGCGGAAAAATTGCCCGTCACGAAGCCCGACAAAATATTCAGCGACGCCCCGCCTTGATCGGAAGCGTTGGTGACTTCGCGGACGTGGCGGGAACTGGTGCTGACGAAAATCTTGGTGAACTCCATGATCAGGGCGGCGGCCAGGGTGCCGCAGCCCACGATGCCGGCGAGCACCCACCACAGGTTGCGCAACGGCACGTCCCGCAGGACACCGTCCACCGCCTGCGGCATCGTAAAATCACCCAGCAGACATCGCGTGGCCAGAAAGGAAACGCCAATGGAAACCAGGGAGGTGAGCCAGACCAGATCGGTCAGCGGAGCCTCCCAATTGAAACTCTTGCGTCCATGATACCGAAACCGGCAGATGATCCGGTTGAGATAAAACGAGCCGAGCGACGCCAGCACCATCAAACCCTGAAGGACGAAGAGCCAGAGGATGAGCTTGCCGCACAGCAGCGGCGAAGCGACCAGGGACAGGGCAAGAAAGGCGATCAGGGCGACACTGGTCACCCCGTAGGTTTCAAACCCATCGGCGGTGGGACCCACTGAATCGCCGGCATTGTCCCCGGTGCAATCGGCGATGACGCCGGGATTTTTCGGGTCATCCTCGGGAAGGTTGAAGACAATTTTCATCAGGTCGGACCCGATGTCGGCGATCTTGGTGAAGATGCCGCCGCCGATGCGCAGGACGGACGCCCCAAGGGATTCGCCGATGGCAAACCCGATGAAACAAGGCCCGGCCAACAACGGCGGCACAAAGGCCAGAATGCAAATCATGCAGGCCAGTTCCACGCAGACCAGCAACAAGCCGATGCTCATGCCGGCCCGCAGGGGGATGAAGAGCGTGTGCAGGGCGCCGCCCTGCAACGAGGAAAACGCCGTGCGGCTGTTGGCCGTGGTGTTGATGCGGATGCCAAACCAAGCCACGGCGTAACTGCCGAGAATGCCCAGAACGGAACTGGCCAGAATCACGAGCACGCTGCCCCACGGTTTTTCCTGCAACTCCTTGAAATAATAAACCATGCAGGCGGCAATCAACAACCAGAGCACGGCGAGAAATCTGCCTTGTTGGAGCAAATAGGTTTTGCAGGTTTCCCAGATAACCTCCGACACCGCGCGCATGGAACGATGCACCGGCAACCGGCGGGTCAGCCGGTATTCCAGCAGGCCAAAGGCGGCGCCAATGGCGCAAACAACCAAGCCCCACATCAGAATCGTGTGGCCGCCCCAGGGGCCAAAGGACACCTGATCCAAGGCCGGCAGGTTGAGGTCGGCATCCCCCGCCAGGGCCGTGACCGGGACAAAAAACAGGCCCGGCCCAAGCAGGCGGCGATTAAGAAACTGATTTCTGAACATAAGTGAAAGGCAGCTTGCCGCAACCGGGTGAAATTTCCCAGTGTTATTTTTGGGCAAAAAAAGGGACGGCGCGAAGCCGTCCCTGAGAAAGGAACCTGACGAAAACGCCGGATTAGTTTGCGGCGGGCGTGGCCGGCGTGGCCGGGGTGGTCGGAGCGGCGGCGGCGGGTGCGGCGGCGGGCGGGGTCGCAACTGGACGGCGGCCGGCCTGCGGCATCTTCTGGTATTTGGCAAATTGCTCGGCAGTCAAAATTTCCTTCATTTTGGCGGTGACTCCGTCGTGAAGCGCGATCAGCTTGGCATGGCGGTCTTGCGTTGAAAGGCTGGTGTCCTTGCGGAGGTCGCTCAATTGTTTCCGCTGATCGTCCAAGATGGCCTGAACCTTGGGCTTCTGGTCGTCAGTGAGTGACAACAGCCTGGTGTATAGTTCGATGGGCGAGCCCATGCGCCGGGCCGGCGGAGTGCCGGCTGGTGCGGCGGTCGCGGGGGCATTGGTGGCGGTCTGGGCGTTCACTGCGGTGCCCATCGTCAGCAAGCTGCCCAAGGCCAGCGCGGCAATCAACGTCGTTTTATTCAATTTCATATATCGGTTTTTATTGGTTTATTCCCGCAGACGACAATTCTTGTGTCGCATTGGGAAAGTCAGTTTATCAGACGGGGCCATACGGTCAAAGGTTACATTTTACGGCCTTTTCAGAGTTGTTTGAACACCCGTGCGGCGGCGGCGACGGTGGTTTCAATATCCGCCGGGGTGTGCGCGGTGGAAATAAAGCCGGCCTCGAACTGGGATGGGGCGAGGTAGACGCCGGCGTTGAGCAGGCCGTGGAAATATTTCTTAAACCGGTCGCGGTCGCTGTGCATGGCGTCGGCAAGACGGTGCACGGGATGATGGGTGAAATAACCGCAAAACATGGAGCCGCAACGGTTGATTTGCATGGGAACCCCGGCGGATCGGGCGGCGCCGGCCAGTCCGGCTTCGAGTTGCGCGCCGAGTTCTTCCAGTCGCTGGTAGGCTCCGGGCAAACCCGACCGGCCCGCCGGTTGGGGGGAGGGAGCGTCCGCCCCCAATTCCTCCAAGGCGGCGATTCCGGCGGCCATGGCCAGCGGATTGCCGCTCAGGGTGCCGGCTTGATAGACGGGGCCCAGCGGCGCCAGGTAATCCATGATTTCGGCGCGGCCGCCGAAGGCCCCCACGGGCAGCCCCCCGCCGATCACCTTGCCGAAACAACTTAAATCCGGCGTGATTCCAAAGCGTTCCTGGGCGCCGCCGGGGGCCACGCGGAAGCCGGTCATCACTTCGTCGAAAATCAAGAGTGCGCCCTCGGCTTGGGTGATCTCCCGCAGGAATTCGAGATAACCGGGCCGGGGCAGGTAGAGTCCGGCGTTGCCGGGGACGGGTTCAACAATGATGCCGGCCACTTGTTGGGGGTTCGCGGCAAACACGGCCTTGACCGCCTCGGGGTCATTGTACGGGGCCACGATGGTGTGCTGGGTAAAGGCGGCGGGAATCCCGGCGCTGTCCGGATGGCCAAAGGTCAGTGCGCCCGAGCCGGCACGGACCAGAAGCGAATCCACATGGCCGTGGTAACAGCCGTCGAATTTAATGATTTTATCGCGTCGGGTGAAGCCCCGGGCCAGACGGATGGCGCTCATGCAGGCTTCGGTGCCGGAACTGGTCATCCGCACTTTCTGAACGCTGGGAACCCGGGAACAAATCATCCGGGCCAGGGTGACTTCGAGCGGATTGGGGATGCCAAAGCTCGTGCCGTGGTCGGCGGCGGCCTTGATGGCGGCAATGATTTTGGGGTGGGCGTGGCCGAGGATGGCCGGCCCCCAGGTCAGGACATAATCCACATATTCGTTGTCGTCCACATCCCAGATCCGGCTGCCTTGGGCGCGATTGACAAAGAATGGCTGGCCGCCCACGGCGCGGAAGGCGCGCACTGGGGAATTCACCCCGCCGGGAATGCAGCTCAGGGCTTCGGCAAACAGGGCTTCGGAGCGGGTGTGATTGGTCATAAGGGATCAGTGCGAAAAGGTGGTGTTGAGCGGGCCGTGTTCGGTTTGCACGACCATGCCGGTGGTCACCTGGTGCCGGGCAAACCAGCCGTCGCTGGTTTCCAGAACAAACCGGATGTTGTCGGTGGCGGAGACCACGCCGTTGGTGTCGTTCTTTTCCAGGTGGTGAATTTCCTGGATGACGCCGTCGGGCGAGATGTAGGCGGCGGAAATGGATTCCGGGCAGTTCTTCATCCAAAAATCCGCCCGCATGGGCTGGGTGAGGTCAAACAGCATGGCGTCCGTGTCCACGATATTGGTGCGGAACATCATGCCGGTCTCCAATTGAATGGGGGTGAGGGCGAGTTCGGCATCAAGGGTTTGGGCGCCGAGATAGATTTTCATGGTGGGCAGCCGGGGCTGCGCCTTGGTGGGGTACTGATGTTCGGCCACCGGGGTGGACGGCGGTTCAGCTTTCTGGCAACCGGCAAACAGCACCGGGGCCAGGCAGAGGACAAGGAATTTGCCTAGTTGCATTGCAATAGTTTGCAAAATGCCGCAGGGATTTTCAATCATTGGTTCGGAGGGTCGCGGCGATGGCCCGGATTCGAAGGCCGGGAGAAATTTAATTGATCCTTTGCGTTCTTTTGCGTGTTTAATCGTGTTTGATTAGGTCGGATTAGGTCGGATTAGGTCGGATTAGGTCGGATTAGGTCGGATTGGCACAGGGGGACACTGGGCGGGGTTGGCGGGGCGTTTTTTTAATCGTGTCTTTGCGTGTTTAATGGAGTTTTTCCGTATGGGAGGGAGGGAAATGGGAAAAGCAGAAAGCAGCAAGCAGAAAACGGGGGCGCGGATGGGCCGGCCGGCTTTCCCTCCAGGGCCCCGGCGGCGATAATCAAAGACAGCTTCATCTTCATGACTGACAGTGTACACCTGGGGGTGGGACATCCGCAGGGGTACCATCAAAATATTTTAAAATTCCGTCAGCGTGACAACTGCTTGATAATCAACAAGATCGGAAGAAATGGGCGGCGAAATGGCAAAAATCGGTTCCGCGACCATTGGAAATGGGGAAAGCCACCGAATCGCAGGCGGCTGGTCGCGCGTTCTCGTCCCGCAGGGACCTCGGGCCGTAGCCAACCATGAAGTGGCTGGTCACAAGGGCATAAAAAATCAATGCGTTCCGCAAGGGGCGTTGGAAAAGGCCTGCTGGCACGACAAGCCAACCGCTCAACGGGGAAATAAAAAACCACCGTGACTACCCGCTAAACTGTTACTATGGTGGAGTTTACCCACTGTGTTCGCACGAGCAAAGCCGGCTGCAAGCCGGCGCTCCGCCGGGGCGCGCGCCGTTGGTGAAGGATTCGTCCGTTTTCCCCGGAGGCTTCAGCCGTCCCGTTGGGACTCGTGGCTCGTCGGACCCAAACCTGGCGTTGAAACGCCAGGCTATTGTCAGGGGGTCCCTCCGGGACCAGCGCATATGCATGAAATCGCCAAAATAGCCGTGATTATTGAGGCGAAGTGTAAAAAAGTGTGAATTCCATTGGAAAATCAGCCAGATCAAAAAGTTTTTTGATCGAAGAATGGTCTTAGTGTTTAAGTTGCCTGATTACAACTACTTGCGATTGCCCATGCATACGCGCTGCTCCGGGACGAAGCGGGGCGAGGGCGGACAAGCCGGGCCGGAGAAATCATGGGCGCGGAGGACCAAGCCAGTGTTTATTCCACCCACAAGAGCGAAGCACCTTCAAAAATGTGCAACACATTGATCACAAGGCACTTGGGAGGAGGGCGGCCAATCGGACGCAACCGGTGCGGCCGGCCGGTGTTTTAAATGGTGTTTTTATATGTTTGCCAGGCT
Organism: uncultured Bifidobacteriaceae bacterium; assembly: GCA_964618545.1. Lineage (GTDB taxonomy): Bacteria > Verrucomicrobiota > Verrucomicrobiia > Limisphaerales > UBA11358 > UBA11358. Next base: position 13,696 of record CAZUBG010000022.1, on the reverse strand, counting down.
GGCCGGAAAGTTGGAAGATTGAGGACAATCACGACCGAAGCTGTTACCGGCAAGAACCATTAGACTTGGAAAATCATGAAGACAAAGATTTTGCTGTGGAGTGTGGTCTTGGTGCTGGTTCTGGGAATCGCCGCCGGGGGCTTTTGGTGGCTGCGGCGGCCGCAGGTGATCCTGATGAGCGATGGCGCGAAGCTGACGCTGTTGAAGGTGGATTACGGCCGGCAGCACGCTCCGCCAGCGGTCAAAGCCTCCACAGGCAAGCCGGCGCGGCGCGGCGGTTCGTTCACCACAACCAACGATGAGCTGGTGGTCTGGGTGCGACAGGAATTTAATTCGCAACAACAATACCATTATTTCCAATATTTCGCCTATGACGAGGCGGGCACGGCGTGTGTGAATGGGGAGTATGGCTCGATGGGCAATGGCCAGGGCAACAGTGTGGTGGGGCTGCGGCTGGACGGGTTTCCGCGGCGGCAGGGCAGGTTTTTTCTGCGGGTGCTGGAAAACAGCAATGGCGGGCAGGAATTGTCGGATCAGAAGTTCGTGATCCGCAATCCGGCGCGCGGGTCGTTTGCGGCGTGGACGCCGCTGCCGCTGCCGAACACGCAGGACGATGACGATGTGTCGGTGACGCTGACGAAGCTGGCGGCCGGGGCGGCGATGCCGTACCAGCGCAACAACGCGGATGCCGAGGATCCGATGAACAAGGGGGTGCAGGCGACGTTCCATGTGGAGCGGAACGGGCACCCGGACACGAACTGGGAGCCGGTTTCCGTGGAAAGTTCGGATGCGACGGGCAACCGGGTTGCCGCCACGGTGTCGGGCAATGCCTGGAACGGCCTGGACGACACGGCGACGTATCAGTATGGCCTGTGGCCGGAGGAGCCGGCGTGGAAGATTCATTTTGAGTTTTCCCAGAAATCGAATTTTGCGGACCAGGAATTGTGGTCGGTGCGGGCCCTTCCGCTGCAGCCGGGACGGCAGCAGGATTTCTGGAATTACAACGGCCGGCGCAATGCGGGCACGAATGCCGTCTATGCGCAGGCGGATGTGAACGGGTATCGGGTGAAGGTGTTTGCGCCGAAGCAATTTTCGGACGCGGGGCCGAATTCGCAGCCGCAGGGGGGGATGACGATCCAGGTGACGCCGAAGCTGGCGGAGGGGATGCGGCTGACGCTGGCAACACTGACGGATGATGACACCAACGATATCGGCAACTGGAATTACGGCTCGTATTCGGATGGCAAGAGCATCACTTTCCGCTACGGCCTGCGGGATCTGGACGGGGTGACCAACCTGAATCTGACGCTGGCGCTGCACCGGAGCCGGTTTGTGGAGTTCACGGTGAAGCCGGGGAAAGCCGGGGATCATTAACCGCAACACAAAGACAAAAGCGGAAAGCGGGAAAGCGGAAACGGAAAACACGGAAAATTTGAACATGAACCGACGAGGGCGACGAACAATGACGGAATTTTAAACCACAGAGGCACGGAGGACACCGAGGAAAAATGGGAATGGGCCTTTAACCGCAGAGCGCAGCCCGGCAGTGCGGAAAACGAAACGGCTTTCAACCGCACGGAAGGAAGAAAGAAAGACGGGGAAATTTAACCGCAAAGAACGCAGAGAACGCAAGGACCAAAGCGGGAAAGCGGAAACGGAAAACGCGGAAAATTTGAACATGAACCGACGAGGGCGACGAACAATGACGGAATTTTAAACCACAGAGGCACGGAGGACACCGAGGAAAAATGGGAATGGGCCTTTAACCGCAGAGCGCAGCCCGGCAGTGCGGAAAACGAAACGGCTTTCAACCGCACGGAAGGAAGAAAGACGGGGGAATTTAACCGCAAAGAACGCAGAGAACGCAAAGACGAAAGCGGAAATCGAAAAAGCGGGAAAGCGGAAACGGAAAACCCGTGGAAACTCAAACAGAAGCAAACGAACGAAGATAAAACGGGGAATTGTTGAATCAAGAAATACGAAACACGCAAACCACGACGGGAATTTTTGAACGCGGGAGCGGGGTTGGCCGCCAAAGGACAAAGGGTCCCGCACACGAAAGCAACTAAATAGGATTCCATTATGAAGACAAAAATCCTGTGGGGAAGCCTGGTCGTGATTCTGCTGGCGGGCCTGGGGGCCGGGGTGTCCTGGTGGTGGCGGCGTCCGCAGGTGATCACGCTGAGTGACGGCGCGACGGTGACGTTGCTGGCGGTGGATTATGGCCGGAAACATGCGCCGCCGGCGGTCAAAGCCCCCACGGGCAAACCGCCCCGGCGGGGCGGCATGTTTACGACAACCAATGACGTGCTGGTGGCCTGGGTGCGCCAGGATTACGATTCGCAACAATACCATTATTTCCAATACTTCGCGTATGACAAGGCGGGCACGGCGTGTGTTGAGGCGGGCTCCAGTTCCGGCGGCAACCGTCAGGGGAGCGAGGTGGTGGGGGTGAGGCTGGAGGGATTTCCGCGGCGGCAGGGGAAATTCTTTTTGCGGGTGCTGGAAAACAGCAACGGCGGGCAGGAATTGTCGGATCAGAAGATCGTGATCCGCAACCCGGCGCGCGGGTCGTTTGCCGGCTGGACGCCGGCGCCGCTGCCGAACACGCAGGACGATGGCGATGTGTCGGTGACGCTGACGAAACTGGCGACGGATGCGGACACGCCGTTCCACCGCGGCGGCGAGGATGCCGACGACGTGATCAACAAGGGGGTGCGGGCGGTCTTCCAAGTGGAGCGGAATGATCATCCGGTCACCAACTGGGAGCCGGTGGTGGTGGAAACGTCGGATGTCACGGGCAATCAGGTAACGGCGCGGAGCACGCGAACGGAATGGGACGGCCACAACGGGGTGACGACCTATCAATACGGCTTGTGGCCGGATGAACCGGTTTGGAAGGTGCGGTGTGAGTTTACGCAAAAATCGGATTTTGCGGACACGGAACTGTGGACGGTGCCGGGGATTTCGCTGCGGCCGGGCCGGCAACAGGATTTCTACGGCAACCGGCGCGGCAGCGCGAACACGAACACGGTTTTTGCCCAGGCGGACCTGAACGGCTTTCGCGTGAAGGTTTTCCCGGCGAGGGTGTTCACCGATCTGCCGGGCACGATGCAAACGCAGGGCGGGCTGACGGTGCAAACGGAGCCGGCGCTGCCGGCCGGGATGCGCCTGACGATTGTGTCGCTGACGGATGACATGACGAATGACATCACGAGCTATAATGCAGGTTCGCTGGGGCCGGGAAAAATCACGACTTGCTTCTACCGCCTGCAGGATCTCGGAGATGCGACGAACCTCAACCTGACGCTGGCGCTGCACAAGAGCCGGTTTGTGGAGTTCACGGTCAAACCGCAAAAAGCCGGGGGAAATTAACCGCACGAAAGGAAGAAAGACGGGGAAATTTGACCGCAAAGAACGCAGAGAACACAAAGACAAAACGGGGATTTTTCAAACCGCGAAACACGAAATACGCGAACGAAGACGGGATTCAAAAACGCGGATTTCAGGGATCAACACGGAGGGGAAGAAAGGCAAAAGCTGAAATTGCAAAATCGGGAAAGCGGAGACGCAAAGAACGGGAATCCGCCGCCGGCCCGCCGGGCGGGGCCATGGCGGACGAGAGCGGAAATACGAAGCCGGGGATTTTGAACATGAGCAGACGAGGACAACGAACCGGCCGGGCCGGTGTTTTAACCGGCATGGCCTTGCGGCGGGCGTTCACGCTGATTGAATTGCTGGTGGTGATTGCCATCATCGGGATTCTGGCGGCGATGCTGCTGCCGGCGTTGTCCCGGGCCAAGGCGAGGTCCAAGGCCACGGCCTGTCTGAATAATCTGACCCAGATCATCACGGCGACCAAGATGTATGTGGATGACAACCACGGCACGATGGTCCCGCTGTGGATGGAACAGGGCGCGGCCGGCCTGCCGGCCTGGACTTATGACGCGGCCACGTTTGTCGTCCAAAAGCCGACGTATCTCTGGTGGCCGGACAAGCTGCGGTTGGACGGCCAGATTCCCGCGCAGAAAGTTTTCAGTTGCCCGGCCCTGACGGCGCCCGCCACGGAGGCCCACGGCCAGTCGCCCAGCACGAATTACTCGCTGGGTCTGGGCATGAATTATCCCGAATACGGGCACATCATCCCGGCGGAGGGCAACCCGGACCCGGTCTATGGTTCGGCGGCGGAAAACCAGGTGACGCGGCCGAGCCTGTCGCTTGTGTTCACGGATGCGGCGCAGATTGCCAATCCGGACGACGACTATGACGACTGGGTGGAAGTCCCGGCGACGGCGGACACTTATTTTCGCGTGCCGAGCGACACGGTGGCTTATCCGTCGGGGGACTACACGCGGTCGGTTCCCCGGCACGCGCAACGGTTGAACGCGGCGTTCTTTGACGGCCACGTGCAATTGATGCGCAACAGCGCGATCGGCTACGATCTGCCCAGAACGAACGCCGGGGCATTGTGGACGAAGAATAACAATGGCGACGCTCCCTGAGAGCCGGGGGGAACTTAACGGCAACACAAAGGCAAAAGCGGAAACAAGACAATACGGGAAAATTTAACCGCAGAGAACGCAGAGAACGCCAAGACCAAAACGGAAATCGACCGCCGTCCCACCGGGGGGGGTGGTGGGCGGCGCCTTGAGACGGACCCAATAAGCATGAAAACGAAAATTCCATGGTGGAGCGTGATGGCAATTGTAATGGCGGGACTGGCGATGGCCGGGGCTGGGTGGCTGTGCCGTCCACAAGTGGTGATGCTGAACGAGGGGACGAAGCTGACGCTGTTGCGGGTGGAATATGGCCGGCATCATGTGATGCCGAAAGTGAAGACGACCGGGCCGGGCATGGGTGGCGGAGCAATGACCTTTGACACGACGAACAACACGCTGGTGGCCTGGATTTTGAGCGAGCACAAGAAGAACCAGTGGCCGAATTACGAGGTGCTGGCCTGCGACCGGGCGGAGACGGCGTGTGTGGCCAGCTATGCCGGGGGAAGTTCCCGGCAAATCAAGGACGGCATGGAAATCATGGGCATCCAGCTCAACGCGTTTCCCCGCCGGGAACGGAAGCTGGAGTTGCGCTTCATGAGCTGGGGGCAGGGCGGCCAGCAGCTCGCCAAAGGCGGGTTTGTTGTTTCCAATCCGGCGCGCGAGTCCTTTCCCCGATGGGCGGCGGAGCCGCTGCCGGACACGCAATCCGACGGGGATTTGGCGGTGACGCTGACGCATTTGGTTTCTGGGGTGCGCGGGTTTAATGGCGGCGGGCCCGGCAAGGTGCCGGACAAGGCCGTGCGGGCGTCGTTTAGCATGATGCAAAACGGCGCGGCGGCCACCAACTGGCAGCCGGTGCAAATCGAGACGTCGGACGCCACAGGGAACCACACGGTCAACAACAGTTGGAGCAGCGCGCAGGAGAACGACGAGGCGGTGATGATCTATCAATGGGGTTTATGGCCGGATGAACCGGCATGGAAGCTGCGGGTGGAGATGTCGCGCACGTCCGGGTTCACCACCAACGAAACGTGGACGGTGTCCGACATTCCGGTAGAGGCGGGCAGCGAGCAGGATTTGTGGAATTACAACGGGCGGCGCAACCGCAAGGAAGTGACGTCCTTTGCCGAAACCACCCTGAACGGCATTCATTTGAAAATTCTTCCCGTGCTGGCATGGGCGGATCGAAACCGGGACGGGCATAAGATGGGCGGCTTTCGCGTGCTGGCGGATCCCGCACCGGATCAATTTCGCCTGACGCTGGACATTACCAACGACCGGGGGCGCCGGGTGCAAACGATGGGGTCGAGCCTCAACAATGGTTGTTACGGCTACCGATTGGGTGATCTGGGCAACACCAAGACGCTGAACGTGACGCTGGCGCTGCACAAGAGCCGGTTTGTGGAGTTCACGGTCAAACCGCAAACAGCCGGGGATGATTAACCGCAACGCAGAGAACGCAAAGATAAAGCGGAAAAGCGGAGACGGACAACACGGGAAAGTTTGAACGGGAGCCAACGATGAATGAAGATGGGGATCCGTCATTTTTCCGGCGGGCGGGCGGGCGGGTTCGTTTGGATGAGCTGGGCGCCCTGGAAGCCGGTCACATGGAGGCCGCGCAGGACGGCGTGGTTGACGTGCCGGAGGGTGATGCCCTGGGTGCAGGTCCCGGTGATGTTTTTAAGCACGAGTCCGTCCAGCGGCTTTTCGGCGGAGATTTGACTGACATCGGCCAGGGTGGTGCAGGCCACGCGGACGTTGGTGAAGCGAAAGTTCCGGCCCTGGGGAACCCCGGCGAGGCCCGGGACGGGATCATCGGCGGTGTTGGTGTTGCCGGAACTGATCAGGTTGACGCGGAGAAAGCCGCCGCCGAGAATGTCCAGGCCGGTGCCGGTGATGTTCTCAATGACCCCGGCGCGACCGATCCGGGTTTTGATATACACGCCAAAAGTGCGGCTGGTCATCCGGCAATGGCTGATGGTGACATTGCGGATGCCGCCGGAGGTTTCGCTCCCAATGCCGAGGCAGGCGAAATGGCGGCAGAGAAGGGTGCAACCGGTGATCCGCACGTCCTCCGCCGGAAGGCCAAGGCGCGCGCCGTCCCGCCCGCGGCCGGATTTGAGGCTGATGCAGTCGTCGCCGGTGTCGAGGTTGCAGTCTTCAATGCGCACATGGCGGCAGGAATCAATGTCAATGCCATCGCGCGCGCCGTTGATGGTGACATTCTTGATGAGCACGTCCGAACAATAGGTGGGATGAGCGGCCCAGTTGCCGCCCTGGGTGGCGGTGAACCCCTCCCAGCGGACGTCGTCGCAGGAAATGGGTTCCAGCACCACGGCGCCGCGCGGGTTCTGCGGGGCGGCGACGGCGGGATTGCCCTCGATGCGGCCCGGCCCGAGGATGCCGGTGTGGCTGACGTTGGCGGCATAGATGAGGGCGCGCCGGCCCGGCTGCCAGCGGCCTTCCCAGCGGACATCCAGCAGGGGATAATCGGCCGGATCGGGGCTGCCGGTGAGGACGGTGTCCCTGGCCAGCCGGAGCAGGGTGCGGTTGCCGAGTTGCACACTGCCGATGAGATAGCGGCCGGCCGGCACGAGGACTGTGCCGCCGCCCGCAACGGCGCAGGCATCCAGTGCATTCTGAAAGGCGACGGTGTCTTTATTCGTGCCATCGCCCAGGGCGCCATAGTCGCGGACATTGAAGACGGTCGCGGCGGCACCGGCGGAGGGGAGGATGCCGAGCAGGGCCAGTCCGAGGGCGAAATGGGCGGGGAATTTCATGGCGACGTCACGGTCTTGGTTTTGGCGGGGGCGTCGGCCGGGGCGGGCTCGGGCGGAAATTGATCGAAGCGGCGCTGGTGGTCCAGGCCGCGCAATTGCTGGTCGGCGAAATCCAGCGCGGCGCGCCAGTCGTCGGCGGTCAACGCGTGCCGGTGCGGTTCGTAATTCACGGCGACGCGGTTGGTGCTGACGCCCAAGAACGCATAGACGGGCCGGGCGGCCAGGATGGATTGCCGGACGGCATTGGGCACGCAATTCTGATCGTCCGTGCCTTCCAGGGAAATCCACGGACGCGGGGCGGTGAGCGCGATGAACCAATGGGCATCAAAGGGCAGTTTCGGCATGCGGCCGGTGAAGTCCTGAAGTTGCGGCACGAAATAATAGGGGAATTTCCGGGTCATGTCCTCGATGCCCTCCTTGCCGCCGCGACCCGGGCCGCAGAAGCGATACGCGCCGGTGCCCGCGCCACTGGAGCCGGCGGGGGCGCCCAGCGCGATGCGTTCGTCAAAGGCGGTGGCGACCATCACGAGTTTGCCGAGGCGCGAATGGCCCAGGGCGATGAGCCGGGTGGAGTCGGCGAAGGGCTGGTTTTGAAGATAATCCACCACGCGGGACAAGCCCCAGGCCCAGCCGCGCAGCACGCCCCAATCGTAACCGGAATAGGCGGGATAAAAGGAGGAACGGCGGAAATTGGCATTGTCCTCACCGCACTGGGTGTAGCGATAGGTTACGATGGCGTAACCGCGCTGGAGCAGGTTCGTGAAGCCGCGCGCGGCCGCCTCCGGGTCCGCGGGGGCGTTGAAATTGAGCCGGGGACGCGCCGGCGGATTGGTCGTGGTCAAGGCGGGGCGGGGGGTGGAACCGTTGGTGAAATTGACGCCCGGGGTGCTGAAGAAGGAGGGATTGATGATGGTGGGGAAGGGTCCGCCGGCGGCCGGCGTGAAAACGGCGACGTCAAATCCGAGGCTTTCCCCCGGTCCGAATTGCAGATGCACGAGCCGGAATCGGGCGGTCCCGTCGAGGACGGGGCGGCTTTGCAGAACCTGTCCGCTCACGTTGCCCGGCGGCGGGGGCGCATGGCCCAGTTCGTAGTGCTCCAAAATCCGCTTCATTTCTTCGCGCCGGGCGAGCCACTGGGCGGGGGTGGTGACGGGGGTGCCGTCATTCATGGTCAACACGGCGGGCAGAACCGGGCGGTCGGGCAAGTCCACGACGGCCGGGAAGGCGTCCGGAGCGGCGGTGGCGGGAGACACCGGCAGGGCGGCCAGGGCGACGGAAAGAACCAGGGCGTTGAAAAAACTCATACACACATTCCGCTGGATGAGACGCAAGATTGCGGCGGCCAAAACGGAAGTAAAGACAATATGAAGCCAGCGGGGGGAGCGGCGGGAGCCGGTCTCGCAGCGTTCAAGCCCAGGCAACCGCGGGGGCTCACCGATTCCGCAAAAACATTTTCCCGGGCAGTTGTTTCACCACGCGCTTCATCTCCAGGCTGAACAGGGCGACGGAAACCGCCGAACTGGGCAGGCCGGACTGGCGGATCACCTCGTCAATGGCGGTCTCCTCCCGGCCCAGGGCGTCGCAGACCCGCTTTTCAGTGTCACTCAGTTCCAGCGCGGGCAGGACGCCGGTTTCCTGGAAGGACGCGGGCTTGTTGCTGGCGGGAAACAAATACTCAAACTCGCTCAAAATGTCCTCGACCCCCTCGCACAGTTTGGCGCCTTTTTTGATCAAATCATGGCAACCCTTGCTGCGGGGCGAATCAATGCGTCCGGGCACGGCAAAGACCTGCCGGCCGTATTCGGTGGCAAAATTGGCGGTGATGAGGGCGCCGCTGGTGAGGTTGGCCTCGACCACGACGGTGCCGAGGGTCATGCCGGCGACAATGCGGTTGCGAATGGGAAAGCTTTGTTTGTCGGCCGGCCGGTTGAAGGGAAACTGGGTGATCACCGCACCATTGGCGGCGATGCGTTCAAAGAGTTCGGCGTTTTCGGATGGAAACACCAGGTTGATGCCCGTACCCAGGACGGCAATGGTCCGGCCTTTGGCGGTGAGAGCGCCCTGATGGGCGGCGGTATCCACCCCCCGGGCGCCGCCGCTCACCACGGTCACCCCCACATAGGCGAGTTGATACGCCAGTTTGCGGGCGGTTTCGACGCCATAGGGCGTGGTCGTGCGCGACCCGACCAGGGCGACGGCGTTTTTGTCCCGGGCGGTCAGTGCTCCTTTAACATACAATACGATCGGAGGATCATAGATTTGCCGCAGCGATTCGGGATACAATTCGTCGCTCTGAATCAGCACGTGCACGCCAAAATCGCGGATTCGTTTGAGTTCCCCCGGCAGATCAACGCCGGTCTCCCAGCGGCGGATGGCCTCGGCGGTGTCCGCGCCGAGGTTGCGGACGCGCAGGAGTTCGCTTTGGGAGGCGGCCAGGATGGCCGGCGCGCCGCCGAAATGCTCCAGCAGCGAGCGGGTGCGAACCGGGCCGACGCCGTCAATCAGGTTGAGCGCCACCAGCGCTTCGCGTTCATCCATGGGTTTTGAATAACCGTTGCGCGGCCTCGCGGCAAGCCCAACCTTGCCGTGCCGGAGCGGATGGCTGGAAACCGGGATTGCCATTTGCCCCGGTTTTGCTTACTAATACGCGCGTGCCCGATCCCAGCCTGCTGATTTTGATTCCGGCGTACAATGAAGAAAGCCGCATCGAACCGACCCTGCGCAATTACGCGCAGTTTTTCGGGGCGCATTACACGGGTGAGTTCCGGCTGGTGGTGGTGCTCAACGGCTGCCGGGACAACACGCTGGGGGTGGTTCAGCGCGTGGCGCGGGATTTTCCCTGCGTCAGTTTTCTCGATTTTCGCGCGCCCATCGGCAAGGGCGGGGCGTTGATCGAAGGGCTGAAGCTGGCGGTGTTTGGCGATTACATTGGCTATGTGGATGCGGACGGGGCCACCCCGCCGGCCGCCCTGCTCGAACTGACGCGCCATCTGGGGAAGGCGGACTGCGTGATCGGCTCGCGCTGGCTGCCGGGCGCGGTGCTGCATCAGTCGCAAACGAAATTGCGGCGGTTCATCAGCCGGGGGTTTCACACCATTGTGGAAATTCTCTTTTGGATGCACATTGCGGACACGCAGTGTCCGTGCAAGATTATGCGGCGGGCGGCGGTGGAAAAAATCCACGCCTCGCTGCGGATTGCCGACCTTTCGTTTGACGTCAATTTGCTGGTCTCGCTCAAACGCGCGGGGCTGATGGTGCTGGAGGTGCCGATTGAATGGACGGACATGATCGGCTCGAAAGTCACATCCTCGCTGTTCCGGTCGTCCCTGACCATGCTGCTCTCGGTGGTGCGGTTGCGGCTGGTTTATTCCCCGTTTTACCGATGGCTGCGCCCGCTGCGCCCGCTGGAGGGCTGGATCTACAAAACCCTGCACGCTCCGCAACCGCTGCCCGCACCGGATGCGCCGCCGCCGAGCGCCGGTTCCAACCAATAGGGTGCGGGCTCAATTCATCACCCGGCCATCCTCACTTCCCAGTCCACCGGACAAAGGCGGCGCAGACGGCCAGCAGCAGCAGGTTGAACGCGCCGAGGAGTTGCAGAATCTGGGCGGGGCTGGCATGAAACCGGGCCAGGACGAGGCCGTAAGCCGCCGCAAGCAGCACCAGCGCGGGCACGATTTTGAAGCGTCCGCGCGCGAGCAAATCGTTGACCAGCACGTTGCCCAACGCCAGCGGGATCATGGCTCCGGCGTACCAGGGCAGCACGGCGAGGGTTTCCCGGGTGTAGGACGGCGGAAAAACCAGGGGCACCAGCCAGGGCCCCAGCAGCCACAATCCGAGGAAGCCCAGCGCGGCCAGCACACCCGTCACCAGCAGGGCAATGCCGACGAGGCTGGTTTTTTGCGAAGTGACGGTGCTGTGGACGATTTTTGGGAACATCACCCCGGCCAGGGGCAGAACCAGCCACAACAGGGCCCGCGACAGGGTGCCGGCGGCACCGTAGGGCGCGGTTTTTTCGGAGCCGAAATAGTGGTTTACATAGGCCGTGTCCGCGCTGAACAGAAACTGGGTTGCCGCAAAGCCCAGCATCAACGGCACGACCTGTCCCAGGACCAGGCTGCGGTCAAACGGGGCGGAGGCGGTCCGCCAAAACGTTTGCGTTTGCCAGACCCCGATGCCCGTGGCGACCAACAGGCCAAGGGCGACCGCGACCATGATGCCCGTCGCCCAGCCGTGCCAGACAAAGACGATGAGGACGGCCGGGCCGATGCGCGCGGCGGCGTTCAGAATGGTACACCAGCCCAGCCAGAGGAAATTCTGGCGGCCCTGCATGACGCCGGCCAGCACCGGCCACCACAACGACAGCAGGATCGCGAGCAGCACCAAAGGCAGGGCCGCCGGGTTGGCCAGATGCCAGCCGGTGGCAATGCCCTGATGAAAGACCCACACGACCGCCGCGCCCGCCATCCACAGGAGGAGGATTCCGAGCCAGAACCGCCGGATCAGGCCGGAGAGTTGGGCTTCGCCGCCGCTGGCCAGGGCCCGGGCGGTTTGCTGGGTGAACACCATTTGCAGCGGGAGGGTGGGGATCATGTTCACCACGGCAAACAAAGTGATGAGCGTGCCGTATTCGGCGGCGGGGATTTTTTTGGAAAGCAGATGAACGGACCACATCAAAATGCCGCCGATGATGGTGGAGAGCATCATCCAGCCGCTTTGCCGGAAAAAGGCGGCGCGCTGGGCCGCCGTCCCGGCGGTCGCCACAGGGGAGGCCGGGCGGGTCATGGGGGAAAGCCGGGCGGGTTCATGGAGCGGGTCAAGGCAGGGCGCGCAAAAAGCGCAGCAGCAGATTTTTGCCGCGCTCCAGTTCGGCCAGCGAAATCCATTCGTCGGCCGTGTGGGCCTGGGCAATGTTGCCGGGGCCGAAGACCACGCTGGGAATGCCGCCGGCCGCCAGCACGGCGGCATCGCAAAAATAATCCACGCCGAGGGTTTTTCGCTGGCCGGTGGAACTTAAAAAACGGCGCACGAGCGGCAGGCCGGGATCGGTTTCCAAAGCCACGGCCGGGGCGAGCTTGGCCATGGCAATGGCGGCGGCCAGGTGTTTGGACCGCAGCAGCAGCGCGAGTTCCCGCCGCACGCCGGCCTCGGTTTCGCCCGGCAACAGGCGGCGGTCCACGGTGATCACGCAGTGGTCCGGGACGATGTTGGGCTGGGTGCCGCCGGAGATTTTGCCGACGTTCACCGTGGCGGTTCCGAGGAGCGGATGCCGCCGCTTCCGCAGTTGCGCGGCATAATCGGTTTCGAGCAGATCCACGATCCGCGCCATTTCATGCACGGCGTTTTTTCCGAGCTGCGGACTGGCCCCGTGCGCCGCGAGTCCCCGGGTGGACAAATCCAGCCAGAGGCTGCCCTTGTGGGCGGTGATGACCTGCAACCGGGTGGGTTCCCCCACAATGGCCAGGTCGGCCTTGAAGCCAGTGGCGGTCAGGGCGCGTGATCCGGCCTGGGCGTTTTCCTCATCCATCAGTCCGGCAAAAACGATTTCGGTGGTCCGGGGGCGGGACTTGAGGCCGGCCAGTTCAAACAGGGCGGTGAGCATGGCCGCGACGGAGCCCTTGGTGTCGCAGGCGCCGCGGCCATAGAGGCGGCCGTTTTTGCGCTGGGGAATGAACTGGGTGCTGTCGGCCACGACGGTGTCCAAATGCGGGGCGAGCAGAATGGTCTGGCGGACGGTTTCGCGCGGGCGCAGACGGGCGATCAGGTTGGAGCGTGAGGGCAGGACTTTCTGGAATTCCACGTCAAGGCCGGCGCGGGCGGCGACGGTGGCAAGGAAGTCCGCGACATCCTTTTCGCCGGCCTGGGGATGACGGGGGGGCAGGAACGCGGGGTTCACGCTGGGGAGGGCAATCAATTCAGCCAGTAGTTTTTCGGTGCCCGTCATGCCCGGAGAGCTTAGCGGCAGGACGCTGCCATGTCCAGTTTTGGAATACGGCGGGAGGGATTGGGTCACTGGCGGGCGGCGGGACCTGGTGAGCCGAGAACCAGGGCGACCAGGGGTCCGGATTGGAAAATTTAACCGTTCCTTTTCGTGTTTAATCGTGTTTTTCCGTGTTGGACCGAAGGGCGGCACCGAGCGGCACCGGTCGGACAAGCGGGCGCGGGAAAGCGAGTTGCCCGGCGGGGTGTGCAACACCGCAGCCAAGGCGTGAAATGCGGTTAAGAACGGTGAAAGGCCGTGAATACCAACGACTTATGAAGACGAAAAGCGCCAAATTTCACGCTTTCGCGGGGTGATGTGAGGGGAGGGACAGGGGAAAGTCTGAAAAGGGTTAAGAGGGGACGTTGGGGAACCTTTTTTTGAGGCGAGCCAAGATGTCTTGGTAAATAGACTGGGCGGTCGCCTCATCCACCAGC
>CAZUBG010000021.1:0-41424 GCA_964618545.1 uncultured Bifidobacteriaceae bacterium | reverse complement strand
AATCAGCTTTTACCCTGCCCATGAACCTCCGGGCGGACCACCACTGGAACTGCCGTAGGCACCGGTGCCGGTCGAACCATTCCCCTTCTCCCCGGGGCAGAAGGCCCATTCCCCCGCCCGTCCTTAAATCGCGCCCCGTTACCTAGTAACGAAATATGCTCCCCAATTAATATTCCCCTTGACACTGCTCAACCCCTTCCAATCCAACGGGTTGCCCAGACTGTCAACCCAAATCTGCGCCCGCGCTCGTTACTAGGTAACGAAAATGACCGTATTTTTTTTCTTCTTCTGCTCCTTGGAATTGACCCCGCGCCGCCCCCCCAAGGCTTGCGCTTGCCACGCCCCCCGGTTATTGGCAGAGTTTAAGTGCGTTATGACCATGCCCTGTCCGCCAACCGTTCCGCCGTCACCCGCCGCCCGTCCGGCGCGCCACCACCCATGATCCACTCCACCGCCATCGTTCATCCCGAAGCCCGGCTCGATCCGTCCGTCCGCGTCGGCCCCTATGCCGTCATTGACGAGGGCGTCGAACTCGGCCCCGACTGCATCGTCGGGCCCCACGTCTATCTCACCGGCCGCACCATCATCGGCGGTCACAACGTCTTTCATGCCGGCGCCGCCATTGGCGACGCCCCCCAGGATTTGAAGTATCACGGCGAACCCACCGGCCTGCGCATCGGGGATCACAACGTCTTCCGCGAACACGTCACCGTCCATCGCTCCAGCAAGCCCGGGGAGGACACCTGGCTGGGCTCGCACAACTTTCTCATGGCCGGCTCCCATGTCGCCCACAACTGTCATCTGGGCAACCACATCATCATGGCCAATGGCGCCCTGCTCGGCGGCCATGTCCATGTGCAGGACCGCGCCTTCATCTCCGGCAACTGCCTCGTCCATCAATTCGTCCGCGTCGGCATGTTGTCCCTCATGCAGGGCGGCGCGGCCATCAGCAAGGATCTGCCCCCCTTCACCATTGCCAGCGGCTATAACGGCATCTCCGGCCTCAACAGCGTCGGCTTGCGCCGGGCGGGCTTCACCACGGAGCAGCGCCTGGAATTAAAACAACTCTACCATCAGCTTTTCCGCGCGCGCGGCGCGTTCAGCGACCGGCTCGCCGCCGCCCAAACCCGCTTCCACACGCCCGGCGCGCTCCTCCTGCTCGAGTTTGTCGCGGCCAGCAAACGCGGTCTCTGCGCCGATCCCGGCACCGGACGCAGCCGTCCCGTCGAAACCGACGGCGAACCGGAACCCGCCGGCCCAAGGGTCCTCCATCATGTTTAAACTCATTGGCACGGACGGCCGGGAATACGGCCCGGCCACCGCCGACCAGATCCGGCAGTGGATCCGCGAACACCGCGTGGACCGCCACACCCGCGTCTTTGTTAACGATGCGTCGGACTGGACCCCCGCCGGCCTGGTGCCCGAATTTGCCAATGACTTCCCCGGCGACGCCCCGCCCCCCGTTATTTCCCCGGCCAGTCCGGGCATTATCAGTCCGCCCGGCAACCCGCCGAACTGTTCCATGGCCAAAGCCGGAATGCTGTGCGGCCTCCTCGCCGTGACCGTGTTCTGCTGTTGCGGCGGCCTGCCGTTCAACCTCCTGGGTCTCGTCTTCTCCCTCATCGCCCTCGTCCAGATCAGTGAAAACCCCCGGCGCTACGGCGGCCGGGACCTGGCCGTCACCGGGCTGGTCTTTTCCATGATTAGCTGCCTGATTCTCGTCTTCTTCCTGGCCTTCCGCTGAGACCCCACCCCATGAATCCCCCCGCCGCACCGCCCCGGGCCGTGCCGCCCAAATTAAAATGGGCCGGCTGCTCCCCCTCCGTTTTTTTCGTCGGCGCCGTGCTCGGCCTGGTCACTCTGGGAATTGGCCTGGTCGTTTATTGCTTTGACCCGTCCCGGACCCCGTTCTATCCCGGCTGCGCGTTTCACCGCCTCACCGGCCTGAACTGTC
This sequence comes from uncultured Bifidobacteriaceae bacterium, assembly GCA_964618545.1. Lineage (GTDB taxonomy): Bacteria > Verrucomicrobiota > Verrucomicrobiia > Limisphaerales > UBA11358 > UBA11358. The sequence continues at coordinate 39,470 of CAZUBG010000021.1, read as the reverse complement.
CCGGCTGCGGAGCCACCCGCTCCCTGTACGCCCTGCTCCACGGACGCTGGCGCGTGGCGCTGCAGGACAACGCCCTGTTCCTGCTCACGCTGGCCGCACTGATCCTCCGCGCCGGCTGGCTCGGGCTGCAATCCCTGCGCCATCGCCCCGCAGCCCCCTTCATTCCCACCCGCAGCCTGTTTCCCTGGCTGATTCTGGCCCTGATTTTTGGCGTCCTGCGTAATTTCGCCACCTTTGCCTTCCTCTCCCCGTGAGTTTATCCCTCCCCCGGCCCTTCCCCGGTGGGAACTTTTGGCTTTTGTGAAAGGCTTCCGTCGTGTTTAATCTTCCGGCTATGAGTCTGACTCATCCATTGACCACGACGACCTTTGAACTGCCCGGCTACCGGGTGGCGAAGTCCTTTGGCGTCGTCCGGGGCCTCATTGTGCGGTCGCGTTCGATCATTGGCAACGTCGGGGCCAGCCTCCAGGCCGTCTTCGGCGGGAACATCTCCCTGTACACCAATTTGTGCGAACGCGCCCGGGAAGAAGCCTTCAACCTCATGCTCACCCACGCCGGCGAGCTCGGGGCCAATGCCGTTGTGGGCGTGCGTTACGACGCCACCGAAATCGCCCCGGGCATCACCGAGGTCCTGTGCTATGGCACGGCGGTTTTCGTCGAACCCGTCTGAAACCGCTGCAGTGGTTGAGTCTGAATCACAACCCTGCGGAATCCACCACGTGCGACACCATTTCAAAACCAGCGGCAACGACACCTCAAAACAGGGACGCCCGGCATGAAGGCCCTCAGTTCAGATTCCCTGATGGCGCGGCTGCTCGGCAAGCTGGCGTTCGCCGTCTGCCGCCGTCCCGGCTGGTTGGTATACCCGCAAATCGTCCTCTTTGTCGCGTGCGTCTTCTACGCCCTGCCCAAACCCTACGGCTGGCTCGAATTCGACACCAACCGCGACGACCTCGTCGGAGCCAATAAAAAATACCAGCACAACTTCCTCGAATTCAAAAAGGAATTCCCCCAGCAGGACGATCTCGTCGTCGTCGTGGAAAGTGAAAACCCGGAGAAAAACCGCGAGTTTGTCGAACGCCTGGGCGCCCGGCTGGAAGAGGAGACCAATCTCTTCACCGACGTCTTCTACAAGGGCGACCTGAAAATCATGGGCTCCAAAGCCCTCATGTTCGTGCCCGAGGAAACCCCCGACTTCGGGGCCGGCGACTTCAAAAAGCTCCCCGCCTTCGTTGATAAACTAAGCGCCCCCGCAGACGCCGGCCCGCCGCCGCTCAACCCCCTCAGACCATCCGCAGATGCCGTCTCCCGCTGGCTCCGCGAACAACTGTCCCCCGCCACCCGCCAGGCCCTGGCCAATTTCCAGGGAGGGCAGACCAATGTGAACCCGGTGGTGGCCCGGTTGACGAATGATTTGAACCGCATCATCAGCGGTCCCTGCCTCTACGACGCCCGGCGGTTCAGCGGCGTCACCCTGCGGCCCAAAACCCGCCAATTGCTCGCCTCCCAACCCCGGGGCGACCGGCTGGCCATGCTCAACCGGCTGCTCCTCGAAGATGCCTATCCCGATGACATTTCCCAGAGCGATTTGGAGGAACTGCTGCACAAACTCCAGACCTTCCGGCCCTTCATCAACCAGTTCACCAAGGCCACGAATCTGGTTTCCTTCTTCGACCTCGTCAACACCCAGTTCCGGACCGCCCCCCGCGAGGCCAGCGCCCAAACCGAATCCCTCATCGGCGCGCTGCCCGCGCTCGAACGCATCATCACCCAGGCCAATGACAGCCTCATCCAGCCCGGGCCGCCGCTCTCCCCGGGCGTCACCGCCCTGTTTGACAACAGCGAGGAAGCCCGGCGCGCCACCTACATCACCTTCGCCAAAGGCACCATTTTCCTCGTCACCGCCCACGCCCCCACCGCTGACCTGAACGAGGCCGCCGTCAAGCGATTCCGCGAACTCATCGCCCTTACCCGCAACGAAGTCCCCGGCTTGAACGCGGGCCTCACCGGCGAACCCGTCCTCGAACAGGACGAAATGGCCCAGTCCCAAAAAGACACCACCGTCGCCAGCATCGTCTCCCTGTTTCTGTGCGCCCTCATTTTCATTTACGGCTACAACGAAACCGGCCGGCCCGTCAAGGCGACCCTGTGCCTGGTGGTGGGACTCGCCTACACCCTCGCCTTCGCCACCCTGACCGTCGGGCACCTGAACATTCTGACCATCACCTTTGTGCCCATTCTGATTGGTCTGGCCATTGACTATGGCGTCCATCTCGTCACCCGCTACGAGGAGGAACTGCGTCTGGGCAAAACCGGCGAGCAGGCCCTGACCAAGGCCATGGTCTACACCGGCCAGGGCATCCTCACCGGGGCCCTCACCACCGCCGGCGCCTTCATCGCCATGTGGTTCACCGATTTCAAGGGCATCCAGGAAATGGGCATCATTTGCGGCGGCGGCCTGCTCGTCTGCTTTATTCCCATGATGACCCTCCTGCCCGTCATGCTCCTGCACGGCCGCCAAAATGAGCTCGATCATCAACCCTCCTCCGCCGCCGCCACGCGCGCGCGCATTGAACGCGTCTGGCTCAAGCGCCCCCTGCTCGTCACCCTCCTCATTGCCATCACCTGCACCCTCGCCGCCCTCCAACTCCACAAGGTGTATTTCGATTACAACCTGCTCGACATGCAAAGCGCCGGACTCCCCGCCGTCGTGTTCGAGGAAAAACTCATCCACTCCGCCGACAAGTCCGTGCTCTACGGCGCCGTGGTCGCCGACTCGCTCCCCCAGGCCGTGGAACTGGAGAAAAAATTCAAGGCCCTCACCAACACCGTCGCCGACGTCCAATCCATCGCCGGATATTTGAGCCGGGATCAGCGCAGCCAGTTGCAGCTCATCGGCCGCATCAAACAAGAAGTGGCCTCCCTCCAATTCCAGCCCCCCGACCCGCAATCCGTCGAGATCAGCGACCTGAGCCGCACCCTGTATTCCCTCTACGGCTACCTCGGGGCCGCCCGCTCCGAGGTCGGTGACAGCGACCCGGAATTAACCAGTCAATTGGTTTCATTGCAACAGGCCATCCAGCAGTTGCGCTCCACCATGCTCGGCGGCGACAGCCTCCAGCGCACCGAGCACGCTGAAAAACTGGCCCAGTTCCAACAGGCCCTCTTTGACGACATCCGCGACATGTTCCAGGCCCTGCAAAATCAGGATGACCGCGCCCCGTTGTCCGTGGCCGACCTGCCCCCCGCCCTGCGCGACCGCTTCGTCGGCGTCCACGGAAAATTCCTGCTCCAAATTTATCCCCGCCAGGATGTCTGGCAGCGCCGGTATCAGGAACAATTCATCCGGGATCTCCGGAGCGTGGATCCCAACGTGACCGGCACGCCCGTGCAACTATACGAATACACCTCCCTGCTCAAGGACAGCTATGAACGCGCGGCCATCTACTCGCTCATCGCCATTGTCCTTCTCGTGTTCCTGCATTTCCGCAGTTTGTGGGCCGTGGGGTTGTCCTTGATTCCCGTGGCCATCGGCACCCTGTGGCTGGCGGGTCTGATGGGCTGGCTCGACGTCCCCTTCAACCCGGCCAACATCATGACCCTGCCCCTGGTCATTGGCATTGGGGTCACCAACGGAATTCACATTTTGAACCGGTATGCCGAGGAGGGAACCCCCGGCATTCTTTCCCGCAGCACTGGCAAAGCCGTCCTCGTCTCCGGCCTGACCGCCATCGCCGGGTTCGGAAGCTTGATTCTCGCCCAGCATCGTGGTATTCACAGTCTCGGTTTGGTCATGGCTTCGGGGATTGCCCTGTGCATGATTGCCGGGCTTACGTTCCTGCCGGCCCTGCTCGGTTGGTTGGGCCGGCACTGGTCGCTGATAGATAAAAATAAACCCGGTACCGGCAGGACAACACCGGCACCGGGTTCAGGAGGAACCGAGGTAAAAAACCTCAATTGAAAATAGCATAGATTAAAATGCAAAATTGTCAAATTCTATGTTAACTCTTGAAAAATCGGGGCTTTGTGCCCAATTGTACCTAACAAATATCGTTAACGATTGAATCGCTTTTTTCATAATAAACTGGCCCGGAAAAAATATTTTGCCCGGGTGAAGACCTCCCCTGTCATCCTTTGGCTGGTGATGTGCGCCTTTTTGTGGACTTTTCGCCCACGCGGAATGGCCCAGACACCCCCGCCCGCCGGCCCCGCTTATCAAACCTTTGACCTGACCCTGGAACCCGGCACCCGCACCGAAATCGCCGGGCCCTTTTATTACCGCCAGCAACGCGGAACCGAGTTAACCCAGGCCTGGCCGCCCTTTTTTTCCCGTTGCACCGACCCTGCCTTGGAATCCCGCGAGGATGACTATTTCTATCCCCTGCTCACCTATGCCATTCACGGCCGGGAATACCGCTGGCAGTTCATTCAATTGTTCAGCTTTGCCGGCGGGGCCAATGACTCCGGTGGCAATGCCAGACGCTTCACCGTTTATCCGCTCTATTTTCAACAGCGTTCCCCCGACACCAACGATAATTACACCGCCCTCGTCCCGTTTTACGGCCACATCAAGAACCGGTTGATGCTCAACGACGTCTCCTTTGTCATGTTCCCCCTCTACAGCGAATCCAGAAAAAAGGACGTCGTCACCGACAATTACCTCTATCCGGTTTTCCACCTTCGCCACGGCGACCACCTGGCCGGCTGGCAATTCTGGCCCCTCGTCGGTCGCGAACACAAGGACATCACCTCCGCCACCAACGGCTTTGGCGACGTCTCCCTCGTTCCGGGCCACGACGAGTTCTTTGCCCTCTGGCCCATTTATTACCACAACACCGACGGCTTGGGCGCCACCAATCCCATCCGGTCGCTCGGTGTGATTCCGCTGTACGCGCAGACGCGCTCGCCCCGACGCGATTCCACCACCGTCCTCTGGCCTTTTTTCAGTTGGATTGACAACCGCGAAAAACAATGCCACGAATGGCAGGGGCCGTGGCCCTTCGTGATCTTCGCCCGGGGCCAGGGCAAATCCACCTCGCGCGTGTGGCCGCTGTTCAGCCATTCCTGCGACACCAACCACACCAGTGACTCCTCCATGTTCCAACTCGCGTTGGGGGGAGACCACCCCAACGCGGGTCCTTCACCCGACACCGACACCGTCTATCACAGCGATTCCTGGCTCTGGCCCCTGTATCAATTTCACGGTTACCACTCCGCCTCCCTTCAACAGGACCGCACCCGCGTGATGTTTTACCTTTACGAAAACACCGTGGAAAAAAACACTTTGACCGGCGCCCAAAAACAGCGCGTGGACATGCTGCCCTTCTTCACCTGGCACCGCGACGCCCACGGCAGCCAGCGCCTCCAAATCCTCGCCCCCATCGAGCCCGCCCTGCCCGAACAGCCCGGGCTGGAGCGCAACTGGTCGCCCCTGTGGTCCCTGTGGCGCTCGGAAAGCAACGCCACCAACGGCTGCTCCAGCCGCTCCCTGCTCTGGAACCTCTACCGCCACGAGACCACCCCCGTCGCCAAAAAAGGCTCGCTCCTCTTCGGCCTTTTCCAGTACCATCAGTCTGGTGAAACAAATGAACTTCGCTGTTTTTACGGTCTGAATTTTGATTGGCGCAGGCAGGTGAAACCGTCAGAAAAATAAACTGAACCCGCGTCCGTATTATGTTTGAGAATATTGGCCAAGTCGTCCTCCTTTTCTGGCGCACCCTGCTGTCCCTGCCCCTGGCCTGGCGGCAGCGCCGCAAGGTCTATGACCAGTTTTTTGAAATCGGCAACGCCAGCCTGCTCATGGTCTGCGTCCTCTCCTTTTTCATTGGCGGCGTCCTCGCCCTCCAAACCGGACCCGTCCTGGTCGAAAAAGGACTGCCCAGCGCCGTCGGCGGCATCGTCGGCCTCGCCCTGGCCAAGGAACTCGCCCCCGTCATGATGGCCATCCTTATCGCCGGCCGCATCGGCTCCGCCATGGCCGCCGAAATCGGCTCCATGAGCGTCTACCAGGAAATTGACGCCCTGCGCACCATGAACATCAACCCCATCCATTACCTCGTCTTGCCGCGCATTCTCGCCCTCGCCCTCGCCCTGCCCCTGCTCGTGGTTTTTGCCATCCTCGTCGGCTGGTTCGGCGGCGCCACCGTCGCCGAAATCAACACCCACATGGCCATCCCCTATCAGGTCTTCTTTGCCGACCTCCGCAGCATGGTCCTGCCCCAGGATGTCGCCAATGGCGTCTTCAAAAGCTTTTGCTTTGCCCTCATCATTGGCTCCGTTTCCTGCCATCAGGGCCTCACCACCATCGGCGGCCCCCGCGGCATTGGCCGCTCGGTCACCAAGGCCGTCGTCAACTCCATCATCCTCATCGTGGTGTTTGATTACATCCTCACCCGCATCCTCCTGCACTGATGAACCCGCCCGCCTCCACCATCAACGGCGTCAACCTCCAGGTCCACGGCTTGCGCAAAAGCTTTGACGGCCAGGAAGTCATCCGCGACGTTTCCTTCGACGTCCGGCCCGGCGAGATCTTTGTCATCATGGGCCCCAGCGGCAGCGGCAAAAGCGTCTTGCTCAAACATCTCATCGGCTTGGAAACCCCCGACGCAGGCGAAATCCTCATTAACGGCGAATCCATTCAAACCCCTGAAATCGCCGCCAAATACCGCATGGCCCTCGTGTTCCAGTCCGGCGCCCTGCTCAACTCCCTGACCGTCGGCGAAAACGTCGGCCTCTATCTGACCGAGCACCGCCTCAACACCCCCGCCGAAATCGAGCGCATTGTCATGGAAAAACTCACCGACGTCGGCCTGGCTGACGCCGTCCATAAAATGCCCGGCGAACTCTCCGGCGGCATGAAAAAACGCGCCGCCATCGCCCGCGCCCTCGTCAGCCGGCCCCAGTTGATTCTTTACGATGAACCCACCAGCGAACTCGACCCCCTGTCCTCCGTCGTCATCGGCGAGGAAATCTGGAAGTTGAACCAGCGCACCCGGGTCACCACCCTCGTCGTCACCCACGACCGCGACCTCGCCTTTGGCATCGCCGACCGCATCGCCGTCATGAACGAGGGCCGCATCCTGACCATCGGCACGCCCGCCGAGGTCAAACAATGCCCCCTGCCCCTCGTCCAGAATTTCTTGAACGCTGATTTTAAACGCGAATCCAAACTTTAAATGTTATGAAAAACTCCCTCGAAACCAATCTTGGCCTGTTCGTTGTCCTCGCCATCTTTGCCGCGTGGCTCATCGTCGAAACCCTCGGCGGCGTCGAAATGTTTCGCAGCGGCTATCACGTCAACGCCCAATTCGACACCGTCCAGGACTTGAAAGTCGGCGACCTCGTCAAAATGGCCGGCGTCGAAATCGGCCGCGTCGAAAAAATCGCCCTCGCCGACCAAAAGGTCCAGGTCACCATGAAGCTCCACCCCGATGTCCCCGTCAAGACCGACAGCAAAGCCATCATCAAATTCACCGGCCTCATGGGCCAGAACTTTGTCGCGGTTGATTTCGGCTCCGCCGCCGCCCCCAAAGCCGTGGACGGCGCTCTCCTCGAAACCGCCGAACAGCCTGATCTGAGCGCCATCATGGCCAAGCTCGACAATGCCGCCTCCGGCATTGCCAAGGTCGCCAACAGCTTCTCCGGTGATAAAATTGACAACATTCTCGGGCCCCTCACCGATTTCTTCAAACAAAACCGCGAGCCCCTCACCGCCACCATCGCCAATATCAAAAACGTCTCCAGCCAGATCGCCGCCGGCCAGGGCACCATCGGCAAACTGATTTACGACGATTCCCTGTACAACTCCGCCATCACCACCGTCACCAATTTGCAGAACACCATGACCAATGTGCAGGGCATGGTCATCTCCGCCCGGGAGATCGTTGATAACACCAAAGCCGGCCAGGGCACCCTCGGCAAACTCCTCACCGACGACACCCTTTACACCTCCACCACCGCCTCCATGACCAATCTCAATCAAATCCTGTTCAAGATCAATCACGGCCAGGGCACCGTTGGCAAACTCGTCAACGACGAGGACTTCCTCAAAAACGCCAAGGTCTCCCTGCAGAAACTCGACAAGGCCGCCGACGGACTCGAAGACGAGGGGCCCCTGAGCGTCCTCGGCATCATGGCCAACAACCTCTTCTGAGCCGTTGGAAATGGACGGGTTCTAGTTGACGCAGCTCGCTGTTGCGTGGAACTATTGGAAAAGCATGCCGTTCGAAAAGCTATTTTCACGCTTCCCCGGCTTCCCATTCCGGGGAAGAAGGCCGGCCTTCCTGCTGCTCGCGGTTCTGCTGGTTTTGATCTCTCCCCCGGGGTTGGTTTGGGCGGATGATTATCAAACCGAAATCTGGACCGCCGAGAATGGTTTGCCCGACAGCACCGTCACCTCCATCGCCCAAACCCCGGACGGTTATCTCTGGGTGGGCACCTTCAACGGATTGGTGCGCTTCGACGGGCTGAATTTTGAAACCTTTGACCCCGAAAACACCCCGGCCCTGGCGCACGCGCGCCTGCGCAGTCTCAATCTGGACAAACGCGGCACGCTGTGGATCAACACCTTTGACGGCTCATTAACCACCCTCCGCGCCGGCCGGTTTGAACGCGAATGGACCTGCCGGCTGCCCAATGACCGGGACAATTCTCTCGTGCTTTCCTCCTCCAATTCCGTGGCCTTCGTCCTGGATCACGGCGACCATTTTATCAAACCACTCGATGCGCCTCCGGGCACCGGATGGAAACAGTTGGCTTTTCCCCACAACAACCTGTCCGTCCTCCCCTATGGCAATGGCGAATGCGTCGCCTGGTTCAACGGCCAGGGCATGCGCTTGTGGCGCCTGCTCACCGATCATTTCCAGCCCGCCCCGGAAGTCGGCTTCATCCCCGGACAAGGCATCCGGTGCGTCGCCCCGGATGCCGCCGGCCGCTTTTGGATCGGCACCGACCAGCAACTGGCCATGCTGGACGGGACCAATATCAGCAATGTCACCCCCACCAACGGGGAACCGGTCCTGAACGTCCGGCTGATTCATCTCGGCGAGGATGGCGGCGCCTGGGTCGTGGCCAACAACCGCGTCCGCAAGCTGGAAGGGCGGCGCTGGGTCGTCGAGGCCGCCGCCATGCAGGGCGTGCTCACCCTGAATGAAAAAGCCTCCGGCATCCTGGATGATCACCGGGGGGGCATCTGGTTGTTTGACTATGGCCGGGGTCTTTTTCACGTCGACAGCCACGGCTCCGTCTGGCGCTTTCACGCCGGAGAGGGTTTCAACAACGAGCGCATCGCCACCCTCATTGAGGATCGGGAAGGCTCCCTCTGGGCCGGCTTCGAACTGGGCGGATTGGTCCGCATCCGCGCCAGTCGTTTTCAGCACCTGGACCCGGGCGACACCGCGCTGGGCGTCATCCGCTCCGTTTGCCAGGACGCCGCCGGCACCATCTGGGTGGGCTCCCAGGGCGGCGGTTTGGGTCGCTGGCAAAACTCGGTGTATACGAACCTCCTGCTGCCCGGCAACGCCCTCTACGGTTCCGCCGTCAGCGTTTGTCCCGATCCCGCCGGCCGCCTCTGGATCAGCGGTGGGAACGAAGATCTTTATGTCTACGAACACGGGGTGCTCACCCCTGTCCGCCCCCTGATTCACAGTGTCAAGGCCCTCCTGGCCGGCCGGGCCGGACGCGTCTGGGTCGGCACCCGCGACGCCCTGTATGCCTGGGACGGCCGGGAGCCCGTGCAGTTCAAATTGCAGGACGGTCTCAGTCCCGGCGGCGTCCGCGCGCTGGCGGAGGATTCCTCCGGCAACCTCTGGTGCGGCGGCGGCGACGGCGTCCTGTACCAGCTCGCCGGCCGGAACCTCCGGGCCTTCCGCCCTCCGGATAATTCGCAGGCCTACGCCATCTGGTCCCTCTTCGTGGAATCCAACGGCACCGTCTGGGCCGGCACCTTCCACGGCGGCCTGCTGCGTTTTCAGGACCAAAAATTCACCCGCTTCAACAAGGCCCAGGGACTGCCCGACAATATTGTTTCCCAAATCCTCACCGACCCCGCCGGCAATCTCTGGCTCGGCACCCATCAGGGCATCTTCCGCGTGGGAAAATCCCAGCTCAACGCCGTGGCGGACGGCCGGCAGGCCAAGCTGGCCGGCATGGTCTTTGGCCGCGCCGACGGCCTGCCTTCCCTCGAATGTTCCGGCGGCTACCAGCCCGCCGCCTGGCGGACCTCGGATGGCCGGCTCTGTTTTTGCACCGTCAAAGGCGTCGTGTCCGTCCGGCCCGAAGAGGTCACCCCCAACCCCCTTCCACCGAAAATGGTCATCGAGCGGGTCATTGTCGAAGGCGTGGAACAATGGTCCAATCTCCCGAAAAGTCCCGGAGCCGCCCCGGGAGCCATGGTGCGGGAACTTTCCGGAACCGGCCCCAACGGACCGGTCGCCTCCCTGCAAATCCCCCCCGGGCGCGGACAATTGGAAATCCGTTACGCCGGATTGAGCCTGATTTCGCCCGAACGCCTCCAATACCGCTTTCAACTCCAGGGCGTGGACTCCGACTGGGTCGAGGCCGGCTCCCGTCACTTCGCCCATTATGATGCCCTGCCCTCCGGCAACTACCACTTCCGCGTGCTCGCCGGCAACAGCGACGGTGTTTGGGCCACCGCCCCCGCCACCCTGCACATCGTCATCCTGCCCCATTTTTACGAGACCTGGTGGTTCCGCGTCCTGAGCGCCGGCACCGCCCTCGCTCTCGTGTTTGGCTTTGCCCGCTATCGTTTCAATTTGAAACTGCGGCGCAAAACCGCCGAAATGCGCCGGCAACACGCCCTCGAACAGGAACGCGCCCGCATTGCCAAGGACCTCCATGATGACCTCGGCTCCAGCCTCACCCTCATCGCCGTCATGGGCGATCTCGCCCATCAGGACAAGGACGGCGGTCGCGTCGGCAAAATGTCCGACATCGCCCGCCAGGCCATCAAATCCCTCGATGAAATCGTCTGGGCCGTCAACCCCCGCAACGACAGCCTCGCCCAGCTCATAGATTACATCAGCGGCTATGTCGCCGAATACCTCGGCACCGCCCGCATCCGCTGCCGGCTCGATGTCCCCGATCAACTGCCCCCGCACACCCTCTCCAGCAACATCCGCTACAACATGCTCCTCGTCATCAAGGAAGCCCTGCAAAACATCGTCAAGCACTCCCGCGCCAACGAAGTCCGCCAATCCGTCACCGTCTCGCCCCAACTGCTCAAAATCGTCATCAGCGACAACGGCTGCGGCTTCGCCACCGCCCCGGACGACGCCCTCGCCGACGGCCTCCGCAACATGCGCCAGCGCATGGCCGACATCGGCGGCAGTTTCCACCTCGAGAGCCGCCCCGGCACCGGCACCGAGATCACCCTCGAATTACCCTTGCCCACCCCGTGACCGCCCCGCCCCCCATTTTCAAAACCCCGGCCCGCCCCCCGGGCCTGTCGCGCTCAAATGGATATTTGATGTTGGCCGCCGCCAATTCCTCTACAATCAACCTACCAAGCCAGCCATGTTGATCTCCTTTGCCATCGTCGAAGACCAGCCCGAGCTGTGCCAGGGCCTCTCCGAATGGCTCGGGCGCGTGCCGGGTCTCCGGTGCGTCGGCACCTATTCCACCGCCGAGCAGGCGCTCAAACTGCTGCCCTCACTTTACCCCGATGTCGTCCTCATGGACATCAACCTCCCCGGCATGGGCGGCATTCAATGCGTCGCCCATCTCAAGCAGTTGTTGCCCCAAACCGACGTTCTCATGCTCACCACCTACGATAATGCGGACATGATTTTCGACTCCCTCCGCGCCGGCGCCACCGGTTATCTCCTCAAAAACCAGCCGCGCGATGAGCTCGTCCAGGCCCTTCAACAGGTCCGCTCCGGCGGCTCCCCCATGTCCCTCAAAATCGCCCGCAAAGTCATCAACCACTTCCAGGCCCAGAGCAAATTCGACGCCGAAATTGACCGTCTCACCAATCGCGAGCAGGAAATCCTCAAGCTCCTCACCAAGGGCTACCAATATAAGGAGATTGCCGACAAGCTCGGCGTCGCCCTCGGCACCGTCCAAACCCATATCGCCGCCGTCTACGAAAAACTCCACGTCCACTCCCGCGCCGAGGCCACCCTCAAGTATTCCGGCCAGGACTCCCCCGCCAGCCTCAAATGAATATGGGATGGGGGAAAACCGGCGAATAGTTTACCTTATCCACAATCACCATTTGAAAAAACTTAATTTAACCAAGCCGTTATTGGCTGCCATCCGGCATTGTCCGCCCATGCCCTCCCCGTGCCCCGGGATCCGCCTTTCCCCGTTCCCGTCCCATGATTGGACGGTCGCGCACTTTTCCCGGAACTATTCGGCCCCGCTCCATTTTTAGTAGATTAGGATATTCCGTTTTTAATACTGCCAACACCCACCTAGAACCCCCTATGAACAACCAGAAACCTCAAAGATCAGTATTCTCATCCATCCGCCTCCGCCGGCAGGCCTTGGCCGCCTTGTTGGTGGCCCTGACCTGGCTCGGTCTGGCCGCCACCGCCTGGGCCGCTGGCAATGACACTTGGAACGGCCTCGGCGCCGACAACAACTGGGGCACCGCCCTCAACTGGACCGCCACCAGCTCCAATGTTCCGCCCGCCAGTGGCGACGCCCTGTTTTTCGACGGCAACACCTCGCTGACCGCCAACAACAATCTGACCCTTTACACCTTTGCCGGCCTCACCTTCAACCCCACTGCGGGCGCGTTCACGCTCACCGGCAATCAAATCACCAACGACGCCGCCATTGTTGACAACTCATTGAACCTCGAAACCGTCAATCTGCCCTTGGTGTTTTCCTCCACCCAGTCGCTCACCGCCACCAACGGCGGCTCGCTGCTGATCGGCGGCGTCATCTCCGGCGCGGGCGGCATCACCGCCAGCGGCCAGGGCTTGGTCACCCTCACCAACGCCAACCTCTTCACCGGGGCTTCCACCCTCAATTCCGGCACCCTCACCCTCGACTTCAATGCCGGCGGAGTGATCAATAACATCATCAGCAGCAGCTCGGCGCTGACCTTGGGCGGCGGCACCCTCAAACTCAATGGCAATGCTTCCACCGCCAGCAGCCAAACCTTTGGCGGCACGACGATTGCCTCTGGTGCCAACATTGTTACTGTCGCACCGGCTTCGGGTGCCACCGTGCCAACCCTGGCTCTGGGCGCCCTTACCCCGGATTTCGGGGGCGTGGTTGAGTTTGTCGGTCCGCTTTCGGCCAGCGCTGGCGTGACCACCGCCACCGCCAACATTACGACCACCTCGGCGGGAGGCGGCGGGGTCGGTCTGTTTGGCGGTCAAGGCACCCAGGGTTGTTATGCCACGGTGGGGCTCTATGACTGGGCCACCACGGACACGACCGCCGGCGGCGCGGGCGCCTCCCCTTACACCATCGTGGGCGGAAGTTCGGTGACGGGCTTTTATAACAGCGTTGGAACGGGCAATAACACCCTGTCCGGCAACGTGGATTTCACGGGGGCCACGTCAGGATCACACAACACCGATTCCGCCAACTCCATCCGCTTCAATGTGGCTGGTGGCTGCGTGTGGACTCTCGGCAGTGATGTCTCCGAAGGCGGCATTCTGATGACCCCGACCGTTGGGGCAGCGAATGTCACCATCAACGGGAACGGCGAGATTTACCCCTCGCGGGGTACGGCTGGCGCCAATTTGATATTCTGGCAAAATGATATTGATGGACAGATGATTATTGCCACTGGCTCATTGGTTAATGACAAGAGCGGGAATGCCAGTTATGCGGTGGCTGGATTGGGAACGGTGCAATTTCAGGGGGCGCAAAATTTCAGCGGGGCCGCCTATGTTGACGGGAATGCGATCCTGGAAATCTCCCAAGATGGGGGGGTGGGCGTCGCGGCCACCGCTGCAACGGTGACCCTGAACGGCGGCACCCTTTTGGGTGCCAGCAGCTTCACCCTGGACAACGCGGGAGCGAACCCACGCCCCCTGGCGTTGGGCAGTAACGGCGGCACCCTGGCGGCGGTCAGTGGCGACATCATGACCGTGGACGGGGTGATCAGCGGGGCGGGCGCGCTCACCGTCGGCATTCCGGCCTCAAGCGCCAACGGAAATACGGCGGGGCTGGTATCCGGCACCGGCTCGGGCACGGCCAACACCACGGCGCTGTATGCCTTCGGCACAGTCAACTTGACGGGCATCAACACCTATTCCGGTGGCACAATTCTCCTGAACGGCACCTTGGAGATCAACGGGACCCCGGCCATTGGCTCGGGTGGCTTGACCTTTAGTGGCGGCGCTTTGGTGTATGCCACCACGCTGGCCGGTTCCAGCGACCTTTCCACCAACAACGGCCTCACCCTGAAGACCAGCGGTTCCATTGATCTCGGCGGGAACAACATCACTTATGCCGCCCCCATCGGCAACAACGGTGCCGGCGCGCTGACCGTTTTGAGTTCCACCGCCAACGGCATTCTGAACCTGCTGAACGCCAATACCTATACCGGCGGCACCGTGATCTCCAACGCCACCCTGCTTGTCAATAATACCAACGGTTCAGCCACCGGCACAGGCGTTGTGACCGTCAACAGTGGCGGCATCCTCGGCGGCACTGGCCTCGTCTCCGGCAGTGTGACCTTGAGCAGCGGCGGCCTGCTCCGGCCCAACGCCACCAACGGCATCCCGGTCCTGAGCAGCCTGACCTTGAATGGCGGAACCGTTCAGGCCAATTTTAGCGGCTCGGCTCTGAACAGCGTCATCAATCTCAGTGGAAACCTCACCCTCACCGGCGGCACCGTCCAGATCAACAACACCGGTTCCGCCCTGGCCAACGGCACCTATAAACTCATCGGCGTTCCCAACGGAACCATCACCGGTTCGAGCAGTGTTCTGGCCGTTTCCGGCTTCTCCCAGTCCGGTCAGGTCGCTTCGCTCGTCGTCCAAACTCATGAACTTGACCTCGTGGTGGCCAACTATGTCGCCCAAAACCTCGTCTGGGTGGGCGACGGCTCGGGCGCCGGTCTTTGGAATGTCAACAGCGATGCGGATTGGCTTAACGCCTCCACCGCCTCCGTCTTCCACGACACTGATAATACTGTCTTTAATGATAATTCCGCCAACCAGACCGTCAAACTCGTCGGCGTATTGAGCCCCGGCTCCATCACCGTCAACGGCACCAAGAGTTACACCTTTACCAACACCGGCAGCATCAATGGCACCACCGCCCTCACCGATAACAGCAGCGGCACCCTCACCGTGCTGACCGCCAATGCTTACACCGGCGGCACCACCATCGCCTCCGGCGCGACCATGAATGTCGGCAACGGCACCGTCACCGGTTCCCTCGGCTCCGGCCCCGTGGTCAACAATGGCACGCTCACCTACAACCTCCCCGCCGGCAGCCAGACCCAGGGCGCCGTCAGCGGCAGTGGCACCCTCACCGTCACCGGCACTGGCACCGTGGTCTTGAATGGCGCGGACACCCTCACCGGCACCACCACCATCGCCTCCGGCACCCTGCGACAGGCCGTCGCCAATGCGCTGCCCGCCACTGTGCCTGTCGTCATCAACGGCACCCTGGATCTGGACGGCCTCAATGGCACCGTTGACAGCATCACCGGCACCGGTGCCATCAACACCACCGTCGCGGGCAGTCCCGTCCTCACCTTCACGGGCGGCGGCACCTTCAACGGCGTGGTCGAAGATACCGCCGGTTCGTTGGGCGTAAATGTGAATGGCAGCGGCGACACCTTGCTCTTGACCGCCATCAACACTTACACCGGCATTACCACCCTCACCGCCGGCACCCTCCAGTTGGGCAGCTCCAACGCCATTGGCGACGGGGCCCTCACCATCGCCTCCGCCGGCACCCTGGACTTGAACGGTTACAGTGCTTTCGTGGATGCCCTCACCGGCAGCGGCACGGTGGACGACGCCTCCGCCGGCGGCAGTCCCATCTTGGTGGTCGGCAACAACGGCGGCGGCGGCACCTTCTCCGGGGTCATTCAAAACTCCTCCGGCACGGTCAGTCTCATCAAGAATGGTGCCGCTACCGAAACCCTCACCGGCGACAACACCTTCTCCGGCACGGTTACGGTTAATGGCGGAACCCTGGAAATTCCCACCGGCGGCACCATCTCCCCCTCCTCCCTGGCCGGTTCCGGTTATTTGCTCGATGGTGGCGCCATCAATATCACCGCCAACAGCACCTTGGGTGATGGCCTTGCGTTTATGGAAAGCTCCGGCACCTTCAACGGATCCAGCGTCACCCTCTATACCCCCAATGATTCCACCGATAATTCCACCATTGAGATCACCGGTGGCACTTTCAACGGTTCCGTGTCCATGCCCCGCGTCTTTTCCAATGGGACCACCCTTCCGACGGCTGCGGCGCCGGTTGCCGCAAGCACGAACACCGGCTTCGTCGTCAATGGCCCCACCGCCAATGTCAACCTGTCCACCCTCTCCGTCGGCACCGCCAATTCCTCCGCCACCGCTTATCTCGGGGCCGGCACTCTGAACGTGAGCGGCGAAATCATGTTGGGGGATGAGGCCAACACCCGCTTGAATGTTTTCCAGGTCAACAGCGGCTTCTTCACCGATTCAGATACCGCCAACGGGATCGTGCTCGCCCAGAACAATGGCGCCACCCTGAACAACGCTGAAGTGTACTTCTCCGGCCCCAGCACCAACGAAGTCAACCTCATCAACTTTGGTCTGGCCACCGACACCGTCGGAGGCGAGGGCTGGCTGTTTGTCAACGGCGGGGCCAGCCTGTATCTGGGCAGCGGCGGCATCGTCCAACCCAGCACCAAGGGCTTGGTGGCGACCATTGAACTCACCGGCGGCGTTCTGGGTGCCACCGCCAGTTGGGCCAGTTCCCTCAGCATGAATCTCAACGGCACCAACTTCACCATTCAACCTTCGGACCCCAACGGCAATGCCTATGACATTATCCTGAGCGGCGCCCTCACCGTCGGAACAAACACCAGTGCCCTCACCATCTCCGGTCTGCCCAATAGCTCCGGCGGCTCCGGCGGCGTCGTCTTTTTGAGTGGAGCCAACGAAATCAACGGCGGCACCCTCGTGACCAACAACGCCTCCCTCAACATCAACGGCATCTATGCTCTCGGCGGGGCTTTCTATGCTGGCCTCACCTTGAGTGGCGGCACTCTCCAATATACCAACTTCAATTACCCCGCCAACGGCGGCTACGATCTGACCTCCGGCTCGAATGGCCTCACCCTCGGCTCCCTCGGCGGCATCATTGACGTCAATGGCCAGTCCGTCACCTGCACCAATGCCTTTGGCACCGTCGGCTCTGGCGGTTTGACCGTCCTCAGCACCGTCCCCGGCGGCGTCTTGACCCTGTTGACCAACAACACCTACACCGGAGGCACCGTCATCGGCACTAACTCCCCCTCCACCATGGGCGACGGCACTTTGAGTGTTCTGAACACCACCGGCTCCGCCACCGGCTCTGGCGCCGTCACAGTGGCCTACGGCGGCACCCTCACCGGCAGCGGCCTCCTCAGTGGCCCCGTGGAAGTCCAGGCCAACGGCACCCTCACCCCGGGCAATGCCGGTGTCGGCCTCCTCACGGTCGGCTCGCTCACCTTGGATTCCTCCTCCCTGGGCATTATTTATTTCGACGGTTCCACCAATAGCCGCACGCTCGTCACCACCTCGGGCGGATTCGTCATCAACGACAATTCCGACAATGCCGCCTTTGATCTCTACGGCACCGGCGGCGTCGCCCCCTGGACCACCCCGGGCACTTACAAAATTATTCAGTTCAGCGGCGCCGCTCCCACCCTGGATTCTTCCTGGACCACCGTCAGCGGCACCAATCCCCACATCGCCAATCCCCAGGCCAGCAGCGTCTATTCCTTTGCCATCAGTGCCGGCTATCTGACCGTCACCATTGCCGGCAATGGCACCTCCGTCGCAGGCACCTGGATCAACACCGGCAGCGGCAACTGGTCCACCGCCGCCAACTGGAGCAGCAATCCCAAACTGCCTCACGCCGCCGGCGACTCCGCCACCTTCGGTGACGCCACCGGCCTGAGCACCGTCACCCTCAACGCCGCCGAAACCGTCGGCACCCTCACCTTTGACAACGCCAACTCCTATGTCATCGCCAACGACGGCCAGACCCTCACCCTCGACAACACCGGCGTCGGCGCCAGCCTCTATGTCACGGCCGGCACCGCCAACAGCCTTGCCGCCCCCGTCGCCCTCAACGACAACCTCACGGTGAATGTCAGCGCCGGGCAGTCCCTGGCCATCCCCGCCGTCATCTCAAGCAAAGCCAACGCCAACCTGAACAATGGCACCGAGACCCTCACCATCAACGGCTCCGGCACCCTCGCCCTCTCCGCCAAAAACACCTACGGTCCGCCCGTCGGCACCGTCGGCACCGTGCTTGGCGGCGGCACCGTTCAGGTCGCCAACAACGACGCCCTCTCCCTCGGCGATGTCAGCGTCACCGCCAACAGCACCCTCCAGGCCGCCGCCGCCAATCTCGTCATTAGTAACAACCTGACCATCGCCTCCAGTGCGACCGTCACCCTCAACAATGGCGGTCAATCGCTCGTCCTCGGCGGCCAGATCACCGGTCCCGGGGCCGTCTCCGTCACCGGCTCGGGCACCGTCGCCCTCACCAATGACAACAACACCTTTTCCGGCAACACCCTCATTAACGCCGGCATCCTCAGCCTCCTCACCTCGGCCAACCTCGCCAGTTCCCAGAACATTGATCTCTTGGGCGGCGATCTGCTCGGGGCCGGCACCACCGCCTTCGGCCTCTCGCAAAACATCAATATCGGCCCCGTCACCGGCGCCACCGGCGCCACCGCCCTCATTGACGCCGTCAGCGGCCAGCAGTTCACCCTCAGCGGCAACCTTGTTTCGGGCGGCAATACCGGCACCAACAACCTGGTGGTCAACAGCGGCCCGGGCAACAACGGCACCGTCATCCTCTCCGGTGCCAACACCTTCAACGGCACCACCGTTGTTTCCAACGGCGTCTTGGATCTCCAAAGCGCCACCGCCTTGCAGGACAGCACCCTCGATTACAAAAACCCCAATGGCATTATTGTCTTTGACGGCCTCTCCGCCGCCACCCTCGGCGGCTTGACCGGCTCGGAAGGTCTCGGCGTCACCAACCTCCAGGGGGAAGCGCTCACCTTGTCCGTCGGCAATAACAATATTAGCAATAACTACACCGGCAACTTGAATGACAGCGGCCTCGGCGGCGCCCTCACCAAGGTCGGCTCCGGCACGCTCACCCTTAGCGGCACCAACAGCCTCATCGGCACCGTCTCCGTCAGCGCCGGCACCCTGGAAATCCCCGCCGGCGGCTACCTCTTCGCCGGCGGCTATCTCGGCGGCGCGGGCTTCCTCGTGGATGGCGGAACCTTGACTACCACCAACGCCCTGAGCACCACCTTCGCCGGCGGCGCGACCATCACCGAAACCGCCGGCTCCATCAATGAGCCGGGCGCCACCTTCCGGGGCAACAACGCGGACGGCGCGCTCTTCGCCATTTACGGTGGTTACTTCTCCGTCGGCAGCGTGAGTCTGCAACGCACCTACAGTAACGGAACCACCCTGCCCACCGCCACCGCCCCCATCGCGGCGGTGACCACCTCCGGCGTCTATGTGGACTCCACCAACCCCGCCTCGCCGGCGGTCGTGAATCTCGGTTCCCTGACCATCGGCACGCTCAATTCCTCCGCCTCCTTCCGCGAAGACGCCGGCGCCACCGTCGTCACCAATGAGGTGTTGGTCGGCGACACCTCCAATACCCGCGTGAGCATCCTGCAGGTCAACGGCGGCACCTTCACCTCCCTCGACACCGTCAACGGCCTTGTGCTCGGCGAGGTCAACGGCACCAGTTCCAATAATGCCGAACTCTACCTCTCCGGCGGCGCCACCTTCGCCCAGTTGATCGCCTTCGGCACCTCCGCCGACACCACCGTGGGCAGTGCGGGCGACGTCATCATCAGCGGTGGCAGCCTCTATCTGGGCAGCCTCGGCTTCAACAATGCCGACACCAGCGGCCTTTACACCTATCTGATCGCCCTCAACTACGGCCTCTTGGGAGCCCTCGGCAACCTGAACATCACCAATAACCTGCAATTGAGCACCTCCGGCTCCAACTTCATCTTCCAGGCCGCCGACAACAACAGCGTCACCCACAACATCAATCTGTCCGGCACCCTCACCGGCCCCGGCGGATTGGTCAAAACCGGTGCCGGCACCCTCACCCTGAATAATAGCGCCGATGCCTGGACCGGCGCCACCATCGTCTCCAACGGCGTCCTCGCCCTCGTCGGCACCACCGGCCTGTCCTCGAGTACCACCATTGCCCCCTGCGCGCCCGGCATCCTCGATGTTTCCGGCCGCTCCGATGACACCCTCTCCCTGGGAACCTCCACCCTCGTCCAAACCCTCGACGGCAACGGGACCATTAACGGCAAACTCGTCGTCGGCGCTCATGGCATCGTCCAACCCAGCCTCACCAACGGCAACACCGCCACCCTCACCGTTTCCGGCAGCCTCACCCTCGGCGGGGCCACCCTCCTGAACCTCAACCGCGCCAACACCCCCAACAGCGACGAACTCGTCGCCCCCTCCATCGCGGCCGGCGGAACCTTGACCGTCAACGCCGCGACCAACCTGGGCTCCGCCCTGGTCGCCGGTGACACCTTCCGCCTCTTCAGCACCGCGGTTTCCGGCGCGTTCACCTCCGTCAGCCTCCCCACCAACGATCCGGTCAATAATGTCCACTACACCTGGACCAACCGCCTCGCCACCGCCGGCACCATCGCCGTCCTGACGGTCGCGCCCAACATCAACCTCAATCCCACCAACCTCACCGCCGTCGTTACCAACAACGGCGCCACCCTGGCCCTCTCCTGGCCCGCCGACCACACCGGCTGGCGCCTGATCATGCAGACCAACAGCCTGAGCGTCGGTCTGAACTCCAATACCAACGACTGGACCACCGTCCCCGGCTCCACCGGATTTAACGCCACCAACCTCACCATCAACCCCGCCGTGCCCACCGTCTTCTACCGGCTGGTTTATCCGTGATCCCCGGTCCCGCTTGACTCTCACCGGCCTGACGGCCTCCCCGCCGTCAGGCCTTTTTGTTGCTCGGACCGCGCGGACCAGGCGGCTTTTTCGTACCGCAGACTTCCAAGTCTGCTGTATCGCGGGTTTCCCAACCCGCAGACCGTTCGCCCACCTGTCGCCCCCCCCGCGATAAGATGATCGTCGCCGCCGGCGTGGCGGCGTGTTGCCCAAGTCCCCGTGCGCGGGTCTGTGACCCGCAGCCCGTTGAAAAGTGAGGATTTGTCCCGCTTTTTGCGGTCCCCGAGGCAATGGTTCCCTTGTGTTTGACGTGGGCAACACCCGCGTGAGGAGGCTCTGAATAAGGTGCTTGGGCCGCCGGATGATGACCATCATCCCGGCGCGGAGAAGCCCCGTCGGCGCGCAGCGTCCTGTCCTCCGCCCGTCCTCTGCCGCACTTGCCTGCAAACCCACGCCCACCCCGGTCATCCAAGTCCCCCCACCCTCTTTGCCGCTTGGAATTTGAGGTTCCGCGCGAAGCGGCGCGCCCTCCTCCCCGCCCGCCAAATCCCGGTGATCAAAAAGCAATCCCCGTGGCTTGAAGAAGTTTGCGTTCCAGCCGCGTTTTTGGTATCATCTGCCACCTGAACAGCAACCCGGCCTGACGGCGCAAAACGCCGCGCCGGCCGCCAAACCGATCCCATGAAAATGCACGTCTCCGCCCGTCATTCACACCGTATGCCTTCAACCGCCTTTGTCGCCCTGGCCGCCTGCCTCGGCCTCGCCCCCGCCGCCTTCTCCGCCGGCAACGACACCTGGAACGGCGCCGGCGCCGATGCCAACTGGGGCACCGCCCTCAACTGGTCCGCCGCCAGCGCCAACCGCCCCCCCCTCTCCGGCGACACCCTGTTCTTTGACGGCTCCAGCCAGTTGAACGCCAGCAACAACTTCACCTCCTACACCGTTGCCGGCCTCACCTTCAACCCCACCGCCGGAGCCTTTGTCCTCACCGGCAATTCCCTCTCCAGCACCGCCGCCATTATTGACAATTCACCCAATCCCGAGTCCATCAACCTGCCCCTGGCCTTTGCCGCCACCCATTCCCTCACCGCCGCCAGCGTCGCTTCGCTCCAGATCGGCGGCGTCATCTCCGGGGCCGGCGGCATCACCGTCGGCGGCCCCGGCCTGGTCACCCTGACCAATGCCAGCACCTACACCGGCAGCACCGCCGTCAATGCCGGCACCCTCACCCTCGATTTCAATGACGGCGGGCTCGCCAAAAACATCATCAGCGCCGGCTCCCCCCTCTCCCTTGGCGGCGGCGCCCTCAACCTCAACGGCAGCAGCACCCTCGCCAACACCCAGACCTTTGGCGGCGCCACCCTCGCTTCCGGAGCCAGCGTCATCTCCGTCGCCCCCGCCTCCGGAGCCACCGTTCCAACCCTCGCCCTCGGAGCCCTCACCTGTGACGCCGGCGCCACCGTGATGTTCAACGGCCCCGCCACCTCCACCGGCGCGAGCTCCACCACCGGTCAATCCGGGGCGTACGGCAGCGGCACCACCGATGGCTTGGTCGCCGCCACCGCCAAAATCACCACCACCGCCGGCACCGCCAACCAGGAGTTGACTGGTAACTCAACCGGGGTTACGGCCGGGAGCACCACGGCCCAGTATGCGGCCTTTGCCACCGTCGGCCTTTATGATTACGCCATCGTCATCAACACCTCCCCGTTCACCGTCATCGGCGCCTCCCAGGGCACGGCCCAGACCGGGACGTCTGGCGTCGGCACCGACGGGACGGACGGCGCGTACACGCTGGTCAATGCCGGCAACATCGGCGGCGGCACCGGCAGCACCGGTGGTCCCTGGGACCTGGTCGGCAATTGCAGCGGCCACAACACCGACAGCGACACCGCCATCCGCTTCAACGCCCCCGGAGCCGCCACCTTCACCGCCTCCGGCGGCACCTTCAGTTGCGGCGGCGTCCTCGTCACGCCCAACGTCGGCGCCAACAACATCACCATCAATGCCATGGCCGGCGGCTTGCGGAGCACCAGCAATCCTGGTTCGGTGGTCCTCTGGCAGAACAACCCCGCCGGTTGGTTGGTTTTCTCCGGCGCCATGACCGATGGTCGAACCGCCGGCACCGCTTATGTCCTCACGGGGCCCGGCACGGTGCAGTTCACCGTCCCCAACACCTACACCGGCCCCACCTATGTGAATGGCGGCGCCGTCGCCCTCATGGCCACCAACGCCCTCGGCGCGCCGGCCACCGCCGCGGCCGTGACCCTCAATGGCGGAACCATTGTCGCCAGTGCCAGCTTTGCCCTCGATTCTGCCGGGGCCGATAAACGCCCCGTCACTTTGGGCAACAACGGCGGCGGCCTCGCGGCGGCGGCCGGAACCACCCTCACCGTGGACGGCGTCATCAGCGGCACGGGGCCGTTGGTGATCGGCCTTCCTGCGGATGCGGCCAACGGCGAAACCGCCGCCTTGGTGCCCGGCACCGGCGGCGGCTCACCGAACACCGAAGTGGACACCACCGGCACCGTGCTGCTTGACAGCACCGGCAACACCTTTGCCGGCGGGGCCGTCATCAACCCCGGAGCCATCCTCGCCATCAACAGCCAATGGCAGTTGGGCGAATCCTCCTACGGCGGCCTCACCTTCAACGGCGGCACCCTGCAATACGCCGCCACCCTCCTCAACCCCACCGTGGACTTCAGCCAAAACAATGTCTCCCCCGCCGTTCCCGAGCCCGTCACCTTCGCCGGCAGCGCCGCCATTGACGTCAATGGCCACACCATCAGCGTCAACAACACCATTGGCAACAACGGCCCCGGCGCCCTCATCGTCCTCAGTTCCACCGCCGGCGGCGTGCTCAATTTGCTCGGCTCCAACACCTTCACCGGCGGCGTCACCGTTTCCAACGCCACCCTCCTCGTCAACAACACCAACGGCTCCGCCACCGGCCCGGGCCCGGTCACCGTCCTCAGCGGCGGCGCCCTCGGCGGCAATGGCGGCATCGCCGGCGCCACCGAAATCCAAAGCGGCGGCCTCCTCGCCCCCGGCAACAGCGCCAAGGCCGGCACCAACACCTTCGGCTCCCTCACCCTCGATTACGGGTCCCTCGCCAATTTCTATTTCTCCGCCTCCGCCAACAGCCTCGCCCTCGTCAGCGCCTCCGGCGTGCTCTCCCTCAACGGCGGCATCGTCTGTCTCTATCAAAACGGCGGCGCCCTCCCCTTCGCCACCCCCGGCACCTACAACCTCTTCCAGGCCGCTTCCCTCGCCGGCTCGGTCAATCTCACCGTCGGCAACCCCCAGACCGGGTACACCTACACCTTCGGCGCCAGCGGCGGCTACGTCACCCTCACCATCGCCATTCCCTCCAATCTCGACATCGGCGCCTGGGATCAGAATGCCAATGGCAACTGGTCCGCCCCCGCCAACTGGTCCGCCATCAACGGCGTCATGCCGCCTCATCAGGCCGGGGATTCCGCCATCTTCGGCGTCAGCACCGCCCAGCGCATCGTCACCCTGGATGCCAACGAAACCGTCGGCGGCATCGTCCTGACCAACCCCAATTCCTTCACCATCGCCACCGCCGGCAAAACCCTCACCCTCGATAATTCCGGCAACGGCGCCAGCCTCCTCGTCACCGCCGGCACCCTCAATCTCATTCCCACCGCCCTCGCCCTCAACGACACCGCCACCGTCACCGTCAACAGCGGCGCCAGCCTCACCCTCTCCGGCCCCGTCTCCAGCGTCACCAGTGGCGCCGAGTCGCTGACCTTCAGCGGCGCCGGCTCCCTCACCCTCTCCGGCAACAACTCCTACGGCCCCGCCGCCGGCTCCGTCGGCACCACCGTCACCGGCCCCGGCACCCTCGCCATCGGCGCCGCCAATGCCCTCGCCAATGGCGACGTCAATCTGACCGGCAGCGCCACCCTCCAGGCCGCCGCCGCCGGGTTGAACCTCGGCAACGCCCTCGATCTCGCCTCCGCCGCCGTCACCCTCACCGTGAATAACGCCGGCTACGCGTTGAACCTCGACGGTTCCATTAACGGCGCCGGCGCCCTCACCCTGTTGGGATCCGGCACCGTCGCCCTCAACGGCGACAATTCTTATTCCGGCAACACCACCATCAACACCGGTGTGGTGAGCCTCTCCTCCTCCGCCAGTCTCGGCAATTCCCCCACCCTCTTCCTCACCTTCGCCGACCTGCTCGCCACCGGCACCATTGGCATCAGTCCCAATCTCGAAATCGGAGCGGCCACCGGCGCCGTCGGCAACACCGCCTCTCTGGACGCCGCCGCCGGCCAGTCCTTCACCCTCAGCGGCAGCCTCGCCTCCGCCGGCAACACCGGCACCAACAACCTCGTCATCAACTCCGGCGCCGGCAACACCGGCACCGTCATCCTCGCCGGCTCCGGCTCCCTCTCCGGCTCCACCGTCATTGACCGCGGCGTCCTCGATCTCCAAAACTCCGCCGCCCTCCAGTCCAGCACCCTCAGCTACAACAATCAGGGCGGCACGCTCCTCTTCGATTCCAGCCTCTCCGCCGCCACCCTCGGCGGCCTCGTCGGCGCCCAAAACCTCGCCCTCACCAACCTCGGGAGCGGCCCCGTCGCCTTGACCGTCGGCAACAACAGCCTCAACAACCGCTACTCCGGCAGCCTCAATGATGCCGGCCTCGGCGGCGCCCTCATCAAAGTCGGCTCCGCCACCCTCACCCTCAGCGGCAGCAACTGCCTCTCCGGCAGCCTCACCGTCAGCGGCGGCACCCTCGAACTCCCCGCCGGCGGCTTCCTCTCCGGCGACTCCCTCGGCGGCGGCGGCTTCCTCGTGGATGGCGGCACCCTCACCAACGCCGACGTCACCTCCACCTTCGCCGCCGAATCCGCGATTGTGGAAACCGCCGGCGCCATCAACAGCCCGGGCGCCACCTTCCGGAGCAGCAACGACGACGGCACCCTCTTCGCCATCTACGGCGGTTCCTTCTCCGCCGCCGCCATCACCCTCCAGCGAACCTACGATAACGGAACCACTCCCCCCACCGCCGCCGCGCCCCTCGCCGCAGTGACCACCTCCGGGGTCTATGTGGACTCCACCAACACCGCTTCCCCCGCCAAAGTCAGCCTCGGCTCCCTCACCATCGGCACCGCCAATTCCTCCGCCTCCTACCGCCAGGACGCCGGCACGGTGGTCGTCACCAACGAGGTCCTCCTCGGCGACACCTCCAACATCCGCGTGAGCATCCTGCAGGTCAACGGCGGCACCTTCACCTCCCTCGACACCAACAACGGCCTGGTGCTCGGCGAGGTCAACGGCACCAGTTCCAACAATGCCGAACTCTACCTCTCCGGCGGCGTCACCTTCGCCCAGATGATCGCCTTTGGCACCGCCGCCGACACCTCCGTCGGCAGTGCCGGCTTCCTCATCATCAGTGGCGGCACCCTCTATCTCGGCAGCCTCGGCTTCACCAATCCCGACACCAGCGGCCTTTACACCCCGCTGATTGCCCTCAACAGCGGCCTCCTGGGCGCCCTCGGCAACCTCACCATCACCAACAACCTCCTCCTGGGCGCCGCCAACTTCACCTTCCAGGCCGCCGACAACAACGGCGTCTCGCAAAACATCAATCTCACCGGCACCCTCACCGGCACCGGCGGCGTCGTCAAGACCGGCGCCGGCACTCTCACCCTGAATGACAGTGCCGATGCCTGGACCGGCGCCACCATCGTCAGCAACGGCGTCCTTGCCCTCGCCGGGACCACCACCCTCGCCAGCAACGCCACCACCACCGTCCTCTCCCCCGGCATCCTGAGTGTCTCCGGACGCTCCGATGACACCCTCACCCTCGGAGCCTCCTCTCTGGCCCAAACCTTGGAAGGAAATGGTTCCATTACCGGTAAAGTCGTCCTGGGCGCCGATGCCACCCTCGCCCCCGGAGCCGCCCTCGCCGGCACCGCCACCCTCACCGCCTCCGGCAGCGTCACCCTCGGCGGAACCACCCTGATGAACCTCAACCGCGCCAACTCCCCCAACAGTGACCGGCTGGTCGCCCCCGCCATCACCGCCGGCGGCATCCTCACCGTCAACAACCTCGGGGCCGCGCTCGTCGGCGGCGACACCTTCAAGCTCTTCAGCCCCCCGCCCACCGGCAAATTCACCCTCACCAACCTCCCCGCTCTGGCCACCGGCCTCATCTGGAGCAACACCCTCGCCGCCAACGGCAGCCTCACCGTCCTCCAGACCATCAACACCAACGCTTCCCCCGTCTCCGCCATCGTCACCAACAACGGCGCCGTCCTCAGCCTCTCCTGGCCCGCCGATCGGCTCGGCTGGCGCCTCATCATGGAAACCAACCCCCTCACCGTCGGTTACAATCCCAACACCAACGACTGGACCACCGTCCCCGGCTCCACCGGATTTACCTCCACCAACATCACCATCAACCCCGCCCTGCCCACCGTCTTCTACCGCCTGGTTTATCCGTGATCCCCGTCCAAGATTGAATTTCGCCGGCCTGACGGCCTCCCCGCCGTCAGGCCTTTTTAACCGGTGGGACAGAGCTGCCGCTCTGCCCTGATGTTTTTGTTTGGCGGGCCAACCTTCGCCCGCCTCGGTCCTCCATCCCGCCAACCACCGGTCGAATCATTCCCCTCCCCGGGGGAGTCGCCTTGAACTTCGCACCCTGCCATGGATGAAATTGCCTTGTAGCCGCTGTTCGTCCAGGCCACAACATATTGTGGTTTATTCCATCCCAAAGACACTTCCACAGTAGTTTTCCGGCACTGCCTGCTCCACCAAGAATGAAAATACCCAGCCGATTCTGCCTGGCCGACGCCCGGTCAGGGAATCCGGCCTGCCCGTGGGCGGCCTCCGCCCTGTAGGCCCGGCGCCCTGTAGGCCCGGCGCCCTGTAGGCCCGGTGCCCTCACCGGGCGGGGCGAGCGCCTCAGCGCGAGCATAAAGATGTCGGTCTCGCCTTTTCTTAAGAAACTGGGGAGCGCGCCCGCCCCGGGCGCAGCGCGGCGGACGCCCCCGTCCGCCGCCGCGAGCGCCTCAGCGCGAGCATGCCCCCCAGTTTCTTCCCTGAACACACGCCACCACTGTGCCTTCACCCGCACCTGGCTGTATCGTGCCATCAAACGAAACCGGGGAGGATGATCATTGTTAAGCCCGTAGGGCTGACATATTTGTAGCATCGCCATCCAACGCGAAATCAAGCTCCGTAGGAGCGCCATATCCCATGGTTCCACCAGACGATGTCGCCAGCGCCTCCCGTCAACCCGGAGGGTTGCCAGACAGTAGCCGGAGGTCGGAGCGCAGACCTCCGGTCTTCGTGCTCATACGCGCGGCACCCCGCCGGGCGTCCCCGTTCCGTGGTGGCTTTCCCCGTTGCCTGGTAACGCCATCTGCTTCCCATTGCAGATTCCACTGGACACCACTTAACCCATTCCCATCCAACGGGTTGCGACTCATGTCAAACCGAATCCGCACCCCATCGCGTTACTGGGTAAGGGTCCGTCAAGCAACAACCTTTACAACCTGACTGGTTCTTTTGACGGCTGGCAGCGTTGCTCGCCCGTCACAGAACCCTTTGGCCATGCTCCTCGCCCGCGCCTGGCCAGCCGTCAAAATTCCGGCGTCAGCTTGTAAAGGTTGTTGCTTGACGGACCCTGACGAAACTTGCCCGCCAAAAAAATTTCTTTCAGGTTTTGGCCGCTTTTTTCACCTTCCCCCAATTTGCAGTTCCGCCCGCCCCCGCCTTCCCCTACCATCCCCCCATGATTGAGCAGTTCCTCCCTCAACTGGCCCAACGCCAGGACCTCACCGACGCGCAAATCCACCAGGCCGTGGACGCGCTCACCGACCCCGCCCTCCGCCCCGAAACCAAAGCCGCGTTCCTCACCGCCCTCGCCCAAAAAGGCGAAACCCCCGCCGAA
Organism: uncultured Bifidobacteriaceae bacterium; assembly: GCA_964618545.1. Taxonomy (GTDB): domain Bacteria; phylum Verrucomicrobiota; class Verrucomicrobiia; order Limisphaerales; family UBA11358; genus UBA11358. Next base: position 10,415 of record CAZUBG010000021.1, on the reverse strand, counting down.
ATCGCCGCCTTCGCCCGCGCCCTGCGCGAAAAATCCCTCCACCCCCTCCTCGACCCCGCCACCCGCGCCCGCGAAATCCTCGACCTCGTCGGCACCGGCGGCGACCGCCTCGGCACCATCAACATCTCCACCACCGCCGCCCTCATTTGCGCCGCCGCCGGCGTGACCGTCGCCAAGCACGGCAACCGCGCCGTCACCTCCCAATCCGGCAGCGCCGACGTCCTCGAAGCCCTGGGCATCCCCATTGATTTGCCGCCCGGCCAGGCCGTCCGTTCCCTGCGCGAACATCACTTCACCTTTTTCTTCGCCCCCAAGTACCACCCCGCCTTCCAGCACATCGGCCCCGCCCGCAAACTCTGCGCCGCCCGCGGCCAGCGCACCATCTTCAACCTCCTCGGCCCCCTCCTCAACCCCGCGCGCCCCTCCGCCATGCTCATGGGCGTCCCCCGGCCCGAATTTTGCGAACCCCTCGCCGCCGTCCTCCAATCCCTCGGCGTCCGCCGCGCCATGGTCGTCTGCGGGCGCGTCGGCGAAGCGGGATATTTGGATGAACTCTCCACCCTTGGGGAAAACACCATTGCCGAGTTCTATCAGGATCACGGCTTCACCGTCTCCACCTCCCTCCCTGAAATGCTGCCCCTCCAGCCCGCCACCCTCGCGGATTTAAAAGGGGGGGATAAAATGGAAAATGCCGCCGTCATCCGGCGCATTTTTCAAAGGGAGGAACGCGGACCCAAACGGGACGCCGTGCAGCTCAACGCCGCCGCCGCTTTGTTCGTGGCCGGAAAAACCAAATCCCTCGCCGAAGGCTGGGATTTGGCCGGGGAAACCATAGATGGCGGATGCGCCGCCGCCAAACTCGCTGAACTCGCTCAGCTCAGCCGCATCGGCATGACCACATAGAGGAACGGCCCGTTGATCTTCAAAACGCCCGGACTCAGCTCATCAATCAATTCAAAGAAAACCTCGTCCTCCGTCAGCGCTCCCAGCGCGTCAATCAGGTAGCGCGGGTTGAAGGCAATCGCCAGTTCATTCCCCTTGTAATTCACCGCCATCGTTTCGCGCGCCTCACCCACCTCCGGCGAATTGGCCGTGATCGCCAGCGTGTTTTTCCCGAACGTCAGCCGCACCGAATTCGCCTTTTCACTCGTCATGATTTCCGCCCGGCGCAGCGCATGCAAAAATTCCTCCCGGCCCAGCGGAACCCGTTCCTTCGGCTCACCCGGAATCACCTGCCGGTAATTCGGATAATTGCCCTCGATTAGTTTCGTGATCAGCAGCACCGACAGCCCTTTTTCATCCTTCAGCGAAAACGAGGCCTGATTTTCTCCCAGCTTGATCTCCACCGCACCCGTCGAAGCCATCAACCGGTTCAATTCACCCACCGCCTTGGCGGGAATGATGAATTCGCCCGTGTTTTTTTCGTTCAAATCCACTTCCTCATCCACCAGCGCCAGCCGCCGGCCATCCGTCGCCACCATCGTCATCTTGTTGTCCTTCAAACTCAGAAACAGGCCGTTGAGCACATACCTGGATTCATCCGTGGAAACCGCAAACGAGGTCTTCCTCATCATGCTCTTGACCGTTTCCTGCGGCAAAGCCACCTTTTTGTCATCCTTGAACTGCGGCAGCGGCGGAAATTCATCCGGTCCCAGCCCGTTGATTTTATAGAACGAGGAGCCGGAACGGATGCTGCAAACGTTCTTCTCATCCACCTCAATGTCAATGTCCCCGCCATTCAGCTCGCGGACGATCCCAAACAGTTTCTTCACCGGCACCGTGGTGGCCCCTGGCTTCGTCACCTTGCCCTCCACCTTGCAGGCCACGGTCACATCAAGGTCCGTCGCGGTAAACTCCACCGTGGTGCCCTCCGCGCGCATCAGCACGTTCGAAAGAATCGGCAGCGTCGTCCGGGTGCCGACGACATTTTGTACCGCTTGGAGTCCAACAAGTATTTGGTCCTTGGTGATGGTCAGGTTCATGCGTGCTTAATAGTATTCTCTTTTAAATTAAAAATCTATCAGTATTAAGGGTTGTGAATAATCCATACAACTCATGGAGTCAAGCGGACAAAGCCCAATGCCAGTGTATGTAACGGTGAATTCAAAACGAAAGCCAGCCAAAAAAACGATTAAATGCGGGGTTGTTCACAAAACCAACCTCCTGTTCACACCCCGTTGCCGGACAATGGCGACTTATCCACCAAGTTGTGCGCGCCGGATCACCTCCGGCAGCACCGCGCACACCGTTTCTATCTCCGCCGCCGTCGTTTCCCGCCCCAGCGAGAACCGGATCAGTGAATTCGCCCGGCCCGGCTTCCCCAGCGCCAGAATGACATGCGACGGCTCCAGCGAACCCGCCGAACACGCCGACCCGCTGGAAGCGCAAATCCCCTCCACATCCAAACCCGCCAGCAGCGCAAAATTATCCGCCCCCGAAACCACCATCGAAACCGTGTTCCCCAGACAACCTTCCGCCGCACTCACCAGCTCACAGCCCGGCAGGGAACCAATCACCCCCCGCAGCCGCGAGCGCAGCGGGGCTAGATGCGCTGGCTGAAAAACCGGGTTTTTGACAAAACGCTCCAACCCTTCCACCAGCCCAAAAATCGCCGCCAGATTTTCCGTTCCGGCCCGTTGTTCATTTTCCTGGCCGCCCCCCATCACCAGCGGCTCCAAATGAAGCGGCGACCGGATGTAAAGCAGCCCCGCCCCCTTCGGACCATGAAACTTGTGGGCGCAAATTGAAACCAAATCCGCGTTGAACTGCGAAATCGTGGAGAAAGGCTCCTTGCCAAACCATTGAACCGCGTCCGTATGGAAAATGATGCCTTTTTCCCGGCAAAGCGCCCCAATTTCCGCCACCGGCTGAATCGTCCCAATTTCATTGTTTGCCGCCATCACGGAGACCAGCACGGTGTCCCGGCGCAGGTTCCTTTTCACGGATTCCACCGCCACCCGCCCGTTTCCATCCACCGGCAGCCGCGTCACCTCAAACCCCTCCTTTTTCTCCAGATAATCAAACCCATCCAGCACCGCATGATGCTCAATGGCCGTCGTGATCAGGTGCCGGCCCCGCGGCTTCAGCGCCCGGGCCGTGCCCAGAACCGCCAGATTACTGCTTTCCGTGCCGCCGCTCGTGAAAATCAGCTCACTGGGCTTCGTTCCCAGCAGGGTCGCTGCGCGGTCGCGGGCATCATCCAACAACGCCCGGGCATGACGCCCCACATGATGCACGCTCGAGGGATTGCCCCAAACCTCGTCCAGCAACGGGAGCATGGCCGCCCGCACCGCCGGATCCAGCGGCGTGGTGGCGTTATAATCCAAATAAATTGTTCGCGGCATCCCCGCAAGATGCCCCGTATTCCACCCAAAAACGAGCCAAAACGGCGCGGGAGAATCGTGGCCGCAAACTGGCGTTTGCCGCACTTGTGTTTGCCAACCCGGACGTCCGACCACTGAAATCATCATCATTCTGTGAGGCAGGCGATGATTCCCCTCCGGGGGGAGAAGTCTGGGATGACCTGTTCCCATTCACTATGCTTTCATCCTTCATCCTTTTTTCATTGAATTTTCCGCCGCCCCTCCGCAAGCGCGCTGGCTAAATTCCCCGATTCCTGTAAACTTCGCCTTCCGATGTCATTGCATCAGGCCATTTCGTCATGAGTGTCAAAGTCAAAATCTGCGGGATTACCAATCTTGCCGACGCCCAAGGGGCCGTTGCGGCCGGGGCGGACCTCCTCGGTTTCATCTTTCACGAAAAAAGCCCGCGCTGCGTCACCCTCCCCGCCGCCGCCGAAATCGCCCGGCAACTGCCGCTCACCGTCCTGCGCGTCGGCGTCTTTGTCAACGCCCCGGAAAAACTCGTGTTTCAGGCCGTCCATGCCTGCGGCTTGAACCTGCTCCAATTTCACGGCGACGAGCCGCCCGAATACTGCACCCAATTCGGGCTGATGAGCATCAAAGCCTTTCGCATCAGCAACGAAGCCTCCCTGTCGGCGCTCCCCGCCTACCCCACCGACGCCTACCTGCTCGATGCCTGTGTTCCCGGGGTGCCCGGCGGCACCGGCCGGCAATTCAACTGGGATTTGGCCGTCCAAGCCCGGCAATTTGGCAAACCCATCTTTCTGGCCGGCGGCCTCACCCCCGAAAATGTCGCCGCCGCCGTCCTCCAAGTCCAACCCTTTGCCGTGGACGTCTCCAGCGGGGTGGAGCAGTCCCCCGGCAAAAAAGACCCCGCCAAAGTCCGGGCCTTCATCGCGAATGTTCGTCTAGCCAGCCCATCATGAAAAGAATCTGTGTCTTTTGCGGTTCCACCAAGGGCGTTCGCCCCGGTTATGCCAGCGCCGCCGAATCCCTCGGCCGCCTCCTGGCCGAACGAAAAATCGAACTCGTCTATGGCGGCGGCTGTGTGGGCCTCATGGGCATTCTCGCCAATGCGGCCCTCCGCCAGGGCGGCCATGTGATCGGCGTCATCCCCAAGGCCCTCCAAATCAAGGAAGTCGTCCATGAACACCTCCCCGACCTGCGCGTCGTCAAAAACATGCACGAACGCAAAGCCCTCCTCGCCGAGTTGGCCGACGGCTTCATCGCCCTGCCCGGCGGCTTTGGCACCTACGAGGAATTTTGCGAAATCCTCACCTGGAGCCAGCTTGGCTTGCATCGCAAACCCTTCGGCCTGCTGGACGTGGACGGCTTTTACCGTTCCCTGCTCGAATTTTTCGATCACGCCACCGCCGAAGGCTTCATCCGCCCCATTCACCGCCAGCTCGTGTTGGAAGAACGCGACCCCGCCAAACTGCTGGCCAGGCTCGAAGCCTGGCAACCCCCCGCCGAAATCAAATGGCGTCCCGCCCGCCTCCCCTCCAAGGAGGGCGGAACGGCCGCCCTCGGTTAGAGGATCGTAACAGCCGGCGTCACGCCCCGTCGCCAACTCCCGGAGCGCGGGTCTGTGACCCGCAGCGCTTTGAATACAGAAGGAATATGCGATTTTCTGCTGCTCCCGGATGCAAGGAACGCCTTGTTTTTGGCTTGGGCTGCCCGCCCAGTCGCCAACTCCCGGAGCGCGGGTCTGTGACCCGCAGCCCTTTGAATACAGAAGGAATATGCGATCTTCCCCTGCTCCCGGATGCAAGGAACGCCTTGTTTTTGGCTTGGGCTGCCCGCCCGTCAGGCGCCCTGGAAAAAGCGCGGTCGCGGGGAAAAAGCGCTTGCAAATCTGCGCCGACCGCTTACAATGGAAAGAAGGTCACCTGATAATTCGCCGGAATCCAAACCGACAATCAATATTAACGCGGCATGAATAAGCATTTGCATCCACTCAGGGACGCATTTAAGCGTCACGCTCCGTGGCTGACGCCAGTCTATCGGAGCCTGTACTTGAATTTGTATCAACGCCCGAAATGGCGAAAATTGCGAATGACGGTATTCAAACACCACTACCACAGAAACGCCTGGGGATGCTCGGAGACCGTTTGCGGTGAAGGCTCCACGCTGGAGCAAACCGCCGTCATTCGCACTGCCCTGCCCCAACTGATCAAGGATTTCCAAATCAAGTCCATGCTTGATATACCGTGCGGTGATCTCCATTGGATGAAATTGCTGGAGCTCCCGGTCCAGTACACCGGGGCGGACGTCGTGGAGGAATTGGTCGCTGAAAACCGGAGTCAATTTGGCAATCACTCGCGCTCCTTCACCCGGTTGGATCTGACCAGCGACACCCTTCCGAAAGTGGACCTTGTCTTCTGTCGCGATTGCCTTTTTCATTTCTCCTATGCCGATATTCTCCGGGCCATTAAAAACGCCAAGCGCAGCGGTTCCACCTACCTGCTGACCACCACCAACACGCAATTGGAACAGAATAAGAACATTGTGACCGGAGAATTTAGGCGGTTGAACCTGCAAATCGCTCCCATTTCACTCCCCACGCCGCTGCTGTTGATTGATGAAAAATGTCCGACCGTGGGCATTCCGGACAAACACATGGGTTTGTGGCGTCTCAGTGATCTCTGAACCCCAAAAATGCCGTTCAGCCCATCCGATCACTGGAATCATTGCCCTTCTGTGAGGCTGGCGATGATTCTCTCCACGGGCGAACGGGAGAGGGTGGCCGCAGGCCGGGTGAGGGCGGACGTTCACCCTGATTTTACATGCCTGCTGGACCTGCGTAACCCATTGATAATAAACGTCCTTGGACCAATGCCACGCCTCGGAATCCTGGTGGCGCGGACTGGCAGTCCGCTGCATCGCCGGCGGGCAGCCGGCCGGGGCTCCAAGCGCCTGCGGACCCACGAAAACGGGGTATCCCTGCCCTGCTGCCCCCCAAGCCCGTAGGGCTGTCATATTTGTGGCAACCCCGTGCAAAAAAATCAAAATCCAGTCCTTGATCGAGTATTTCGTGTGTTTCGCGGTTCAAAATTCCCCGGTGTTTCTTGTTTCCGCTTTTGTCTTTCCCCATCCCTGAAATCCCTGGTAAATCCCCGTCTTGGCGTTCTCTGTGGTCTTGCGGTTAGATCAATACCCCGCCTTCCTCGGCTTCTGCGGTTCAACTCCCCTGCCATTCCCGTTACCTGGTAACGCAATATGCGCAACAGCACCAATATCCCTTGACACCACTTAACCCCTTCCCCCCCAACGGGTTGCCCATCGTGTCAAGCCAAATCCGCATCCCATCGCGTTACTAGGTAACGAAACTTGCCGGCTTTTTATTTTTTTCCGCGCTCCGCCTTCATCTGGCTTCCTTGACAAAGCCGCAATAAGGTGCGATAATAAAAGCGTTGGGAGGCATGGACCGTGCGGTGCGATTTGGTCCGAAAGACCCCAAAACGGTAAAACACGAAAAGAACCGGTTAAACTCCATTTGAAAATGCCCCGGCGAAATTCCTGACTTGTCGTGCCGGCCCGTCACGATCCCCCTCCTCCCCCTTCCCGGACGAACCTCCCCTCCAAATAATTGCTTTGCCTCCGCCCGTCAATGCGCGAGAATTGAATCATGAGCAACGTTGCCAGCTTGAATCTGCCGGATGTGGCGGGCCATTTCGGCCCGTATGGCGGACGTTATGTGCCCGAGACCCTGATGCATCCGTTGCAGGAGCTGGAGGCGGAATACTTCCGGTCCCAGCATGACCCCGGGTTTCAGAAGGAACTGAGCTATTATCTCCGGGAATTTTGCGGCCGCCCCACCCCGTTGTATTTTGCCGAACGCCTGACCCGCGAGCTGGGCGGCGCAAAAATCTACCTCAAGCGCGAGGACTTGCTCCACACCGGCGCGCACAAAATCAACAACGCCATCGGCCAGGTTCTGCTCGCCCGGCGCATGGGCAAAACCCGCGTGATCGCCGAAACCGGCGCCGGCCAGCACGGCGTGGCCACCGCCACCGTCGCGGCCATGTTCGGTTTGCAATGCGTCATTTACATGGGCGCGGTGGATTGTGAGCGCCAGGCGCTCAATGTCTACCGGATGAAAATGCTTGGCGCCGAGGTCGTTTCCGTCAAAGCCGGCCAGCAGACCCTCAAGGAGGCCGTCAACGAAGCCATGCGCGACTGGGTCTCCAACCTGCGCTCCACCCATTACATTCTCGGCACCGCCTATGGCGCGCATCCCTATCCGGTCATGGTGCGGAATTTCCAGCGCATCATCGGCGACGAGGCCCGCCGGCAGATTTTGGAGAAGGAAGAACGCCTGCCCGGCCTGCTGGTCGCCTGCGTCGGCGGCGGTTCCAACGCCATCGGCCTGTTTTATCCGTTTCTGGAGGATGCCAGCGTGAGAATGACCGGGGTCGAAGCCGGCGGTTTGGGCATCAAACCCCAACAGCACGCGGCGCGCTTTCACGGCGGTTCCCTCGGCGTGTTGCAGGGCACGCGCAGTTACATTTTGCAGGACGAGGTCGGCCAGATCCAGCTCACCCACAGCGTCAGCGCCGGCCTGGACTACGCCGCCGTGGGCCCCGAACACGCCTGGCTGCACGACCAGCACCGCGTGGACTACACCTACGCCACCGATGACCAGGCGCTGGCCGCCTTCATGAAACTGGCCCGGCTGGAAGGCATCATCCCCGCCTTGGAAAGCGCCCACGCCGTCGCCGAAGTCATGCGGTGCGCCCCAACCATGTCCAAGGATGCCCTGGTGATTGTTAATCTCTCCGGTCGCGGCGACAAGGACGTGGCGCAAGTCGCCCCGAAGGTCGGCCTGCAATTGCCCACATGAGTCAGCGAATAATCGGCAGCGAAGCGGGCCCCCGGCTCAACAGCCAAATGATTGCGGCGATAAACAAAGCCGACAAAAAACCGCATAAAATCATGAAAAACCGGACCTGCTTTTGGTGGAAGGAGTCACTGCGCTTGTGGCGTTTGCGTGGTTTGTGGCTTGAGGTGGTTGTTCCCGGGTCGTCCATGATCAGCATTGGTGTTGATTAGAGTTTAAATAATTCCAAGATACCTCGCACAGTTTAAGTGAAAAGTCCAAGGGAGAAAGAAATTTATTAAATGAAGAAACAACAATTCTTGCTGCAAAACCCCGCGTTTTTTGCATTGGCCGTCCTCCTCGCCCCCTGGCTGGCGGTGGTTCCGGCCGCTGCCCAATCGTCCGGCGTCCACCCCGCGCTCCCGCTGATTCCGGCCCTGACCAATGACGTCACCCGGTTCGGGGCCGTCGGTGACGGCACGACCAATAACACCCGGGCCATTCAGGCGGCCATCACCGCCACCAGTGCCGCTGGCGGGGGCACCGTGGAAATTCCCCCCGGCATCTTTTTGAGCGGCCCCCTCACGCTGGCCGGCCAAATCCGGCTTCAATTGGATGCCGGGGCGCTGTTGCGGCTGTTGCCCCTTGATCAATATCCCGGTGGCACCAATGATCCCGCCAACTTTCTCAGTGGTTCCGGCCTCCATGACCTGGCCATCAGCGGCACCGGAGCCATTGACGGCCAGGGCGCGCCCTGGTGGCCCGTGGCAAGCAACAAAAAGGCCCGCCGCCCGCGCATGATCGCCCTTTCCTCCTGCAACCGGGTGTTGATCGAAAATGTCACGCTCTCCAACTCCCCCATGTTTCACATCGCCATCAACGGCAAATCCGGCAACATCACCGTCCGGGGCGTCACCATTCGCGCCAATCCCTCCACCGACCCCGTCCATCCCGGGCACAACACCGACGCCTGCGACGTCACCGGCAAGAACGTCCTCATTGAGAATTGCGACGTCAGCGTGGGCGATGACAACTTCACCTGCGGCGGGGGCGCCTCGGACGTGCTGATCACCAACTGCGCCTACGGTTACGGTCACGGCGTGTCCATTGGCAGCGGCATTGGCGGGGGCGCCCGCCATGAGGGTGTTTCCAACCTCACCGTCATCAATTGCACCTTTAACAACACTGAAGCCGGCATCCGCATCAAGACCGACCGGGATCGGGGTGGGTTGGCCCAGCATCTTTCCTATCTGAATTTGACCATGACGAATGTGAACTTTCCCATCCTGGTCTATGGCGCCTATGCCAATACCAACCCGGTCTATCGGGGGCTTGCCAAACTCACCCCGGCCCAGGCGGCGGCCTATCCGACGGCGGCGCTGGAAGAACACACCCCGGTTTACCGGGATTTGGTTTTCAGCAACATCACCGCCACCGTTCAGCCCGGATACCGCGCCGGCCTGATCTGGGGCCTGCCCGAAATGGCCGTCAGCAACGTGCTGTTGCAAAAGATCAACATCACCGCCGACCGCCCGTTTGGCCTCTATGACGTCCGAGACGTGCGGGTGGTGGACAGCCAAATCACCACGCCCGCCGGGGTGTCCCCCTGGGCCGTCACCAATGCGGAAGTCACGTTTGTCAGACCGCCGGACAACTGACTTTTACCCCATTCGCCGTGGACGCAAACTGGTTTATTCGCTGGTGGGGCGGCCGGGAATGAGTCAAAACTCACAACCTCGGGCTGGTGAATTCAATCCCGTTGGGATTGGCCCCGCCTGGGCTGGCGCCATCCGCCGGTGCAAAAAACGTCATCTTTTCTCCGCGAATTCCGCGTAGGGGGCCACCTCGGCGGCGGTTAATTTGGCACCCTTGTCCGTCGGTCGCAGGCAGAGCGTGAGAACATTGCTGGCTCTGCCATCGGTGTTCAACCAGCATTCCGGCAGGTAAAATTTGCGCTGGGGCCCGGCCTCCCAGTAGCGTCCCAGCGGATGGCCATTCAGATAAATCCAGCCGTTGCCGGAGGCTTCCAACACCACCCCCCACGGGTCCCAGGTGCCTTTGGCGGTTGTCGGCATGGTAAATGGCATCCGGTACCAAGTGGCCAGACTATCCGCCGGACCGGCGGGCATGACACCCTGTTTGACGGCCAGAGAATTCGTTGTGTCCAGCATTACGGACTTCCAGCCCTTGGTTTTGGTCTTCGGGGCGTACCATTTGGCCTTGCTGCCGTTCAA
>CAZUBG010000020.1:0-41500 GCA_964618545.1 uncultured Bifidobacteriaceae bacterium | reverse complement strand
ACAAACTCTACAAGGTTCATGGCCGGTGAGCAGGTCTAAAAGGAACAAGGGGCTTCCCATGAACCTCTGTTAATTTGGGAGGGCGGAACGGCCGGCCCGCTTGGGAGTGCGGCGGCAAGACGCCGCTTTTGGACGAGGCGACATGTCGCCCAGTTCCAAAGCGCGGACCTGTCCGTCCACTCCCCAAAGTGCCGGTGCGTCCGCCCTGTATCTAACCGAGGTTTAGGGAACGCAATGCGTGAACTCTTTCAGGGAATTCTCTCCCCGGGGGGAGAAGGCCTGGGTGGCGTGTTACCCACGACAAATAAACGGCAGAGTTTGTAAAAAAAAGGCAGAGCCGTGAGGCCCTGCCTTTCTGAAAACCAATGGCAAACAATGTCGTTAGAGGGACAGTTTGCGGCGCAACGCGCCCAAGCCCAACAGCGCGCCACCCAAGAGGCTGATCGTCGTGCCGCCATCGGGGACGCCGGAGACGTCCACGGTGAACGAGCCGCTATTATTGTTCCACTGGTATCCGTCCATGCTGCCCAAGTAGAAGCCGGTGGCACCGGCCGGAACAGTGACTGTGGAACTCGCGCCCAAGTCAACGAATTCGGCGACCCCGGGGCCCGTGAACACCCCGATCAAAGAATTGAGGGGGGCCGAAAAGGCGCCTGCTGCGGCTGAAAGGGCGGCAAAATCAGCACCGCCGGTCAACACCGCCGAAAAAGTGTAATTGCCGCCACTGCCCGCCGGGCCGACCCCGCTGATGGACGGGGTGTTCCCCGTGCTGCCAGTGGCGCTCACGGTGATCTGGCTTCCGCCAGTCACATAACCGGCGAAAATAGCTGATTCAGCGGGTGTGGAATCATAATTGGCAGGTCCGCTCCCGTAGTTGTCGGTTCCCCCGCCAGCCAGCAAGGGGTCAGCGGTGCCGGGGACGGTAAGCGTATTGGCAACCGCGACGTGCGCCGTGGCCACGGACGCGGCAATCAGCAGTGCTTTCATGGGTGTTTTCATCGGTTTTATTGTTTGTCTTGTCAGACTTTTTGTTTTGTTAACGCTTTGAGCCCGCCTTCTCCTGAATCCGTTCAACGAAGCACACTCAATATGCATCGTCTTACAAGCACTCCGCATGCCAGATAACCTAACTTCCCTGAAATTTTTCAAAAAGCCAATAAAAGCGCAATTGTGTAGCAAGTAATATATTAAATATATCGTAAATATGTCTTGCATCAAGACTATGCTATCTGATAGTATGTAGCCCGTGTTCGTGCAAGCCACCAAATCCACGCGGGCTGACGGCAAAATCTACGTCTCCTATCTCGTCCGCGAGTCCTTCCGCACGCCCAGCGGGCCGCGCTCGCGCACCGTCTGCAATATCTCCGGCCTGCCGCCGCAAACCCGCGACCTCATCGTCGCCTCCCTCAAGGGGCAGAGCACGGTGCCCGCCGAACAAATCCAATTGGAAACCGCCCTCGATTATGGCGGCCTGGCCGTCCTCAATGACGCCTGGTCCCGCTTCCGGTTGGACGAACTGCTGGCGGGCATTGGCACGGCCCGGCAGCGGGGACTGCTCCAAGCCATCATTTACAGCCGGCTGCTCTTTCCCTGCGCCAAACTCTCCCTGGCACAACAAGCCCAAGGCACCTGGCTGGCGCCAGCGTGCGGCCTGGCGGCCACCGAGTCGTTTGACGAGGATGATCTTTACGCGGCCATGGATCAGCTCAACGGACATTGGACAACCTTGGAAAAGCAACTCTACCAGCGGGCCTTCCCCCAGGCCGTCCGGCTGGTGCTCTACGATTTGACGAGCGTTTACTTTGAAGGCAAAGGGCCGGCACACCTGGCCCGTTATGGCCACAGCCGGGATCATCGCTCCGACCGGCCGCAAATCATTCTGGCCGTGGCGACGGACACGGAGGGGCTGCCCCTGCATGTTTCCATTCTCCGGGGCAACCGCAACGACACCCAGACCTTGCAGGGACTTTTGCACACCTTGCGCCGGCGTTTTGGGATCACCGAAGCCACCTTTGTCTTTGACGGCGGGATGAGCAGCCAGCTCAATCTGGCGGCGCTGACGGAAGCCAAACTGGCCTATGTAACCCGGCTCTCCACGGCCACCCTGCAAACCCTGGTCGCCGAACTGGGGCTGGAAAAACAATTGGAACTGGGGGATGACCAGCGGTTGCTGGAGGTCCAGCACCAAGGCAAACGTTATGTGATTGCGGGTGGTCCCTGGCGGCAGCAACGGGATCAGGAGCGCCGCCACTGTCGGCTGGCCAAGGCCGAGACGGAGTTGCGGCGGTTGGCCGCAGTCAAGCGCAAGCAGCCCGATCCGCAAAAGCTGGCCAGCCAGGCGGGGCGCAGTCTACAGCGACTCAAGGCCCACAAGTACTTCACGTATCAGGTGGACGCCGCAGGCCGGTTGCAGTGGGCGCGCAAGGATGACCTCATCGCGCAGGAGGCGCAGCAGGATGGCTGGTACTTGCTGCACACCAATGAACCCGCCGAGCGCTGCACTGGCCAACAAGTGCTGGCGCACTACAAAGGCTTGCTGGACGTGGAGGAAGCCTTCTGCGAACTCAAGAGTTATCTGGAAGTCCGTCCGGTGCATCACCGTCGGCCCGACCGGGTGATCAATCATGTGCGCCTGTGTTTTCTGGCCTACTGGTTGAGCGCGCGGCTGGGCGGGGAATGGCGTGCCCGGGGCGAAACCGAGGAGGTCCCGCGCATTTTGCGCCAACTCCAAACCATCCGAGTCGGTACGCTCCGGCTGGGCGGGAACAGCCCGCGACCGCTGATGACCCAAATCCCCAAAAATTTAAATGAGCAACTGCAAAAATTAGAACTGACGGCACTCTTCGCCGCCCCGCCTAAAAACTTAGGCGTGTAGCCCGATGAAATCGAGGAAACCTCGGTTTTATTGGGTTTTTTGTTAATCCGTCAGGAAGTTAGGATAACGGCACCAGTGCGAGGCGGTGTTTTGCGGCCATAACTCGCTGATAAAGAACGAGTTGCCAAAAATAAGCACACGCGGGGCGATGTATAAGTGTAATTAAACTTGTAAGATATTCCGACGCACAAAACTGAAAATGCGGTTTTAGCAGGATGTAACGCCTCGAACCATAATAACTTACGAAGAATGCAGGCGTTTTGTAAATGATTCCTTCAAGTTCGGTCATTTTCCGCCGCCGCCTGCCACCGGGATTTCGCCCGTCAGGCCCGATTGTGCCCCCCATGGCTTCTTCGTGCCTCCCCTTTGGTCAACTTCCGCCTTGGCGCGCGTATTATGCGAGGGGATTGAGAGTATAGCATGCGTACCGTCGTCCATCATTGTCTTGAAATTTTGATCAAAGCGGGTATGTTGCTTTCATGAAGCCTCCAAGTGAACGCATTTGGATTTTCATCGTCCTGATCGCGGGTTGGTTTTACGCCGGATCCGCCTGTGCGGGCTTGAAACCGTTCCCGCTGACCGCCGGACAGCAGGGCACGGTGACCTGTCTGGAACACCCTTCCATCAGTTACAGCGTCTATTTGCCGCCCGCGTATTCCACCAACGGGCCGCCCCTGCCGGTCCTGTACACCCTCAATCCCAATGTCAATAACGGCGGCCTGGTGTCCGATTTTGAATCCATTGATGACACCCTGAAAATCATCACCGTGGGCATCATCAGTTCCAGCAACACGGCCCAGATGGATGTGGTCTTGCGCGACTTCTACGCCGTCCCCCACGACCTGCGCCAGCGGGTGCTGTTTGACCCCTCCGCCGAATTTGTCGCCGGCTTTTCCGGCGGCGGGGAAAACGCCTATATCTTCAGCCGGTTCTGGGCGCAGCACATCGCCGGGATTTTTGCCATGAGCGGCTGGATGGGCTGCACCTATGCCTACAGCACCAACGGCCAGCCCGTTTACTACAGCACCAGTGAGGTGCTGACGAATACCTTGGTGGCCCGCACCACCGGCTCGTCCGATGACGCCACGCAAACCACTTTTAAGGGCCCCGACGGCACTTTCCTGACCAACTGTGGCGCGATCGTCAAGGATTGGACGTTTTCCGGCGGCCATGAAATCCCGCCGAGTGCGAACCTGACCACGGCGCTCCAATGGCTCCTCAGCAGCCGCACCCTTCCCGGGGCCGGCGACCAGACCAACGCCCAGGCTCAGGCCAACAACTGGCGTTCTCTCATCGCCGCCGGCCAGAGTCAAACCGTCCTCCAGCAATGCGTCAACACCCTGCTGAACCAGCCCCGCACCTGGTACGCCCTGGAAGCCCAGCTCGTGATGGATGATTTGATGACGAATTACAGCACCTTCCGCACCCTCAATGTTTCCAACCTCGCGCAGGGCCACTTCGCCTCCGACCTCTTTTTCTACGCCGCCCTCGGAGCCGCCACCAATCATGACTGGCCGCATTACGACGGAAACCTGAAGGCGCTGGGCGGCGTCACCGGCACCGGCGGCGAGCGGGCCGGGGACATTTATTATGTCCTAAACAAATTCCAATACCCGGGCCCGTGGTTGCAAATCGCCCTCGACCCGGTCCCGGGCCAGATTGACGTGTGGCTGCTGGAGGACGCGCCCGGCCTCAGTTATATGCTGCAATCGTGCGACGACCTCGTCAACGATCCCTGGGTATTTAGTCCGATGGAGGAGGAGACGGACACCAACGCCATCTGGTCCGCTTCCCGGTCCGCGATTGATGATTTTAGCCTGGATCCGAATTCAGCCAGCGTATTCCTTAATGTGGAAACCACCCCGGTGCCTGGCACCTCACCCCCCTGGCCGAATGGCAGCTACGGCCCGTGACCGGTGCGTCTTCGCAAAGTGGGACAGGCTTCCAGCCTGTCACCGGGGACTGACCGGCTGGTAGCCTGTCCGACTCTTGGAAACCCCGGCCGGGCGGTTCCAGACTCCCTCGTCACCCGCCGCTTCGAGAGGCACTGGCCCGTGAGGGCAGAGGACGATGTCAGGCGGACTCCGCCCGGTTGATAAAGTTTTTTCTGGTTGGACTTGCTTTGTCTTAGCCATGTGGTATCTTGATCCCCGGATGAAGGAGTGGACCATGAAGGTTGGTCGGCGGCCGGTGGAAAATCGCGAAAGCGAAACCACTGAAAGCCTGTCGGTAAAAAACAATCCTTGGCCCGCCATGCCGCTCAGTGTTATTATCCCGGTGGCGACGGGCATGCAGCCCGCCGGGTTTCGGCCGGCAACCGCGACCCGTTCGGAATAAGGACGAAACGCAAAGAAACGCAAACAAACGCAAAAGACCACAAATAAAAAATAAATCCCATGAAAATCTCCGCCCGCAACATCCTCAAAGGCACCATCAAAACCGTCAAAAAAGGGCCGGTCAGTTCGGTGGTCATTCTGGAAATCGCCCCCGGCGTGGAGGTTGTCTCCTCCGTCACCAGCGACTCCGTCTCCTCCCTGAAACTCAAGAAAGGCCAGCCCGCCTACGCCATCATCAAAGCCTCCAGCGTGCTTCTCGGTGTGGACTGACCCTCACCTTCATGAAACAACTCCGCCTGCTTCTGGCCGTCGCCGCCCTGGTGCTGGCCGCCACCCTCGCTCCCGCCGCCAGCGTCACCGTCTTCGCGGCGGCGAGTCTGACGGATTCACTCAAGGAAATCGCCTCCGCCTACGAATTGCAATCGGGCGATAAAATCATCTTCAATTTTGCCGGTTCCGGCACCCTGTCCCGGCAGATTGAAGCCGGCGCCCCGGCGGACCTCTTCTTCTCCGCCGACGAGGCCCGTGCCGACGCGCTGGAGAAAAAGGGCCTGCTCGTCAGCGGTTCCCGGAAAAGTCTGCTCGGCAATGTCATGGTGCTCATCACCCCGCCGGACCATGCGCCCATTTCATCAGCGGCGGAACTGACCAACGCCGCCCTGCAGCATCTGGCCCTGGGCGATGTGAAAACCGTTCCCTGCGGAACCTACGCCAAAATCTACCTGGCCAAACTGGGCCTCTGGACGATGGTGGAACCCAAAGTCGTTTCGCTTGACAGCGTTCGCGCCGTGCTGGCGGCCGTGGAATCCGGCAACGTGGACGCGGGCTTTGTTTATAAAACCGACGCGATGATTTCCAACAAGGTGAAGGTGGCCTTTGAAATCGCCGCCGCCGACGGACCGCGGATCACCTATCCGCTGGCGCTGGTCAGGGACGCGCCGCAACCGGCGGCCGCCCAAAAATTCGCGGCCTATCTTGAGACGGCGGCGGCGGCGGCGGTCTTTAAGAAGTTTGGCTTTATTGTGCGGACCCCGCCGCCGGCTCCATGAGCGCGGCCGACTGGCAGATCGTCGGTTTTTCGCTGCGCATGGCCCTGGTCAGCCTGGCGGTGGTGCTGCCGCCCGGCCTGGCGCTGGCCTGGTGGCTGGCCAGATTCAACTGGCCCGGCAAGAGCCTGGTGGAAACCTTCGTGACGATGCCGCTCGTGCTGCCGCCGGTCGTCACCGGCCTGGTGCTCCTCGAATTCTTCGGCCGTCACGGGATCGGCGGCTGGTTGCACCGGGTGTTCGGGGTGGACATGGTGTTCACCTGGCGCGTGGTTCCGGTGGCCCTGGCGGCGATGTCGCTGCCGTTGTTTGTGCGCGCCGCCCGGACGGCGTTTGAAGAGGTGGACGTGAAATTCGAGCAGCTCGCACGCACCCTGGGGGCCGGCGAATGGCGCGTTTTTTTCACCATCACCCTGCCGCTGGCGCGGCGCGGCGTGCTGGCGGGCGTGCTGCTGGCCTTCGCCCGCTCCCTCGGCGAGTTTGGCGCCACCATCATGGTGGCCGGCAACATGCCCGGCCGCACCACCACGCTGCCGGTCGAGATTTACGAAGCGGTGGATGCCAATGAAAACAGCCACGCCTGGACGCTGGCCGCCGTGTCGGCGGTCATCGCCTTCGTGGCCGTGTTCGCGAGTGAACGGCTTTCCGCCCGGCGCAAATGAGCGGCGAACTTCAGAACAACGAACTGCTGCGGGCGACGTTCGTCAGGCAATTCCCCAACGGTCCGGAAATCGGCGTGGACCACCTGTGCCTGCACCAGGGAGTCACCGTCCTGTTCGGAGCCTCGGGCTCGGGCAAGACGACCCTGCTGCGCTGTCTCGCTGGACTGGAGAGGCCGGACCGGGGGGCGATTCACTTTGGCGGACAATGCTGGTTTGAGGCGGCGCGGAATTTTTCTCAGCCGGCCCGTCAACGCGGGGTGGGGTTTGTGCCGCAGGATTTTGCACTCTTTCCCCACCTGACCGTGGCGCGCAACATCGGCTACGGCCTGGATCAATTATCCGCTTCCGAAGGCGCGCGGCGGGTGACGGAGGCGTTGGCCTGGCTCGGCCTCGAAGGGCTGTCCGGCCGGTTGCCACGCGAATTGTCCGGTGGCCAGCAGCAGCGGGTGGCGCTGGCGCGGGCTGTGGTTCGGCGTCCCCAGCTCCTGTTGCTGGATGAGCCCTTTGCCGCGCTGGACACGCCCACCCGGCTGCGGTTGCGTGGTGAAATGCGGCAACTCCTCCGTCAAGCGGGCATTCCCACCGTGCTGGTCACCCACGACCGGTTTGAAGCCCTGACGCTGGGTGATGAAGTGGTGGTGCTGCATGGCGGGCGCAACGTGCAGCAGGGCCCGGTGTCGGAGGTGTTCAGCCGGCCGGTGAATCTGGCGGTCGCGGAAATCACGGCCATTGAAACCGTGCAGCCCGGTCGGATTCTTGAAATCCAGGAGGGGCTGGCGATCGTGGCCGTGGGCAGCGCCCGGTTGACCGCCGTGGCGGGGGAGTTGCCGCCCGGCACGCGGGAGGTTTATGTGTGCATCCGGGCGGAAGACGTGATTCTGTTGCGGGCGGAGGCGGTTCAATCCAGCGCGCGCAATCGTCTGGCCGTCACCGTGCGGGCACTGGCGCAGGAAGGTCCGCTGGTGTGCGTGCATCTGGACGCCGGTTTTCCGTTGAAGGCCCTGCTGACCCAACCCGCCTGCCAGGAACTGGCGTTGTCCGAAGGTTTGCACATTGTTGCCCTGGTCAAAGCCCCCCAGGTTCATCTGATTCCATTTGCCGGCTGAAAATCAATGATGGAAGCGGCGGACTCGTTCGCGGAAACAAAGCGGGATCCGCCTTGAATGAAGCCGTCCAAACCATTATGTTGATGGCGGTTGGCCGGCCAATTCCACTGCGAAAGCGGATTTTGACAGGTTGCATCCGTAGCTCAATTGGATAGAGCTTCTGACTTCGGATTGTTTTTCGGGTATTGGACCAGCGTGGACTTGCGTGGAATCCTATTGAATTACAAGCATTTACAAAAATTCTAAGACCGTCGAAGTGGACTGCTTTAGCCCCAAATTGTCTCCCAAAACCTCGGGTAGTATCAAATGGCAGTATCAGATTTCAAATCGTATAACACCTCGATTTCGCACCGTTTCGTCAAGGAAATGCGGCTTCGTCAATCGCCCGATCAACGAACCTCACAAAATCTGGATTTTTGAATCCTTTGCTTTCTTCCCAAACAGCGCGAGGCAAGGGGAGGGTGAAAAACCACCGCACATCCAACGTTAATTCCTTGAGGGTCGTTATGCCGCCAATTTCAACAATGCGCCATCCCGTCAAATATTGGACAAACGCCTTGTTGATGAAAACTTCTTCGGTCAATGTCACTGGATTTTTTGAGGCGTCCACCCTGCGGCTCAATACTCTTTGCAATCTGGGATTTTCCTCAATTTGACTCCAAAGGTTGCCATGGTGTTCCGCGAGGGTCAGAATATTGTCCACTTCCTTGGCTTTGGCGTCACGATTTCTGGATTTCGCCTCTCGATTTGAAGCCTCAGCGTTCATCCAAAGGCCGCCCACAATGCCGACGGTCTGAATGAGGTTGAACCAATTGGCCTCGACCCATGGGGAAAATCCGCTCATCCCCGTTTTTAAAGCGGGATTCGGATGGCAGGCAAGCTGCAATTATGCCGCAGGGATTTCCGCCCGCGCCGCGATCAGCACATGGCGGGGAATCCGAATGACGCGCTCGTTTGGCCCCACACCGGGGCCGGGCGGCATCTCCGGGATCGCCTCATTCGTAATGTCCGTGCCGACCACCGCAAAATCGCGGTCAGCCATTTCCAAAATTTGCGGGCAATGATAGCCGGATTCACACAGGCTTTGTTCATTTCCGCCGAGTCGTCGGATAAACATGGCGAAAATATAACTATAGTTATTTCAAGCGTCAAATGCTTTTTGGGTAAGTTTGGCACCATGCGATCAAGTAAATTGCGCGAAGCCGTGTGTTCCGAAGTCGTCCGAATCTTGCATGAGGAACGCAAGCGGAAGACGCTTTCCATGACCCGGCTGGCGGAACAAGCCGGTTTATCGCAAGCCATGATTAGTCTGGTTGAACGTGATTTGCGAAATCCAACGCTTGATACATTGCTGCGGATAACCGACGTGCTTGAGCTTGAACTTTCAGAAATTCTCGTGAAGGCGAAACGAAACGCAGGCCGTCATTTTTCCGAAACACCGAAATAAGTCAGCCGGAGAATTGGCCGCTCTCCATCCTTTGCCTTTTCGGGGACAAACAAAGAGCAAACTCCTGCCAAAAAATGCGCGAGATTCTGCTTGGAAATTGCCAAAGATCGGCGAACATCGGATCGGAAAGTGGAACAATTAGACAACAGATGTAAAAACTAAAAACAAAATACATTTTGCGTAGCTTTGGCTACAGGGCTTCTCAGAAAACCGCTAATTTTCCTGCCCCGTTCAGATTGCACAGGCACGCGCCAGATGGCGCGGCTTGGCGCGCTATCTGAACGGGCGCTTAGCGGTGCCTCTGAGAAGGGTGCGTTGAGTCGCGCTCTTTTGTTCTGTTGAGGAAGTTGTGCAATCAGGGGGAAAGCAACTATATGAAGGTGTTTAAACAAGGAAATCTGGCACTTCGCAAAACAATATTTATTTCGGCCCGCTCACTTTTTGTGGCGGGTTTTCTGTTTTTATCGGCCAAGGCGTTGTCGCAAACCGCTCCGGGCCTGGCCATCGCGGCAGCGGGCACCAACGGATTTTCCGTCACTTTCACCAACGCCCTTCCCGGCTTCAATTACGAAGTTTGGTGGATACCCGTGCTGGGGGACCCGGATTATTTATGGACCATGACCCCGCCGGGGAGCCCCGGCCAGACCAATTTTTTGGTGGCAAATTCAGGTTACCCTGCCGTGTTCTTTAGAGGGGCACTGGATACTAACAATCCACCGTTATGGGAAAATGCCAATCCGAACAATCCGGGGACAAACCTCTTGAAGATAACCATTGCCAGTCCGGCGAACGGAGCGGTGCTGCAATGAAAACAACCTTCTTGCACCTTCCCATGAAATCCCTGATCGTTCCCGCCCGGCGCATCAACCGGCTGCTGTTGGCAATCGCCATGACGATTCTCGGGAGCGTCATTTGCGCCCACGCGGGATATTGGACCGCCTACGAATTGAACACAACCAGTTACTCCACCGTGGATGGAGGCTCCATTTCGGGGACAGTGACGAGGGTGCAATATTTTGAATCCGGGAGCGGCGGCGATTGGAATCTGGCAGCCTCGGCCACGGCCACGCTCGACCTCAATCCCAGCGGGACATATCCGATCAATTGGGCTGATATAACCAGCAGTGGAATTTACAACATCACCATCCCCGCGTATTCCTATTCGGCCAATTTCACCATAAATTTCAATGCTGATTCAAGCCCGGATTACGACCGCACGGCCACCCTGTCCATCGGCGACGGGCAGGTGGACAGTTCTGTCGTTCAATCGGCGGGCGTGACGCTGATAAACAACAATATTTTGGTGGCCGTTTTATTCTCCAACACGAATGTTGTGGAAGGGGCAACGAACGGTGGCAACCAGACCACCATCCGCTTCGTCCGCCAGTACGCGGTCACCCAGGGACGGACGATCAATTACAGCCTGACGGGCAGCACGGCCATTCCTGGAACGGATTATACGCCGACCATTGGCACAATCGTGATTTCGCAGGGTTCCACCGAGACGGACTTGACCATTTCTGCAACCAACTCCGCGCAAACGACCAACAAAACGCTGGCGATAGCCCTTGCCAGCGGTTACTACAAGCCTTGGCCTGGCTATACCAACGCAACCGCAACCATTAATGCCGACTATCCCAGCATTGGTGTCTACACGACGAGTCCGACTATGACTCGCGAGCAGACCACCTCGTCCCTCACATTTTACGAAAACACCTACTACCCCGGTTACAGCCAGGCCAGAACGGTAAATTATGTGGTCAGTGGCACGGCATCGAATGGCGTCGATTACACCCCGCGCTTGTCCGGCTCAATTGTAATTCCCGCCGGGGTGGGAACAGTCACCACCAATCTTGTGCCGGGAACAAATTCCACCGGCACCAAAGTCCTGATTGCCACCATAACCAACGGGATTTATGGCATTCTCACCAACGCCAACACGGCCAGCATCGGCATTCTGCCCAACGTGCCCATAGTCAGCGTGACCACTCCCAGCCAGCCTGAGCAGATCAGTCAGAACAGCCAGGCCGGTGAATTGACGATTTCCCGGACGGGCGGGCCAAACCTGCCTTTGACCGTAAATTACACGATCAGCGGGACAGCCATCTCCGGTGTTAATTACCCGGCTCTCCCGGCATCGATCACGTTTGCCACCAATCAAACGAGCACGAATCTGACCGTCACCGTCAACGGCAGCCCGGCGGTGACCAACGCGCTTACGCTGGTTTTGACCCTGAACACGAACGCCAATTATATCATGGGACTGAACACCCAGGCGGTCGTCACCCTCCTACCCAACAGCGATGCCACCAATTCGGTTGTCTCGCCGGTAGGACGGTACTGGCGGGGCAGCGGCACCGACCCCACGTACTGGTCCCAAGTCATCCCTATGGAAGGTGAGACGGGGACGGTCTATAGCACCCTCTACGGGAATGCCTACAACCTCTATGGCATCGGGGCATGGAGCGCCGCCACCAATTATCAATATAACGCGACGAATTCGCTCGCCCAAACCAACAATGCCAGCCGAATCCCGTTCAACAACCCGGTGGTAGCCTTTGGCGAGCGCGTGGGAGGGACGCCGTTGTACGTCAATCAAAACTACAGCTTTGGCGTTTACGCGGGTGATCCCATGCCCCTCCAAGCCCCTTTTGTTATCACGGTTTATAACCGCACCAATTTCTCGACCGCCGGTTTCATCACGTTTTACCCGCCCAATATTCTAAACACCAATTCCTGGAACAACTACGCCAGCAACGGCTTTCAGGTGGTCACCAGCACCAATTATCTCAGTGACGATGCCACCGGGACGACTAACACCTACGGTCTGACGACCCTGTTGTCAGACTCGCCAAAGTTAAATTGGGGGACGGCTTCCGGCACGATTTATACCCGAGGGGCGTATGTGCTGACGCACATGGCCACCGCGCAGGCCACGAATTATTATTATGTGGTTTCAGCCTACGGCACGGTCAGCAACGGGGTTGCGAACATGGTGCAAAACAGCACCGGCAGCGACGCGCCATCATTGCTTTACACATTGGAGTTTGAGCAACGTCCGGCCTGGCGTTCCACGTTTCTGGATCAGCCGCAATTTGCGGGCAGTCCTCTGCCCCCCTTCTACGCGGGCATGACTTTGGGTGAAATGCTGACCAACACCCCGCCGGTCACTAACGCGGTCAGCTTCACACCGTCAGCCGCCACCAACCTGGACGACAGCCCCGAGTTGCAACGGCATCCCATTCTGGACAGTTTCGTGACGAGCATGGGCCATGACCCAATCGCGCTGGCCAATTATGTCATCAACCAAATTGACCTCACGGACCCGATGGATTACAGCGACAACGGAAATGTCGCCGAGCAGGCCATAAATCCGACCGGCGTTTCTCGCGGAGCATTGGGCACTTTCATGGAAAAGCAAGGCTCGCCCTTGGACCAATGCGCGTTGTTGGTTTATTTGCTGCGGCAGGCAGGGGTTCCCGCCGTCTACGAATTTGCTCCGCGTGACGGGGTGCAAATTCTGGACGCCCGGTTGAGCCAGATGTTGAAATTTCAAATCCACGGCGCGTTTTCGGAAGCCGGGCAGCTTTACACCACGAACACCATGATCGCGGTGAATTACCCTTGGGTGGCCGCGTACATCGGCACCAATTGGGTGCATATTTTCCCATGGTTGAAGGATTATGAAATCACCGAGGGCCTGAATTTGTGGGATGAAATGCCCGCCAATTACAGCAACGCTTATGGCTGGTTGCATGATTACCTCTATGGAACGACCAACCTCATGTCACTGGCGGTAAATGGCGACAGCACCCCCCGCGTCATCTTTCCCGCGTTCCTAAAACAGACGCTCCTGCAAAACAATCCGGGCGTGTCTGTGGACGATCTCGGGGTGAAAATTCTAAACCGGCAGCATTACTACGCCCGCTGGCAGGATTTCCCGACCCCCACTTGGGTGACCAATGTCAGCACCCCGCTGGAAAGCCTGACCGCCAGTGCCATCACCAACATCAGCCCGACCCTGACCAATGTTTTCGACACCGTCAGCATCGAAATTTACAGCGTGAACGACCCGACCAAGGACATCCAAACGGGCCAGTTGCGTCTGGTGGACTTGCACAACCGTGAGTTTTACATCTATCAGACCGCCACCAATTCCACTCAGGTGCAATTGAGTTTGATTCTGGCCGCGTTCCGCACCAACGTCGTCACCCAATACGCCTACACGAACGACTCCCCATTATTATCGCGGGAGGTGCTTTCGCTGACGCTGGACCAGTATGACAATCAATTAAATGTCCGGTTTAAGTATTATCGTCACCGAGCCCTGTCAGCCGCCTACGCCATTGACCCCATCCAGGCTTTCTTGGGATTGCAAGCCTATGACCAAATCGCCATGGAACGCCCCTTGTACAAGGGCGACCAGGCGGCCATTTGTTTTGATTACGGTCGCGTGACGCGCCAAATGCTCGGTGTCCACGCCGCCAATATCTGGCAGATGCAAAACACGCTGAGCGCGAACCCCTCGATGACCAACAGTGTCTCCCCTGACATTTACGACGGGGAGGCAATGTATCTGGCGGGCATGTCCTATTATGAAAAGGTCAGCGAGTTTGACGAAGTGAACCGGAATTTGAACAAAATAACTGTCCTGTCATTATTTGGCGCGGGACTGTCCAAGATCAGCCCGGCCCTCGACAATTTCGGCAATCTGACCAACAACCAGGTGTATCCAGTATTGCCGAATGTGGACATGTTCTTTTACGACAACGCCGTCACAGGCAACGGCACCGTGCAGCCCAACTCCGGCCAGGGGGATGAGGAAATGGCCCAGCAAAATTACAATTTGCTGTCCATCCTCGACAATTCCGCCGAGGAACACCAAGTCATCAACCACTTCTATCAGCAGACGAACGCGGTTTCCACCGTGCGCTTGCTGCAATTGGCGCAAAGCAGCGGGGCGGGTATTGTGCCCTTGGACATTAACAATATTCTGGCCGAAGCCTACACCGATTATCAGGGTGCTCCGTTATATAGTTGGGATTTGAATCTGTTTCAGCAGGTGTATGATGACGTGACGGCTGCCGGGGGTTACGGCTACACCATCGCCTATATCACGCCGGGACCAATGACCAATTCAGCCTATGCGGGCATGGGTGCCCTGGTGTTGGGCTGGAATCAGTGGTCAGCCTTGATTACACCCCAAAGTCTGAATGGCGGTTTCGGCCAGCCGTTTGCGTCAGATTACGATGTTTCCGCTGGCAACACCGTCAACTATGGATTGAACAATGACGGGGATTATTCCTTGGGAATGAACCCGCCGGACAATGGCGGCTCACTCGCTCCCGACCAATTCACTTACTTCGGTGCTCCGGCGGACGCCAGCGAAATCAGCGGGGGCGTCACAGTGATTGACCCGTTTGAAAGCCAATCTGGTGCCGACGCGGCCTCGTTGGAGGGACTTCCCGCCGCAACCACTCCCATAGACATCGGCCAGGCCGTTTTGAACAGTGACCAAAATGGCAATCTCGGCAATACCACCGACGCCGGGGCGCAAGTTGACAGCCGGGTACTCGACCCGGTGAACAACATCACGGGAGAATTTTATGTGAACGAGACGGATTTGCAGTTGCCCGGCCCCATCCCGCTGGCCCTCAACCGCAATTATTCCAGCCAGGACCTCGCCAACAATCAATTCGGTTACGGCTGGAAATTGAACATCATGCCCTATCTGAGCGTGGCCATCGGGAACACGAACATTTACGCCGCCGACATGGACGGCGGGGTGCTGGCTTATGTGCGAGGAACCAACGGCGCAAGCACCAATATGTGGCAGCCAACGCTTCTGGCCAATCCCCAATTGAACAACAACACCACCGCCGGGGTGGGCGGGCTGGCCAACAGGTTGCGCGACTACATTCAACTTTCCATCACCAATTCGGCCACGAATTACACCCTGTACGGGGCGGACGGCAGCGTTCGGGTGTTCCGCTACATGAATTTCAGCAGCGGTGTCATCACCAATAACCGCCCGTATCTGCTCACCTGGACGGACAATCGCGGCAACTATTACAACTTCACCTACGACACCAATTCCACCGATGACGATTTCGGTCAGATGGTGCGCATTCAATGCAGCAACGGCAATTATCTGGGCTTTGATTACGACGTTTACGGACACATCGTTGACGCTTACAGCGGCGACGGGCGGTGGATATATTATGATTACGATGATTACGGTGACATGGTCACAGTCACACTGCCGGACAACACCACCCGCAGCTATCAATATTTGCACAGCACGCAATCCGTGACCAACGGCGGGGTGGTGACGCCACTGCCTTACTCCACCCACCTGATTGTCGAGGAAGACAAGCCGGACGGCCGCGAGTTGGTCAACGCGTATGACAGTCAGCGACGGGTTACCAATCAATGGTCCACAGCCGGAATAAACTTGAATCCGATTCTCACGGGCACATTTGTATACTCTAATAATTTCAACATCACCAATTCGTACACCAACACCATCAGCGGCTACACGCTGGTTATTGACGGCAATAATCACACAAACCGATTCGATTACGCCAGCAGCCTCCTTACCAAAATTACCGACCCGCTTGGCCAGACCATCCAGCAGGTCTGGTTTACGAATACCAATGCCACCGGCTATTATCCGCGCAGCGTCCAGCAGCGCACCGACAAGCGCGGCCTCGTCACGCAGTACGAATACGACAACAACGGCAACGTAACCAATACCGTTGCGACCGGCGACCTGACGGGTGACGGCATCGCCACACAGACCGCCACCAACACCGCCGTTTACAATGCCAACAGCCTGCCGGTGCAGATGACCGATCCAGCGGGCAACGGCATCAAGATTGTCTATGACCCGGCGTTTAATTTTCTGCCCCGGCAGATGATTCGCTTCGCGGGAACGACGCCCGTCAGCACCAATTTCATGATTTACGGCAATGCCACGAACGTGGTGGTAAATGGGAGCATCCTCCAAACCAACATTGCCCTTGGCGTCATGACCCGCGAGGTGCTGGCCACCAATTCACCTGACGCGGCCACCAACGACATGGCTTATGACGGCCACGGCTTCCTGGCCGAATCCATCCGGTACAGTGGCACCGGTGACCCGAATGTCGTCACCACGTATTTTTACAATGAGCGCGGACTGATGGTAAATCAAGTGGACGCCTTGGGCGCTGTCACCCTGATGAATTATGACGCTCTCAACCGCCCCATCGAAAAAGAAAACTTCGACGAATTCGGCAACCCGCTGGCGTGGAATTTTTTTTATTACACGGACAACGGGGAAGTTAGCTGGATTGACGGCCCGCGCTTCAATCCAGAGGATTATGTGTTTTACGATTACGACGGGGCGGGGCGAAAGACGACGGAAATCCATTGGCGTTCCCAGGCCAATAGCACCGGGAACGGCGTCACCGCCCCTAGCGGTTACAACCTGTACGCCCAAACGTTCTACCAGTATGACCCGTTGGGAAACCTGTTGGTGAAGGTAGACCCGCGTGGGGCCATGACGACCAACACCTATGACTCGCTCTGTCGTCTGGTGCAAACGACCAGCCTCGACACCAACGAGGTCACCGTTTTAAGCACGGACGAATACAGTTACGAGCCGGGCGGAGAAATACAGTCGCACACCAACGCGCTCGGCGGTGTGACCACCAACCTTTACAACATCCTCGGCAAACTGGAATGCCGTATCAATCCCGATGGTTCAACCAACGGCCTGCGGTATTATCTGGACGGTCGCGTTTATCGGGAATACCAGTCCAACGGCGCGTACTGGCAGACGACCTACGATGATGTCAACCGCATCACCACGCGCACCTTCTATTCGGCCTTGAATGTCCCGGAAGCAACCAATTCCGTCCAGTTGGACCGGCGCGGCAACGTCATTCAACAGGTTGACGAAGGCGGCAACGCTTTCACTGCCCAATACGATGGCTTGAATCGCGTAAAGATCTCCAGCGGGCCAGGTGTCACCAGCGTGGCCCAAGTCTATCCGGGCAATGACCCCGCCGCCACGCCGTATTATGTGACCAACGTGATGTATCAGGTCTTCACAAATTTTTATGACGCCGCCGGGCGGGTAGCCACCAAAATCAATGCGGCGGGCGAGACCGCCATCACTCGCATGGACGCCGTGGGCCGGGTCACAACCAATCTCCTTTACGGTCCCACCGGCACGCTGGTTCGTGAGCATTACACCGTATATTCTGCTGACCACAACAGCATCACCGACATTGATGGTTCCGGCCCTACCGCTATAAGCCACACGACTTGGACGGACACCGACGGGCACACCGTGCTTGCCATCGCCAATCCTTCCGTGGGTGCAACCGAATTCTTGCTAAATCAATATGATTTGGCCGGAAATCTTGTTTCTGCGCAGCACGAATCCGCCAACGGCGGCAGCGTGACCCCTTGGACTGCTGCCAGCTACACTTATGACGGCCTTAACCGGGCCACCAGCAAGGTTGATCGTGATGGCGCTCTCACGACCTACAACTATGACGCCCTTGGCGACCTCGTTAACCGAACGCTTACCAACAGCGTGCAGATGCTGGCGACTTACAACAAAGCTGGTCAATTAATGACCAATTGGATTGTCGGGGGAACTTCCATCACGCGCAGCAACAACTACGCGTATTTTGCCGGTGGCAGCCCGTTCGCAGGGTTGCTCCAATCCAAAACTGACGGGCGTGGGGTGACGTGTACCCTCACTTATGATGACCGTTTCCGCCTCACGACCAACACCTATTCCGGCTCGCTTGGGGAGGAAAATCTGACAACCGTATGGCAGTACGATCCTCGCGGTTACATCACCAGCTATTCCGAACAGTTCGCGAGCACTAACACTGGCCCGGCCACGTCGGTGCAACGCACGTTCGACTCTTATGGCCAGTTGGCCACCGAGATCGTTAGCAATGGCGCTTCGGCCTACGGTGCCAGCCAGACATGGGACGCCACCGGAAGGCGCTCCGCTTTGGGTATCGCCGGTGAGAACTACGCTTTTGGCTGGCAGGCCGATGGCTCGCTGACCAACGTCAACAACTCGACCGCCGCAGGCACATACAGTTATGACACGGCTGGCATCCTGACCAGCCGGCTGGCCGGTGGTCACCATACGCTCATCACTTCACGGGACGGGGAAGGCCGCCCACTGACCATCACCAATACTGTTAACCTGATGCCACAATTGAGTGAAACACTGGCATGGTCAGGCGACGGGTTACTGGCCACCCACACGCTGGCGCGGGGCGACTTGATGACCGACAACCGCATTTACTCATACGCCAACCAGAGCCGCCGCCTCACCCAAGAGCAATTGAATCTTAACAACAGCACGACATGGACAAACCAGTTTGTTTATGACCGTGGGGTTCCAGGCGGTCCCGGAGCCTTGACCACCGCCGGACCAATCGGTGCAAGTTTTGGACTGTGGTGGAGCGGCGTGCCCGACGCCTTCTCGCGTGTCAACACCGAAACCAACAACTCCATTGGCTTTCTCGCGTTCGGCTTCGTCAACGGCCAGTCCACCCTGACCGCCTGGCTGGACAGCCAGAACATTCAGATTCTTGATGTCGGCACCAATAACATGCAGTGGCGCACGTTTCTCGAACTCTCGCAGGGAGCGCACCAGTTGAAAGTCAGCGCACTGCATCCGAGCGGCTTTTTCACGGCTTGGGCCACCAATTCATTCACCAACACCATCCCGAACCAAGTTGCCCATGACGCCTTCGACGGGGGCGGAAACATCACCAACCGCGTCTGGATTAATGCCAGCGGCATCGTCAACCGCACCCAGTCGCTCTCGTATGACGCCAAAAACCGGTTGCGGCAGGTCATCGAACTCAATACCAATAATTATGGGTTCATGTGGCAGGCGACCTATGACGGGTTGAACCGGCGGCTCTCCACGACCACCATTCTCATGTCTAATGGCGTGCCGTCGGTGGTTCCCCCGCAAGTTCTCAGTTCCTATTATGACCCCCAAGTGGAATTCATGGAATTGGGCGTCCTGCTCAGCACCGCGCCGGAAAAAGAATTTCTACAGGCGGGCACGTCTCCCAGCGTTCAGACTGCTTGGAAACTCTATGGACCTGACTTAAACGGGAAATACGGCGGTGCCAACGGCACCGGCGGCCTTGAAGGCGTGTCACCGTATCAAAACACCTTTAACCCCGTCATAAGCGACGCACGCGGCAACGTACTGGCCGAATTTACCAACGGCGTAGCCAATTGGACGCTGGCCCGCCCAACCGGGTATGGGGCGGTGCCAGGCTATCGTCCGGTGGCGTATGGTAATGGGGTGGACCTGGCACAATCGTGCGCCTTCCGTGGCCGCGAAGTAGATGTCACCGGTTATCACCATTTTGGCCGACGTGACTATGACCCCATATCCGGCCAGTGGCTTTCGTACGATCCCGCATGGAATGACCGCGATCCAAACGGCCAAAGCTTCTGCGGTGGTGATCCCATCAACGGCATGGATTCAGACGGGCGAATTGCAAACGATTTCTATGAGTCAGTCGCCATGCAGAATCCGAACTACAGCCTGCCGGGCGGACCAAGCTTCGTTGGTTCGGTCGCCGACTTCTATCGAGGAACAGATTCCGGTGATTCAGCCGGGCAAAGCTTATTCGGCCAGGCAATGCAAAGTCTGTATCCCAACGAACAACTCGGTTCGGACTTTGGAGATTTGACGCCGCAACAACGGGGTGTGGCGGAAAATCTAATGTCATACGCACTCGGGGAAAGCGATTATTTCAATGCCAATCAGGTCAGCACTCCCGGCTTCTCCCTGAGCGACACAATGCTGAACACCTCAGCCAGGAATGAAGCGGCTACCGAGTGGAACAATGCCGACTGGCACAGCGGTTGGGGCATCACAATGAAATTCGCCTCGGGAATTGACTACGCGGCAAACACGATTGATGCGGGGGCAAACTTGATTCCAATATTGGGTGGCCTCAAAACGGGAGGGGAAGGGCTCATTAAGGCTGGCATAAAATCAGCAACCGAAAG
Organism: uncultured Bifidobacteriaceae bacterium; assembly: GCA_964618545.1. Taxonomy (GTDB): domain Bacteria; phylum Verrucomicrobiota; class Verrucomicrobiia; order Limisphaerales; family UBA11358; genus UBA11358. The sequence continues at coordinate 20,967 of CAZUBG010000020.1, read as the reverse complement.
TATTGGAAAAGTGGCAGCAGACGAAGGCGTTATGGCTACAAAGGAAGGGTTGATAAACATTTCCCATCACTTAACTCAAGGAGTTGATTATGGTGTAGAACCAGGCAACATCGGAATGTATAACCGCCTCGTCACCGCATTTGAAAACGGTACATCGTTAACCGGTCCTGATTTGAATTTTTATCAGCACGAGCTTTACGAGTCATCCCTAGTTGATTTAGGCTTGGACCAAGCTGCTGCCCATCAAGCCGCACTCGAAAACTTTGGCGTAAACGAATTTCAACTTTATCATCCGAGCGTAATAGAAGCAAACCCAACAGTGTTTGGAACTGGATTCAAAAATTTTTGGGGGTTAAATCCATGAGAACCATAAAAATTAAAAATAACAGTAAGTTGCGATTCTGGATAAACGACTTGCCCCAGGTCCAATTTCTACCAACGCAGGTTAGGGAACATGAAATAAACGCTGGTTGCATTATAGGTCCGCGGCGCATCGCCTGCGAAATCCTAATCGCCGCAGGACCGAGAAACATGTACGGACTACTAGGCGGAGAATTCAAACCAAAAAACATACCACGGATGGACATTTTTATCGGCAGTTCCAAAAATGACGGCCAGCCATATACCGATTCAATCGCGTCGCCAACAGAAGTATCTTTGATTGGTATCCCCAAGGAATACGTTACGGGCATCGTTGAAGGATTTGAAATGGCGAGACAAAAGCTAGTTGATGTCGGACAGGGACATTTCATAGTCAATCACGGAGTTTATGGTGAAATAGGATCAAGTATTGTTTTGTTTAAGCACTTGAGTTGCGTTTTATTTCGTCTACTTCACTCCGATACAAGTGCAATGTCTGACGGACAAATAACCGCATTGTTGCCAGAGCAATTTTCATGAACAATCACGGCTCGACTGCAAGCGTAGCTTCCACGCGATCAAGGCACTAAAGCTATGAGTTATGACGATTACCCCGAGATTCTTAAAGTGCTTGGACAGCGTCGATTCCCTGTTTGGCACCCGGTTATGGAAGGCGGGAAACCGCTTTTGGATCAGCTTTTAAAAGATCTGGATGTTTCACCCAGCCCGCTATCTGAGCGTCAATCCTTAAACGCGATGTTGGTGTTGATGCGATTGAGGCAATGGGGTGACACACAAGAGCTCATCCGGGTATTGGGGAAATATATTTCGTCGCCCTCCATTCAACTTCGTAGCGAGGCCGCGAAATACTTGGCTGGATTTATAACACTAAGTCGTGATTCCTCTCACAAGAGAGAGAAAATTGCAATTGCGGAGATTCCCCCGCTTCTGAAACGCGCGAAAACTCTTGGCTTAAAGAAACAGGTTTCCGACCTCGTGGACCATTTAATATGAATTGGAAGCGCCACCGCTACGATACCCCCAAAGTTCAAAATGAAATCCTTGTGTTTCTTATTGCTCACGGGCTTGACAGCAAACGCCCAGCTTGCCGTCATGATCTCGCCGCCAACAACTGTCGGTCAAAAGGCCACCGTAAATCTGACCATGAAGAATGGGCTCTCCCAAAAAGTCGAATCCGCCCGCGCCGTCTGTTTCTTGTTGGATGATCGTGGCAGAATGGTAGGCCAGACCACCAAATGGGTAATTGGACAAAACAAAACCGGCCTCGCCCCCGAAGCGACCAATACCTACAATTTCGTCATCACCAGTCCGCGACCATTCACCACGACCAACTTAGCTGCCAAAGTGTCATTTAGCAGGGTCATATTGGAAGGTGGCAAGTTGGCCGACGTGCGGCAGGCAGTGATTCAAACGCCAAAAATAGCACCGTAATGCTTGTATGAAGTCTTGGAGACCGTTCTCCGCCTTTGACATACAAACATCTAAGCAGCGGTTTAAAAACCTGTTGCAGATTGAATGTCGTTTCTTCACAATGTACCCCAAGATGAATTTGCGCAAATTAATTATTACTGTGGCGGTTGCGTTTTTACTAAATTCTTTCGTCCCGCTGGCCTTTGCCGATGAAAAGCCTTCGGCTTTTCAAACCGCTTTGGACAACACAACCATCTCCGGCAGCGTCGAATCATCCATTGTGATTGATAACAGCGGACCTGCCGCTTCGAACTTTTCCGCGTCGTTTTCCCCGTCCCCGATTCCCGAACCATCGTCGAGTGCATTATTTGTTATGGGAACTTTGACTTTGATTGCTTTTGCCAGTGCTAAAAAGCGCACTGTTGATGCAAACGAAAAACTTGCTGCGGGACACCGCACAACAAACCTTATGTATAATGCAGTAAGTTTTCGGTATGGAACGCCACTTTTCCTTCAATACTCTTCCGGCAGCAGGATCGTTGTAGCCGTGCGTTCTGATTCAGTGATAATATAAAATTTCACGCCGGCGGCGGTTTTGTAAATGGAGGCGAGCGTCCCGCCGATTTCAACCCGCTTGTTATTCTGCTGTCGGCATTCCGCGTCGATCTCGCCCCAATCGCCGGTTGCGTGGCGATGCAGACCGCTTTCAATCTCAGTTTGTGACAACTTGCTTGAAGCGCCTTCCGTCAGAATGATTTCACCAAGAGAAAATCGCGGGCTGGGATCGAGTGGCAGCATTCAATTCAGTTCTAATCCGATCCGGCCCCGAGGCAAGACTGAATTCTGGCCTTGTTGTCCGGAATTTTTTGCCGTTTTTAAAGTGTCAATCTGGGTTGCGTCTTTTCCAAAATTGTCTTTGAATTACGACGCAATGGAGGACGCCGCAGCCAGTCGAACACCCAGGCTAAATCCTCAATGCCAGAACATCAAAGTGGCCGCCCCACGGGATTATTTTCTTGGTCCGGTCTTTGCCGCCACAAAACAGACCGGCCCGCGTGTAATCACCATCGGCGAGCGTCGTTATCAAATTGGCGGCTCCCACCCCATGCGACCCGATCTTCGGGGACCCGCCCTTGATGTTCGCCATGCCCGCGCCATATTCGCCCTTTTAAGTTTTCGCAAGCCCGGCCAGGACGGCCAGCTTATCAGGTTCTCGTTTTATGAATTTTGCCGCCGCTACGCCAACAGCAACGGCGGGCGGTACGAACGCGCCATCAAGCGGATTGTGGCCGACCTCATGGATTCATACATCAGTGTCACCGATTTGAAAACGAAGGTTTCACACCGCTACCGGTTGCTTGAGCGCATTGACGTTGAGGGCCGACCGCCCCGCCGGAAGGATTCACGGCTGGCGACCTCCAATCAAGAGGAAATGTTTTTCAACGGTTGCACCCTGTCACCGGAATTTTTCGGCCTATTGGGGCGCATCACCGAGTTGCAGCATTTGAAGCTGGACGTTTTCACGTCCATCCGCGCGCCTTTGGCGCAGGCCATATACCTTTATATACCAAGTCGCGCCTGCTATCACACCGAGGGAAATCCATTTGAGATTTCCCTGGCAAAGCTGTTGGAACAGGTTTCGTGCCCGGTCCCCAAACACAAATCCGTCCGGCACAAGATTTTCACCCAGCGCGAGGCCATCGGCCATTCGATCATCCAGCAGCTTGACGGGCTCCAAACCATCAATGCCATTTTCCGTGTCCGTCTGGCCCCGACCAACGATGAGACGGACTGGAAACTGCAAGCTTGGGTTGAGAAAAATCCCCGCCGGGTAATTCCGGCTCCGGGCAATTCCAAAATTATCAAGGCGTGGAATGCCAGCGGGCGACCGTTTGAACTTCTGGAAAAACGATTGGTGAGCCCCCAATCGCTGACCGATTATGAAAAGGAATTACTGGAAAACGCCGGGGTCCAGCTTGCGGGCAACGAGCGGTTTTTCTCGCTGGTCAAAGCGTTAATTCCCCCGGCCCAATTCGTCGGTTTGCTGGCCGAGGCCAAGGGCGACGAACTTGAGGGCCGCAAAGCCCGCAAGAATCCCACGGCCCGGTTGATATGGCGGATAATTTCCGCCATATCGGCACCGAATCAGAGCAGATCGTAGAAGCGGAGTTTTTAAGATTCCAATTGACGACTGATTGTGGCAGACTTTGCCGCTCACAATGAGCAGCCAAAATTATGACGGACGATGAGATTCAAGCGAAAGCTAAGGCAAATGTTCAGGCCGTTCTTGAACATTGCAGAAAGCTCACCCTTCAACTGACTGAGCTTTCCAGCGAAACCAAGCGAGTCAAAGGGGTGGCGAGCGGCTTTTTCATCAGGTTAAATGGTGCGATTTATTTGGTGTCGGCGGGCCACGTTCTCGAAACAAATGGGTGGGCCATCGAAACAGATTTTACCATTGAAGGCGAAAACTTAACTGTCTGTATTCCCATCGGTGGGGCATGGACATTGAAAAAAATCACGGCGGGAAACAGGGAAATGCAGGACTTGGATGTTGCATGGGCCAAAGTCAATCTTGAAGACTTTCAAAAAGCTGTTTCTGAAAATACAAAGTTGAGAGGAAAGAGTTTTGAGTATTTGATATATGAAGGCACGCTTGAAGACCTGCCCGACGCCAAGGAGCCCCACATTTATGCGGCTGCAAACCGAGCCGATTTGATTTTTGAAAACGGGAAAACCTATTTGAAGCGTGATTTTTCCTATGAATATGAGATGGAGTACAAAGGCATAGACGAAGAAGGGTTGTATGTGTTTTCAGTCCCGAATTACAAGGGAAACGACCACTACGAAGGAGCGAGCGGATCGCCAATCATTGAACCATCTGGGAAAGTGGTGGCCATTTTTGTCGCGGGTTGTGAGAGTAAAAGCGAATTATATGGATACCCGACGCGAGGACTCGGCCAACTTATCATGGCAGGGGCAGACTCTGAGCAGGACAGGACGGGTCCTGGCACCGCATGAATTTGTTGAATTGTCCATGAGGGTATATATGGACAACTGAGAAAAAGACCGGCCCCGGAGATGGACAACTGAGAAAAACCCTGGGGCAAGGTATGGACAACTGAGAAAATCGGGAGGGACGGAAATTTCGCAAGTCGCTGATTATCAAATCAAATCGGAAGTGGCGGTTTTCCTGTCCATATAATGGTTCCCATTAATGTATTCCATTTGCCAAAGCGCGATAAATCGCTTGGACGAAGGGAACCACAGCAGGCAGGATGCACGCCCGGCTTTCAGTTCCGGCCAAACACCGCAAAAAGGCAGGAAGGGTGCAAATTAATGGATGAGGAATCACGACGGCAAACCCATCAATTGCGTGAATTTTTCGATTAAATTCGGTTCAGTGACGATTAAGGCCAAGGCGGTCAGCTTTTTATCGGCAGATCGTATCGGCTCATGTATGAAACCTTTGTTTTTTATAGATGCAATAGCCAAACTCGCCAGCGTGATTTTTTTCCAATCGGCGTTGGGTGTTTCGGTAGCAGGAAATGCCCCGGCGATCTTCTGCAATTCGCTTTGGCCTGTGACACATACGGCTAAAAGCGCCCGGCGATTTCCACACTTTAACGCGGTGTAGGCCGTGCCGTTGAGTTCCTTTTCAGCGTCAGAACGCAAATCTGCCAAAGTCTTACCGCCCCAGCTTTGCAGTGCGTCGAGAAGTTCTTGGATTGAGTTCATCGGAAAATGGTATACAAGGAACCGAAGGAATTTTCAAGAAAAGTTGCAATTAACCCCGTCGCGCAAGACGGTGGATTTTCAATTCCCCTTTCAGACTACGCCTTGAGGATCCACCGCCTTGCGCTTCCCCGGTGATGCTCCCGCTTGGATTTATTCCGCCGCCTTCATAAATCCCGTGCGCGAGCCGGGGACATTGCCCTGGTCGCCATGACTGGCCCGGCTTTGGCTCCCCCGGAAAGACAACGCCGCCAAACACGGCCAGACCTGGCTCCCCCCAAGAGGCTCCCTTGCAAATTTCCAAATCCGCCGTTCCACTCCGCTCTTTGGCCTGTCCGCTCATCCGCGCTCCCCTTTCCCCTACGCGGGCGGCCAGCCCAATCGCTCCATTCCACTCGCGAATTTGGAGAATTCACAAGCGAGCCAGGGACGGTGAATCGGCCCGGTCAGTCATCATGCAAGGCAAAGGCCATGAAGCCCGACCGTTCCGCCCGCTGGCGCGGATAGTGTTGGGGAATCATTTGTCTGGTTTGTTTTCAGGTCCTTTTCCGCAAGTGCTCGCCTCTGCATCGGTTGTCCGCTTTCGCCCTCACTAGCCCGACTCCATCAGGGGGCCTGCGTGGTGCCCTCTGAAGACTACTCCCACGGGCCGCCCTGACTGCGCGGGCTGTTTGAGTGAAGGGCGAAAGACCGAAACCGAACAGCAGAGCACAAAAAAAAGACCATGAAAACAACAATACAAAATCAAGATCAGGGGCTTCAGAGCAGGCCCGAACAGTTGGGCACGAACACGGGAACCAAGCACGGCTACGTCTATGAGCAAATCACCGAGCGCATCGTTGCGATGCTGGAAAAAGGCGAAATCCCGTGGAAAAAGACTTGGAAAACCCGGTCAGCATGGCCGTGCAATCTGGTTTCCAAACGACCTTATCAGGGAATCAATGTCTTTTTGCTTCATGCCATGAGTTATGAGTCGCCTTTCTGGCTGACCTACCGCCAAGCGCAGGAATTGGGGGGCAACGTCCGCAAGGGCGAAAAAGCCTGCCCCGTCATTTTCTGCAAACGGTTTGAAGTCGAAAACGAGAAAACCGGCGAGGTGGAAAAGGTGCCCGTTTTGAGATTCTACCATGTGTTCAATTCCAGCCAGTGCGAAAATCTAAAGAACGTCCCGACCATGCCGGAAGCACCCGCGAGCGAACCGACACGGCCCGAGGAAATTGTCGCCCAAATGCCGACCCGCCCGGAGATCAAACACGGCAGGCGGGCGGCCTTCTATTCCCCCACCGAGGACATTATCGGAATGCCCGACAAGGCCCGGTTTGACACGGAAGCCGCCTATTTTTCCACGCTGTACCATGAAATGATTCACAGCACCGGGGCCAGGCACCGTTTGAACCGTCCGGGGGTTGCCGAAAATTCCGGTTTTGGAACGGACCCCTATTCCAAAGAGGAATTGATTGCGGAAATGGGGGCCGCCTACCTTTGCAGTCAGGCCGGGATTGTGGATAGCACCATGGAAAATTCCGCCTCGTATATTCAAGGCTGGTTGAAAAAGATGCAGGAGGACAAAAAGTTGATTGTGCAGGCAGCCTCACAGGCGCAGAAGGCAGCCAATTTCATTCTTGGCATCACGCCGGAGGAAGCACCCGCAGAATCGAGGGAGACGGCCACGGCGTAAACTCCCTCACCCTCTCACGACCCGCGAACCTGACGGAACGCGGGTTTTTTATTTCTGACACGCCCGCCCACCCCGATGCCTGGCCCCCTCCGCAGTCCCAGGGGGCGGCGCCAATTCGCGCCGACAGCTTGTGCGTTCGCACAAAACAAGCGGTTGAGATATGGCCGCGCGCGCTTCGCGTAGTCACCCTGCATAGGGCGGTCACCTGACCGGCTGCCCCGCCTTTTTGTCTTTTTGTTTTATGGTCTTTGGTTTTTCCGTCTCCGGTTTTTTGTCGCCCTCACTGGCCCAGCTTTCATCAGGGGGCACGGAAGGCGGGACCCTCTAAGGCTCCCCCGCCGCCGCCCTGATTCGCGGGCCTTTTCCGTGAAGGGCGACAAACCAAACCGAGCGACAGAAGTCGCAAAATCAATACCATGAAAACAGACAAAAACAGTCAAACAGCCACCACGTCAGGGACTCTGCCCCAACCCGAGCAGACCGTTTCGGACAGCAACCAGCAAAGGAAATACGCAGTTCATTTCCATCTTTTGCAGAAAAGTTTCGGAACAACTTTCGTTAATGCCTCGTCTCTGCGCGAAGCTCGCAAAAATGCACGGCATTTTTCGTTGTCGGAGCGTCATGTTAGAGAGGTTATTGCCGAGGTTATATCCATTGTTTCCGTGGAGTTTGTCAAGAAAGGGGGAAACAATGAATAACGGCGGGGCCACCAACCCGGCCCAAGTCATGCACGGCGATTGTGTGCAGGAGTTGCGGAAACTGCCGGACGCTTGCGCCGACATGGTTTTGACCGACCCGCCTTATTTGGTGCGATACAAAGACCGGAGCGGGCGCAGCGTTGCCAACGACGATAACACCCGCTGGATGTTCCCGGCCTTTTCCGAATTGTACCGCGTGTTAAAACCGAATTCTTATTGCGTCAGCTTTTACGGCTGGAGCAAGGCCGACCGCTTTTTGTCGGTCTGGCGGGAATGCGGGTTTTATCCCATCGGTCATTTTGTTTGGGTGAAACGCTACGCCTCGTGTGTGCGCCATAATAAAATGATGCACGAGCAGGCGTATCTTTTGGCGAAAGGCAATCCCCCACCCCCGAAAAATCCCCCCGGCGATGTTCTCCCGTGGAAATATACGGGCAACAAATTACACCCGACGCAAAAGCCCGTGGACAGCCTTACCCCGTTGATTGAATCGTACAGCAAACCGAACGGTTTGATTTTGGACCCGTTCGCGGGCTCTGGCAGCACGGGGGTTGCCGCATTGCTTAGTCGGCGTCGCTGTTTGCTCATTGAGAAAGACGCCAGCCATTACAAAACGGCTTGCACCCGGCTCGAAAGATTGCCTAACAATATAACCACCTTCCCCCGATGAATCCGCAACCACCACCCCCCACCCGTTCCGAGCTTGCGCCGTCCGACGACGGCGCGGGCAAGGATACCAACCAGACTTGGCCGACCGTGCAAATCCTGTTCGCCCCCCGAGCATGGCCGGAAGAAATCATTGTCGAACCGGCCCGGCTCGACTCGGGAGCTTTCGGAGGGCAGGAGGGCGACATTAGTGCGGCCTACTGCGCGGACACGCTCCCCAAGGTCAGCACCTTTTTGCACGACGGGCAGAGGTTTGCCAATTGCGGGGGCTCGGAATATACCGTTTATTGCTATCCGTTGCTTTCGCCGTCGGAAGGCACGGAAAAAAAGCCCTATTCCCATGAAGGCGAAGCCGTGAAGTTTGGCAAGCTATCATTCACGCTCGGACCCAAGATCAAATTCACCGCCCGGCCCCGGACGATTCAGGAGGCAACCTGTTTGTTACGCCGGATGTATGCCCACGGCGGTTTGTTTGCTTCTGGCAAGACGTACCGGGAAATGCTCCTTGAGTTTCTTGAGCGTGACCGTAGACCGCCCGAGGAAAAAACCGCCATCGCCGGGGAACTCGCAAGGGATGGACTGCCCACGACACAAGCGGAGATGTTACGGCAGCTTGGCGCATGGCCCGATCAAACCAATTCTGATAGCGGGCCGAACATTTCACAGCCCACCTTGCCCGGAATGTAACGGGGCAATTTCGCCAATAAAACCCGCCCTTGCCCGGCGGGTTTTATTTTTTCACGAAACGCCGCCCGGACCCCGGCACCCCGCCCGGACCCTGCCAAAGGATATATCCTTTGGAAACCTTTTTCCCGACCCGCCAACCATTTGGCATTTCAAACGTCTGACAGTTTAGAGTGTTGGCGGTATACTAACCCGAATTCTTGCCATCAAATTGGAAAAGGATGTTCGTCGTAAGTCCGGTTTTCTCATCGCATTTTTCCAACCGTTTGATGCAACAACTATCAAAACTCGCTTGCAAAATTTCAGATTCAGTCAATCCAAGTTTGGCTGTCAGATGCAAAAAAGTGAATTGATAACTCCCGCCGGAGCCTTTGCCATCCCACTTTTCCTTGAGATATTTTTCCAGTGCCTCTCGTTTGCGGGAAAATTCACATTTATAAACCGTCCAAAAATATATGCCGACGAGAGGCGTTGCAATCGCGGCAATGTTGGCAATAAATTCGATCACGTCTTTGGCTGTCATCTTTGCATTAAACCAAAGCCATAAATTCAAATCAATTCCAAATCCCTAAAAGCTGATTCTCGAAAGCGACCAGATATGCGCCTTTTAAAAGTCTGGACTGTTAAGCACTGAACCACCTGGCAACCCCAACGCCCAGGCATCCAAACGGTCAGACGTTCAAAAGTTTGGTGATCCCTTCGTATACGAATGCGGAGTTGGATAGGGTTGACAAAAGTTCAAAATTCCAAAAGGCTGGACTGGTCAGGGGCTGGACTGGCAGCAATTCAGCAACTTGACGTTTCAAACTTCCAAACCTCCATTCCCCATGATTGTCACCGTAGCCTCATTGAAAGGCGGCCAGGCCAAGACCACGACCGCCGTTCACATCGCCGCGTTAATGCAGCAGGACGCCCAAACGCTTTTGGTGGACGGCGACCCGAACCGCAGCGCGTTGAACTGGCACAAACGGAAGGGGTTTCCGTTTGAAGTGTGCGACGAGCGGCAGGCCGTCAAATTTTCGCGGGATTTCCAGCACATCATTTTTGACACGCAGGCCCGCCCGAGCAAAGAGGACTTGTCCGTCTTGGCGGGCGGGTGCGATCAATTGATAATCCCGCTGACCCCGGACGCCCTTTCCCTGGACACGCTGTTTGTTCTCACGGACACGCTTAAACAGCTTGGCGCAACGCAGTTCAAAGTTTTGCTGACCATCGTTCCACCCAAGCCCGCCCACGACGGGGCCGAAGTGCGGCAGGCCCTAAAAAATGCGGGCTTGCCTGTATTCAAAACGGACATCCGACGGTACAAGGCATATCAGAAAGCCGCGCTGGCCGGGGTGCTGGTGCGGGACATGGCCGACGAGTATGCGATGGCGGCCTGGACGGATTATGTTTCCGTCGTTGATGAAATTATGTCCAAAACAGAAGCGAGCACCCACGTATGAACCCCCCAGCCAAGACCGGGAACAAATTTGCGGCCATCTTGCAGGCCCGCCATGGTCCGGCGGTTGAGGAACCGGAACCCGCGCCGTCGGTGGCGTCGGCAGGACCAAAGCCGACACCACCCCGCCCGCGACCCGTTGCGCCCGCCGCGCTGGAAACATCCCAGCGGGCGGGCCGGATTCCGGGGAAGGGGAAAAGCAGCGATCCCAGTTACCGGCAGGTGACCGCCTATATTCCCCAGGCGTTGCACAACAACGCCACCATTGCCTTGCGGCTGGCCAATCAAACCAAGATTGACGCGGAGAAGGAGGATTTCAGCGAGTTGTTGACCCGATTGCTGGCCGCATGGTACGAGCGGCAGACGTATTACCGGCCCGGCCAGTAAACGTCCGGCAGTTTGAAAGTTTAAACTGCCGGAAGGGGAGGGAATTTTCCCGCTCACATTTCCATTGCCAGTTCTTCCCGCGCTGGCTCAATGGATTGCGCCAGTGCGCCGGGGCGGGCGCATTCGCCCGCCGCTTGCGTGCCGAGCAGTTCCGAGGACGGGGCGGCCTCTTTGCCCGCCGCCCCGTTTTTCGCTTCAAATTCCAAATCCAGCGATTTGATTCCGTCCACCAACTCCCGCGCCATCATTCGTTCGCCGACCGCGCCGAGACACCGGGCCAGCCGTCTCTTATCCCCGACCTTTTCCGCGCCGCCTTCACGCGCCAGAATCTCCGTGGCCATCAGGCGCGGACGCTTTTGCAGGACATTTTCCGCCAGCAAGTCAAAGCTGTCCGTGTAAAGTGTCATCCCCTGGCTGCCCCGCGAAGTGGAAACATAAAACTGATTTTGATTGCTGGCGGGGCCGGAAAACTCCGCCGACTGCGACACCAAAACGTGATCCACCGTCTTCCCCTGGACGGCGTGGGACGTTTCCGCATAGCTGTAATGAATGTGTTTGAAATCCTTGCCCAAATGCCAGCCGTTTTCCAAAACCATTTCCCCGTTCGGGCTCACGCTGGCCACCCGGTAATGCTTGCCGTTGTCCAGCGGGTGCCGGTCCGCGCTCCGGCCATTGGAGGTAATGCGAATGCGTTCGCCCGCGCAAACTTCAATGGCGGCCTTTTCGTAAACCGAAAATCGCCTTGGTTCCGCCAGGGGAATTTTACAGGAACGACCATCCCGCGTCCGGCCCAGCACGGAATTTTTCTCGATCTTTTTAATTTCAATCTGCTCCCCGAGGGCAAAGCCCTTCACATGGTCATTGATTTGCACCACCAGCCCCCGCTGGTAATGCTCAGGATCACGCTTTTGCGCGTCCGTATAAGACAGGTTGCGCAGAATGTCCCATTGCGCCCCCGGACCCAAAAGCTCTTTTTCCTTTAGCTCCTGTCGTATGCCTTCCGTCACTTCCGCACATTCCCGGTGGGTGGGGGCGACCACTTGCGCGGTCTTCCCCGCCTCGATGATTGCGACGTAATCATGCGCGAGCGCGATTTTTCTTTCGTCCAGGGACATTTCCCTGACCCAGCCCATTTCGCGCATGAACACCATGGCTTCCTCGATGCGTTCCGCCGCGACCAGTTCCACAAATTTTTTGTAGGCCCCGCGCTGCCGCTGGATTTCATCAATGCTGACCACTTCCATGTGCGCGTATTTTTGCAGCAGGTCATACGCCTGCCCACGCTCGACCGCATGATGCTGGCCCGTGTCGCCCACAAAGACGAGCCGCGCCTTGCACTCCGCCGCCAGGGCCAGCAGCTTGTCAGCCTGCCGCACCGATAGCAGCCCGGCTTCATCCACCCACCAAACCGCACCGCGATACTCGTTTTGCATGGCCTCGTTGCGCAGGATTTGCGCGACTGTGTTCGCGTTTTCAAAGCCCTGCTTGCGCAGGACATCCCGCGCCGCTTCCGACGTGGGGGCCAGCACCAGCAATTTTTGTCCGCCCGCCTCGATGCCCCGGCGAGCTTCATGCAGCAGCGTGGTCTTGCCCGTTCCGGCCTTGCCGGAAATGCCCACCACCCAATCGCGGGAGTTGAGGATAAACTGGACGGCCTCCATTTGCTGGCGGTTGAGTTTTTCATCGGTGATCTGCCATGTCCGGTTCAATTCCGAAAACTTCCATTTGCCGGACAGGCACGCATCAATGATGCGGCTTTCTTCCGCCAGCACTTCCGCAGTGGTCACCAACAATTCGTTGCCGCGTTGGACGCGAAGCAGGGAAGTTTCGGCGAGAACCTGTTTGACCCCCGCCATGGTGGCCCGGCCCAGGCACCAGTTGTTAAACGCTTCCGCAATCAGCTTTTTTTCCGTCACCACGCTTTCACGCTCAAAGACGTGTTCAATGGCCAGGGCCACCGCCCGCCGGTCATGCTCCGTTGGTTTGGCGACCGGCTCGACTCGGGCCACCGCCCGCGTCGCCCAATTCATCGAAACCCGCTGGCCCAGCCTGGCGGCGTCCTGCGCCCGGCCAAGCCCTTCCGAACTTGCGGTTTTGTCACCGGCCAGCATTTCCAAGGCTGTCCCGTGGCCGGTCAATTTCATGCCCGCAGACTGTGCGCGGGACCGTGCTAAAACCGTTTTAATGCCCTCTAAAACCGTTTTCTCCGGCCCGGACAGCCGTTTCCACCAGACCGGCTCCAATTCCGAGACCAGCAGCGTTTTAACCTTTTTCTCGCGGGTCACGAGGGCCAGCTTCGCTTTTTCCTTGTTGTCGGTGATCCCGCGAAGGCGGGCCTCCTCCTCGATATGCAGGGTTCGCTTGCTGAATTTTTCCACCAGTTTCCGTAACACCCCGGCAATTTCAAACGATTTTTCCGTGGGGGTGATTTCCAACCCAAGTTGTTTCAAGTTGGACGCCAGCCGGTCAAGGTACAACTTGTTGTAGTAATCAATCTCCCGGATGATGTCGGCCATTTGGGTGGCCTTCCATTGATTTTCAACTTCATCCCAAGTGGCGTTGAACACGAACAAATGAACGTGCAAGTGCGGATCGGGAATGCCGTTTTCCGGGCGGGCCGTCAGATGCACGAATTCAGCCCCGACGAGATTTTGCGTCAGGCGGTCCTTATCCTGCCCGTTTTTGCGGACCCGCGTGGCGAGGGCCGCCTGAATGTCCATGGCGGTGTCATGGACGGCCTGCCGCAATGCCTGGACAATCCGCTCGTCCTTGGAATACATGAAGGCCAGGGAAACCGACTTGGGAACCCCGAAGGTGAAATCCGTCCCCACGCGCCGCTTGCCCTTCATTCGTTCCGTCAGTTGTTCGCCCGTCACCGGGTGCAGGTTATGGCAAAGGCGGGTAAACCCTTCCTTGTCCACCCGCCCCCCGATGCCCAGGAGTTTGGCCGCCTGGCCATGCCAAAACCCGTTGAATTCCTGACCGTCGGAATAGTAGGCTTCCAAGCTTTGTGTCTCGATAAAATAGCGCAGCACTTTCGCTGCCGTATCGGAGGTGTGGGCGGTTAGCATGGCAGGGTTGGGGGGTTATTGTTTCTTGAAGTTTGTTGATCGTTTGGCAATCCCAAAGTGCTCCTGCCATCCCAAACAAAGTCCCAACGCCCATCCAAACAAGACTCCCGAGTCCGTTGCCAAATTGAGTCCCAAAACAACCTAAAATGGGAATCAGACTCATCCCCTAAGCACAGGGGCTTAGGGGGAACAGCCGCGATAATTGCCCGGAAAAGAACAGCGTTCATGGCGTTCACAGGTTGTAGTTGGGCTTGTCACAGGTGGCCTTGAGAAAGCCCGCGATTTGCTCGCGGGGAATCAGGATTTTCCGCAGGGCTTTGCACGAGGTCAGCTTGCCGCGCCGGAGCAGCCGCCGGACGGTTTTGGTGCAGACATTCAGCGCAATGGCGGCCTGTTTGATGTCATAGGCCAGCGGTTCCGGGTGGCGCGTTTCCGGCAGTTCCGGGGCCGGAATCACGCCCCCGGACGGGAGTTCATTTTGTCCGTTTTGCAGCGGCGGTTGACTCGCATTTTGTTCAGTTTTCATGGTCATTTTTTATTTGTTTTTTCGTGGCCGTTATTGGCCACCCTCCCATCGTTGCAAATCCAGTTTCAGAAGATACCCGCCTAGTTTCAGAACCTTCTGATTTGTTTCAGAAAGGTTTCAGACAGCGCAAAAAGCCAATAAATGTGTGGCTTTTCCGCTGGGAGCCTCCTACTGTCAGCACCGGCGACGGGTTATGGGAACGCCTTTTAAAAATCAGAAACCGGCATCGGCAACGGCCCTTTTGGCGGGCGGGTTGTTTCCCCATCAAGCCCCCTCAAAGCCCCGCCTGGCAGGGCGGCGGTTGAAGCTGTTTTTTGACTGTTTGGACCGGCCAAAACTGGACCTAATTGAATACGACGCCAACGACCGGTTGCCCCGCAAATTTGGTTTCCTCCAACGCGGGTGCGAGGACAAGACCCACAGTTTCACTTGGTCGGAAATGCCGGTGGCGTTGAGCCTCTTTTTTCTCGATTACCTGTGTGCCGGACTGGCGGGCAAGCCGTTCGTTTCCCGCCGCACCCCGCAGACCAACACGCTGGGCGACGCCATCGTCAAATCCAACGGGAAACTGTTCGAGTTGTTTGTCGAATACCCTCCCGACGGCGGCTTGCGATCCGCGCGGCTGGAAAGCATCTTCAAGGGCGACAATGTGAACGGCAAGAACGGCCCGGAACGGTCCATTTTTGTCCAGTCTGAATACCTGCCACCGGACTGCCTGGAAATTTTTTGGGAACGGCGGCCGCTGACCCGTGACGAGGTGGCCCCGTTCACCGAACTATTCCGCAAGGCGTGGAATCTGCCGCCGCCCAGCGTCGTGGAATTTCCGGCAGGGGAGGGGAAAAAGCCCGACGCGCCGAAGCCCGAACCGGAGGGAAAAACTCCGCCGCCTCCACCCCCAACGCCGCCGGTTGCCCCCGAGCCGACGCCAGCCACACCCGAACCTGCCGCCCCGAAGCCCCCGCCGGAAAACGCCACGCCCAACAACGAGCCGCCGCGTCCGAAGGTGGAGCCGGAACCGCCGGCCCTGCCTAGGATTGATCCGGGCTTTTTTGAAATTCCCGAATCAGTGGGGTATTGGCCCGACCTGGCCCCCTTGATTGAGTTGCCGTTTGGGGAAGACGACTACCTCCAATGGACCATAAAAAATGCCTTTGAGGGGATGCTAATTATGGGCCGGACGGGCAGCGGAAAAACTTCCGGGTCGGGTTTCACCTTTGCCGAGTCATTCTTAAAAATGGGTTTTGGCGGGCTGGTGCTCACCGTCAAAAAGGGCGAGGCCGGGCACTGGCGTCGTTTGTGCGCCCATTGCGGGCGGGAAAAAGATTTGGTGGTGGTCAGCCGGGGCGGGTTTTTCAAATTGAATGTCCTGGCCTACGAAGCCCAGCACCCCGGACGGAGTGCCGGGCTGTCACAAAACCTGACCTCATTCTGCCGCAACTTGCTCCGCATTTCATCCCGGAGCCAGAGATCGCAGCACAGTGAGGAAATTTGGGAACAGGCGGGCGACGAGCTGCTAAATGCGACCTTTGACCTTTTCCTGATTGGCGGCGGGGGGGTCACGTTTGATCGGCTGGCCAAGTTTGTCTCTTCGGCACCGACCGACAAAATTCCCCCCACTGAGGAAGACTGGTTTAAAATTCCGGTGTTTGGCGCGGTTTTGGAGCGGGCCAAAAGAGGCATTGCATCGGCTGAAGATCAGCGGCTGGTTGACAAGGCGGTGGATTATTGGTGCCACTATTATCCGACGCTGCCCGCGAGAATCCGCTCATCCGTGACCTTGGGCATCTATGCGATGTTCGACGCCTTCCGGGGCCGGGACATCCCGGACCTGATTTCCGGTGACACCAACATGACGCCGGAGTGCATCATGTCCGGCCTGATTGTCGTCCTTGATTTGCCGTTGAAGGAATTTGGGCAGGCCGGGCTCATGGTGCAAAGCGCGTGGAAATATCTTTTCCAGACCGCCTTGGAACGCCATCAAAATCTGACCGGCCCCAAACGGAGACCAGTCTTTTTATGGGAGGATGAGGCGCAGTATTTTTTCTCGGACCACGATCATCATTTTCAGGACACCGCCCGCAGTTCCCGTGTCTGCCGGGTGGTCCTGACGCAAAACCTCAGCAGCTTTTACAAGGAATTGGGACGGGACGGCGTGGAAACCGCCAACAGTGTCTTTGGCAACTTGAACACCAAGGTGTTTCACAATAATTCCCATCCCGAAACCAATGAGTGGGCCGCCAAACATTTCGGCTCGGAGATTCACATGCGGCAGACATACAGCCACGCCCCGCCGCCGCCAGCCAGGGATTTCTTTGACGGTCTCCGGCAAAGCATTGACCCGCCCAATACCACGAGCGTATCCGCAGCGGAGCATTGGGAATATGCCGTGCGTCCCGAGGAATTCAACAAGCTGAGGACCGGCGGGCCGGAAAATAATTACTTGGTGGACGCTTACATCACTTGGATGGGGTTGTCCGCCGAAAACGACCGGCACTTTACCAAAATGGCATTCCTACAAAATCCCAAACTATGAACTACGACAATTTGGCCGACACGCTCGACAAGAAAATGTTCGACTTCAATTTGAAGATGCTGGGGGTGCTCGGCCCCCTGCTCATCAAGCCGCTGGCCATGTGCACCGAGCCGCTTTTCCGCAAGAATTTTGGCGAGCGTTATTTCACCGCTGGCATTTACACGGTTTCCATCGTGCTCTGGTGTGTCGCCCAGAAGTTTGCCGGTTTCAACCCCACCGGGGAGCCGACCATGGCGCAAAAGTGGCTGGGGGATTCTGCCGCGAGCATCAGTCCCGAAAATATCGGGCGGGTGTTCCTCGTCGCCTATGTGATTTTGGGCATGTGGAATTTGAGCCGGGCCAGAAGCCGCCGGGCGAGGGGCCAAGTTTGGTATTCAATGGGCCGGGGGGAAAGCCTCTTTGGCCGGGAGGACAAAACCCGCGACCTGCTTTTTGCGGGTTTGGTAATTGTGTTTTTGGCGCTCACGGCCCCGGCTTTGGCCCTCTTGTTTTTCGCGTCCCAGGCGGCCAGCCATTATCTGGCGGGTAAACAACAAGCCAGCTTTTATAACCGCTATCTGGACGCGATGGACGCCAAAATTGAATCAGAATTTTTGCAGCAGGCTCTCGACAAGGGCGAACCGCCCAGCGACACCGACGGCTTGCATTGCCCGCTGCCCAAGGTGTTCAAAGGGGAACACCGCACCCGTGTGGCCCGTGTGGTTGCAGGCGGTGCCTTCGACCCGGACGCTCCGCAAGCAACACCGGAGAACCCCCCGGCACCGCGACCGCCCGCCGCAAGACCGGATTTCCAACCGGCCCCCGCCAGTTCCGTGCCCAGCGTTGATCCATCGGCGACCGCCAATGTAAAAGCCATGGCGAGGGCTGACCACTTTGCTTTTTTAAAATCAAAACGGCTTGTGCGCGCCGCCGTGATCTTTTTGCTGGCCGGGGCCTGTGTCTATGGGGCCGTTGCCCTTGTCCGGGTTATTCCATTTCACCGGACGCCGCCCGTTGTGGCGTCCGTGGCCGTGACGCAGCCCGTGCCGCCAACACCCGTGCCCGCCCTGCCACCGGTAGCCAGAACCGATGTCCAGCCACAGCCCCCGGAATCACCGCCGACCGTCGCGCCGATAACCGAAGCAAAAACCCAAACCCCGCCAACGCTGCCGGTCGAAGTCGCTCCGCCCGCCGTGGCCCCGGTGGATTCTGCCGCCATCGCGCAAACGGCTTTGGAAAAACAACGGCAGGAGGAACAGGCCCGGCTGGCGCATAACCGACAGAATACGGTTGAACAAATCACAAACCTGCTGTCCGTGGAAATTGTGACGGCAGGCAAATTCAGGGAAGACTGCGAAACCGCTTTTGCCGCCAATTCAAACATGCTTGCCGGACTTTCCTTTTCATCCCGAAAAAAATTGGAACAGCGGAATTCAAATTTGCAAGACACCGCAACCGATATGATAACGCATGAGCAAGCCGCCCTCGATAAGTTGGCGCACAACCTGCCGCTGGCTCTCACCAACGCGGCCTGGAATCCGCAACCAGCCTTGACGAAGATGCAAGCGGCGTTCTCGAAAATGGAACAAGACCGTCAGACAATTGCCCGAGATTTGCAAACGCTGGCGGCTGCCATTTCCAATGCCCCGGCGAAAAAGCCGTTGTTCAAATTCAATTGAAGCGGGGAGGGGACTTTTTCCGATGCAATCTCAGAACTTCACTTTTTGCGCCATCGCCTGACTGTGTTCGTTTCGGAGATGCCCGTAAGTTTTCATCGCCAGTGCCCCGCCGTCCTTGTGGCCCAGCCAGCGGGAAACCGTGGGGATGTCCACCCCCGACTCAATGCAACGGGTGGCAAACAAGTGTCGTAGATCATGGTGTGTTATACGCGTCACCCCGGTGACTTTCGCGGCCCGGTCCATCGCCTTTTGGCATTCATGCACCAGCATGACCAGATCAGTCGGTTTTGCTTCCGGCCTTTGCAATTTCAAGCGGCCAAGCAATTCCTCCATATTCGGAATCATCGGGATTATCCGAATTTCTCCATTTTTGGTATGCGTTTCCGGGTCGCCGATCACCGCAATTTCTTTTTTCTCAAAATCACAATCCCGCCAGGTGACGCGGGCGGCTTCTGATTTGCGAAAGCCTCCAAAGGAAAGGAAGCGAACCAAATTCGCGCACGGTTTGGAAAACCGGGAGCCGGATTTTTCGATGGCTTGGACAAAATCCTGAAATTTGCTGAATTCCGGCAGTTGGAGTTTTTTGGGCCTGACGCTTGCCCGCCTGAGAGTGGAGGCAGGATTGTCGTAACGCGCCCCGCTTTCAACTCCAATATCAATTACATCCCGCAGGACTTTGACGGTGTTGTTGAAACCCGTTGCACAAGTTTCCTGGCTGAAAGTTGCACCCCAGTTCAAGCATTCTGCTTTTGTGATTCGGCCAATGTCAGTCTTTTCAATTTCCGGCCAGGATTTCAGCAGGGCCTTGGCACGTTCGTTATAGTAGTTTTTAGTTCGTCGTTTGATTCTGACATCCCCCTCGATCCGCTGACGGTAAATTGCGAGTGCCTCCCCGAAATTCAATTTGCCTCGCGTAACGTTAGCGTGGGATTCGGCAATTTGCCGTTCTTTTTTCTCCATGTCGGACAAGCGGAGCTTGGCCACTGTTATTGCGTCGGTCTTCAGACTTTTGCGAATGAGCTTCCCATTGACTCTGAATCTTGCAAAATAGATGCCCGATGGCACATACCGGATCAAGTTTGTGTATTGAGTCGTTTGCCACAACTCTGGCTTTGATTCTGTTATTGCATCATTCACTCAACCAGTGTACAAATGCAGTATCAAATCGTCAAATTGGAAAGCAGAAATGACGATGAAAGCATTGATTTTAAACGGTTGCATCCGTAGCTCAATTGGATAGAGCTTCTGACTTCGGATCAGAAGGTTGGGGGTTCAAGTCCCTCCGGATGCACCACTGGTTTAAGTCATTAAAAACGGCGGTCAACCTTCCAGGGCCGCCAGGGCGGCGCGGGCGTGGTCGCGTTTCGCCTGCCACTCGATCAGGCGGTTGCGGTGGTCTTCCAGCACGGCCGGCGGCACTTTCTGCGTGAAATTGGGGTTCGCCAGTTTTTGCCCCACTTTCAGGATTTCAGCGTCGTGTTTCTCGATTTCCTTCTGGATGCGCGCCTTTTCCGCCGCGACATCAATGAGGCCGTCCAGCGGCAGGAACAATTCGCCGAGCTGGCCGCGCAGGGCGGGGGTGCCCTTGCGGGGCTGGTAATCCGCCGCAACGATTTCCAGTGCCTCGGCATTGAGCAGGATTTTCAGCACTTCGAGGTCGTGCTGGGTGGGCTGGGCGGCGGGCTTGAACTGGAATTTTACTTTCTTATTGTTCGGGATGTTCCCTTCGCGCCGCAGATTACGGCCCTGGGTGACAAATTCGAATTTGGCGTTGACGAGGTCGAGCCAGCAGGCGTCCAGACCAAAATGGCCCTTGAAATCGTCGTCGAACGGTTTGGGCCAGCGGGCAAACATGATGGTTTTGCCGCCCTGGTCCTGCGGCATGTCGGCGCTGTAGCCCAGTCCGTGCCAGAGTTCCTCGGTGATGAACGGGAGGAAGGGATGAAAAACGCGCAGGGTGTGCGAGAGGATAAAATCCATCACGGCCAGGGTGTTGGCCTTGAGCGGGGCATCCTGGCCAAAAAAGACGGCTTTGCTGGCCTCCACATACCAGTCGCAGTATTCGCCCCAGAAAAAGCGGTAGAGCGCGGCGGTGGCGT
>CAZUBG010000019.1:0-41984 GCA_964618545.1 uncultured Bifidobacteriaceae bacterium | reverse complement strand
CCCGGAGCAATGCACGTTGTGCGCGGCCTGCGTGGACGCCTGCCCGACGGGGGCGCGCCAGATGATGGGCCGGGAGATGTCGGTGGCGGAGGTGGTGAAGGAGGTGGTGAAGGACCGGATTTTTTACGAGGATTCCGGGGGCGGGGTGACGATTTCCGGCGGGGAACCGCTGGCGCAGCCGCGTTTTCTGCTGGTGCTGGCCCAGGCGCTGAGCGCGGCCGGTCTCCGGGTGGCGCTGGATACGACGGGTTTTGGCGGGACGGAGCACCTGCTGGCGGCGGCGACTTTTTCCGATCTGGTGCTGTATGACTTGAAGGCGTTCAATGAGGAGCGGCACCGGGAGTTGACCGGGGTTTCCAACCGCACGATTCTGTCCAATCTGAAGGCGCTGAATGAGATGCACCGCAACATCTGGATTCGCCTGCCGGTGGTTCCGGGGTTCAACGACGATTTGACGGAACTGGAAAGGATCGCGGGTTTTGTCGCGGAATTGCGGTCGGTGACGCTGGTGAATCTGCTGCCGTTCCACAAATCGGGCCTGCACAAATACGCGCGCCTGGGCTGGACGCACGCGATGGAGGGGGTGGAGGCGCCGTCGGCGGAGGTGATGGAGCGGGCGGCCGGGGTGTTTCGGCGGCGGCATCTGAAGGTGAAAATCGGGGGGTGACGGGGGGCGCCGACTTTGCAGATGCAGACTTTGCAATTGCCAATCATCGCCATGGGGTTACGATGCGGGGCAATCACATTTGACCTATGCCGCAATCCTTCTCAGCCGTTTACATTCATCTGGTGTTCTCCACCAAAGAACGACGTCCGTTTCTCCGCGACAAATCCGTGCGCGAAGCGTTGCATTCCCAACTCGGCGGCATTTCAAAAACCTGGGAATGCCCCCCTATTTTGGCCGGCGGGGTTGAAGACCACGTTCATCTGCTGGCGCGCTTGGGCCGCACCATCAGCCAGTCCGATTGGGTCAGGGAATTGAAGCGGGTTTTGAATGGATGGCTGAAAGACCAGGGCGGTGATCACGCCGGCTTTGAGTGGCAGGGGGTTACGCGGATTTCGGGGTGAGTCAGTCAAATTTGGAGCAGGTGGAACAATACCTCTCCGGACAAGACGAGCACCACCGGAAGACGAGTTTTCCGGATGAATTGCGGGCGTTGCTCCGCAAACACGAAATCGAATGGGATGAGAAATATGCATGGGACTGATTGGCAACCGCAAGGGGGCTGTGGGCCGGACACGTCACGTCGTGCGCTTTGTCACAACCCCGTTGGGGTTGACGGGCCTCTGCGACCAATATCCAGGGCAGCTCGTTCCTCGCAGCCCCGGGCTGGAGGACGCAGCCCCGCTGGGGCTGGGCAAGGAGGTGTGAAGTGAGCGCGTGGCGGGAAATGAAGCAGGCACCCGGAATGTCCCGGCGGGGCATCGGTCCAAAGTCCGGGGTTGAACATTCGTCTTTCCAAATCCCAAAGGGATTGTGTCCGCCAGCCCAGGGTTGGCGCGGCGCGCCCACCCTGGGAAGACGGTTGTCCATTTTATCAACCCCAACGGGGTTGCGGCTCGGGAATGGGACGCCGGATGACTGGCCGCAGCCCCGTTGGGGCTGACCGTTTCGCCTAGCCTTATTTGCTGACGGGTTGGTATGATGCGGGCATGAACAAGCGTACAGCAAAGCTTCGTCAGTTGAGTCTGGACACGCCCCCGAGCCTTTCGGCGGAACGCGCCGTGCTGCTCACGGAATTTTACCAGGCCAATGAGGGGTTGTTTTCGGCGCCGGTGATGCGGTCACAATCGTTTTTGCATTTGTGCCGGCACAAGACGATTTACCTGGGGGAGGGCGAATTGATCGTGGGGGAGCGCGGGCCGGCGCCGAAGGTGGTGCCGACGTTCCCGGAACTGACCTGCCACAGCGCGGAGGATTTGAGGATTCTGAACACCCGGCCCAAGACGTGGTACCGGGTGGATGAGGCGACGATCCGGTTGTATGAGGAGAAGGTGATTCCCTATTGGCGCGGGCGTTCGCTGCGGGACCGGATTTTTGCGGCGCTGCCGGCGGACTGGCGCAAGGCGTACGACGCGGGGCTGTTCACGGAGTTCATGGAGCAGCGCGCGCCGGGCCACACGGTGCTGGATGACAAGATTTATTCAAAGGGGATGGTGGATTTCAAGCGGGACATCGCCGGGGCGGTGGACCGGCTGGATTTTCTCAAGGATCCGCTGGCGTATGACCGGCGGGAGACGCTGAAATCATTTGATCTGGCGTGCGACGCGCTGGTGCTGTTCGCGGAGCGGCACGCGGCGCGGGCGCGGGAGCTGGCGGCGGCGGAGAGGGATCCGCAGCGGCGGCTGGAACTGGAGCGCATCGCCGCGGTCTGCACGCGGGTGCCGGCCAACGCGCCGGAGACGTTTCAGGAGGCGCTCCAGTATTACTGGTTCTGCCACCTGGCGGTGATCACGGAGCTGAACGGGTGGGACTCGTTCAATCCGGGCCATTTGGATCAGCATTTGCTGCCGTTCTATGAGAAGGGGCTGGCGGAGGGCTCGCTGACGCGGGAGCGCGCGCGGGAGTTGCTGGAGTGTTTTTTCATCAAGTTCAACAATCATCCGGCGCCGCCGAAGGTGGGGGTGACGGCGGCGGAGAGTGGAACGTATACCGATTTTGCGAACCTCAACCTGGGCGGGCTGCTCCGGGACGGGGCGGAGGGGTCGAATGAGATTTCGCATCTGCTGCTGGACATTGTGGAGGACATGCACCTGCTGCAGCCGAGCACGAACATCCAGCTTTCGCGGAAAAGCCCGGAGCAATTTTTGAAACACGCGCTGCGGGTGGTGGGCAAGGGCTATGGGTTTCCGTCCATTTTCAACGCGGACGCGGTGGTGCAGGAGCAGCTCCGGCAGGGCAAGAGCCTGGAGGACGCGCGGGCGGGCGGATGCAGCGGCTGCGTGGAGGTGGGCGCGTTTGGCAAGGAGGCCTACATTCTCACGGGTTATTTCAACATGCCCAAATGCCTGGAACTGGCGCTGCACAACGGCGTGGACCCGCTGACGGGCCAGCAGCTTGGGCCGCGCACGGGCGGGCCGGAATCGTTCCACACGTTTGAGGAGGTTTATGCGGCGTGGCTGGCGCAGTTCCGGCATTTTCTGGAGATCAAGCTCCGGGGGAACCAGCTCATCGGGCGGATGTATGCCACGGGCATGCCGGCGCCGTTTCTGAGCGTGCTGACGGATGACTGTGTGGCGCGCGGGATGGATTACAACGCAGGCGGGGCGCGTTACAACAACACTTACGTGCAGTTTGTCGGCCTGGGGACGCTGGCGGACAGTTTCAGCGCGCTGCGGCAGATGAGTTTTGAGCCGGGCAACGGTTCGGTGACGCCCGGGGAATTCATTGCGGCGCTGGACGCGAATTTCGCGGGCCGGGAGGTGTTCCAGCAGCGGTTGTTGAACAAAACGCGCAAATACGGCAACGACGAGGATTATGCGGATGACCTGATGGTGCGGATCTTTAACACCTGCTTTGCGGAATTGGACGGGCGGCCGGATCAAAGGGGGGGGCGCTACCGCATCGAGATGCTGCCGACGACGTGCCATGTGTATTTTGGGAGCGTGACGGGGGCGACGCCGGACGGGCGGCCGGCGGGCCGGCCGTTGTCCGAAGGGATTTCGCCGGTGCAGGGGGCGGATCGGCACGGGCCGACGGCGGTGATCCGGAGCGCCTCGAAAATGGACCATCTGAAGGCGGGCGGGACGCTGCTGAACCTGAAGTTCACGCCGGCGCTGGTGCAGACGGAGGAGGGCGTGGAGAAGTGGTCGCATCTGGTCCGCAGCTATTTCAAGATGGACGGGCATCACATTCAGTTCAATGTGGTGCGCGCGGACACGCTCCGGCAGGCGCAGCGGCAGCCGGAGCAGCACCGCGACCTGATCGTGCGGGTGGCGGGGTACAGCGATTATTTTTGCGACCTGTCCACGGAGCTGCAGGAGGAGATCATCACGCGGACGGAACATGAAACGTTCCAGAACGCGGGGGTTTGAGGGCCCGGCGGCCACGGCTCCGGGGGATCACTGACCGGCAAAATTATTGTTCATTTTTGCCAAAAGTTGCCGCATGATTTCCGCATGGCGTTTCGCATTCATGACTGCGTGGTGCGGGGTGAGATTGACAACCGCACCCGGGGAATGGTGCGCGGCAAAATCTGGCTGGCGGGCCGGGAGGCGCCGGTCATTCTCGAGCTGCGGGGCAACGCCTGGCCGGATCTGGCGGGCTGCCGGCTCATCTTCACCAACCGGTTGAAGCCGCAGCCACTGCCGCAGGCGGAGTCGCTCCAGAGCCTGCAGCGGGGCGGCATCGGCGACCTGACGGCGTCGCGCAAAGTCCGGGTGTTTGACGTGCCGTTGGAAGAGGCCATGGCGATGTATGAGCGCAGGGAAAAACCGCCGGAGCACCTGGCCAACAGCCTTTACCTGGAATGGTTCAGCGAACGGAACGGGCGGGTGGTGATCGAGAGCGCGGATTATGACCTGGTGATTTCCACGCCGGAATGGCGGATGACGCCGGAGGAGGAGGCGGAGCGCGCCCAGCAGGCGGCGGAGAGCATGGTGGATTTCACCCAAATGCTCACCGACGAGGTGGAGAAGCACCACCGCGGGCAAAAGGATCCGGAACAGCCCTGGGACGAGCAGGATTACGAGAAGTTTCTCCGGGAGTGCGACGCGCGCACGGACAAGTACGGGGAATTGCTGGACAAATACGGCGATTCCGAGGAGGCGGAGGAGAAGATCGCGGAGGAGATGGGCTGGAACCGGCCGGATGACGACGAGCGGTTGTCCCTGGAGGAAATCAATGCGCTTTGCGAAGGCGCCACGAATGAGCCCCCGCCGGAGCCGGACCCGCTCACGGAGGGGATCAACTGGATGCGCGCCGGGGACGGCGAGATCCGGCACCCGCTGCAACATCGCTGCCACGAAAGCGCGACCAAATTCCAGCGGCTGGTGGGCGGCCTGGGGCTCGATTCCGCCGCCGACCTGGACTTGGATCAATTCATCTTTGAGTTTCAAATCACCGGGGCCAAGCTGGCGGGGGCGTTGAGCAGCCTCGCCCGGGAGGCGGACTTGGTGGACCCGGCGTTCACGGTGGCGTATTTGAAACGCGCGCTCGGCCATTTGCACCAGTCGCAGGCCGGACTGGAGGCCGTCGCGCAAAAGACGCTGCTGCCGCCGGGGATGATCGCGGAGGCGCGGCGGGAGCTGTTTGAAATCCGCGAGGAGATTCTGCGGCTGATGGACCGGTTTCGGGGGCGGGGATAAAATCTCCACGGCCTTCGGCCAGCGGGACTGGACGCCCGCGGCTAACGAGTTTCACACCAGAAACAAATGCCCGGCTTCCACTCGCGATAATAATAATCGTCATCATTGGTGCCGGTGCAGGCGAGCGAACCGACTCTGATTCCCCAACGTCCTAAAAAGCCACCGCCCCACTCAAGCATGATGAAACGGGATTGGGGTGAAACGTCACTGGTCGAATCAATCCAAGCATCTCCGAAAGAATAATTTTCGCCATTAAGGTTCCGAATACTTGTTGGAATTTTATCGTTTGGAATCCCACCGAACGCATTCGTCGGTTGGGACTCTTGCAGGACGCTTACAGCCCATTTTTGAAGTTCCAAGGGATCAACCGACTTCATGGCGTCCTCGGCCAGGTCGTTCACACCCTGTAGATTTCCATATTCCCCGTTGAGCCACCGGACGCAGCGACCCGGGCCGCTGCGTTTGTCGGTCTCAGCATCAAACAGGAAGGCGCCGATCAACATAACGGAAACACCGGTGACAACGCACCCGGCCAAAGAGCGCTTTTTGACCAGCAATCCCATGCCAATGAACAAGGGTGGGGCCAGCAACAGACCAAAGCAAAGCGGTGGGGCAAACAGCAGCAAGCCAATAAAAACCGCATAAATCCCGAGCATGGCAAAGGCCGCCTTGGCACGCTTGCGAGCCAGCAAGGCGGCAAAAGCGACAACGCCAACAAGGAGGGACACCAGAAGAAACATCTGGAAAAGCATGAAGATCTCGAACATAAAAACATCAAATGCGCGGGCGGTTAACGCAGCAATTCGTCGTTGTGTTTCGGGGCAACAAGGTTTTGCCTGACTTTTACGGCAAACACGACCTGAATGGGAATTTGCGGACAGTTATTGGCCATGCGCCGAAGATGCCGCTCCTGACGGAGCTTGAAAATGTCATTTTGGGATGGGCTCCCAATATACCGCCCCTAACGGGGCTGGGGCCAAACAACCCGGAAGCGGGGATGAAGTGACCACGGTTTGAGGGTTGAATTTTAGAATTTTCTTGAATTTTGGAGTTTGGAATTTGAAGTTTCCGATTCCCTGCTTTGCGCTTTTTTCCCCGGGCGATTCCTGATTTAATAGGCCCGTGTTGCCTGATAAACAAATTGAACTGCGCCTGCAAGCCGCCGTCCGGAAGGTGTTGCCGGAAGCGGACGTCACCTCCGTGTTGGTCCGCCCCTGCCCCGATCCCAAGTTTGGCGATTACCAAAGCAATGCGCTGATGGCGCTGGCCCGGGTGCGCAAGCTGAACCCGCGGCAACTGGCCACCGATGTCGTGGCCCGACTCGACGTGGCCGAATGGTGTGACAAAGTGGAAATCGCCGGGGCGGGCTTTCTGAATTTTCGTTTGAAACCGGCGGCGCTGGAGGCCGCCCTGCAGTCCGCCGCCCGGGGCGAACATTTGTTTTTCTCCACCGCCGTCCGCCCCCGGACCATCGTGGTGGATTTCAGCTCGCCCAACGTGGCCAAGCCCATGCATGTGGGCCACATCCGCTCCACGGGCATCGGCGACGCCCTCCAGCGCACGCTGCGGCTGCTGGGACACCGGGTGATCACCGACAATCACATCGGCGACTGGGGCACGCAGTTCGGCAAACTGTTGCTGGGCTGGAAACAAATTCTGGACCGCCCGGCGCTCGAACGCGACGCCATCGCCGAACTCGAACGGCTGTACAAGGTCATCAACGCCGAGTGCGACGCCCGGCCCGAACGGCTGGAAGAGGCCAGGGCGGAACTGGTCAAACTCCAGGCCGGGGATGCCGAAAACACCGCCATCTGGCGCGAGATGATCGTGCTCTCGCAGAAACAGTTCGACACGATTTACGCCCGGCTGGGCGTGAGCTTCGACCACGCGCTGGGCGAAAGCTTTTACAATGCCCGGCTGGCGGACATTGTGGAGGATTTGCTGAAGCGCGGGCTGGCCCGGGAAAGCGACGGTGCGGTGGGCGTGTTCAGCGATGGCTCGCTGCCGCCCAAGGAGGACCCGTTTCTGGTCAACCGCGACGGCGAGTGGGCGGCCGACCCCGCGCTGGTGCGCAAGAGCGACGGCGGCTTTAATTATACGACCACCGATCTGGCCACGGTGGATTACCGGCTCAAGACCTGGTCGCCGCAGGAAATTCTCTATGTGGTGGACGACCGCCAGGGGCCGCATTTCAAAAAACTGTTTCTCACCTTTGCCCGCTGGCAGCCGGCCGCGGCCAGACAGGTGAAGCTGGTGCATGTCGGGTTTGGAAAGATTTTGGGCGACGACGGCAAACCCTTCAAGACGCGCTCGGGGGACACGGTGAAACTGGGGGATCTGCTGGATGAGGCGCAGGAGCGCAGCCTGCGCCTGGTCACGGAAAAGAACCGGGACCTGTCCGGGGCCCGGTGCCGGGAAATCGCGCGCGTGGTCGGGCTGGCGGCGGTGAAATACGCCGACCTGCTGCCCAACCGGCAGAGCGATTATGTTTTCAATTGGGACAAAATGCTGGCGTTCACCGGCAACACCGCGCCGTATCTGTTATACGCCTATTCCCGCATCAAAAGCATTTTCCGGAAACTCGGGCCGGACGAATTCAAAACCAATTCCGCCGTCATCCGTCTGGCCGCCCCGGAGGAGTTGGCGCTGGCGAAGCATCTGCTCAACTTCGGCCTGGCCCTCGAAGGGGTGGCGGAGGAATACCGGCCCAATTTCCTGTGCAATTATCTTTACGAACTGGCCGGGAAATTTACTTCGTTCTACGAAAACTGCCCGGTGCTGAAGGCGGAGGACACCGCCACGCGGGATTCGCGGCTGGCGCTGTGCGATCTGACGGCGCGGGTGATGCAGCAGGGACTGACCGTGCTGGGCATCGAGACGATTGAACAGATGTAGGCATGAACGGAAACGACCCAACCCCGGCCCCCGGCCCCTGCGTCCGACGGCGCATCCGACGGCTCCGGGCGGCGGGCGTCCTCGTGTTGGTGCTGGGGCTGATGACGGCCGGCTTGGTCTGGTGGCGGGGAACGCGCCCGGAGGATGATCTTGCGCTGGGGGATGACAAAGTCGCGACGCGCCAAGTCGAGGTGCTCTATGGCCGGTCGGGGCTGATGCTGGCGGACTGGCAGGAAGACTTGAAGCAGCCGGGAACGCAGGCGTTGCTGATCGCAGCGGCGGCGGGGCTGATCGCGGCGGGCTGCTTTTATGTGGCGCACTGGTCGGAGTATGACGACGAGCCGAATTAGAACCGGTCCGGAATTTTTTTGGAATTTATGGAGAAAATCCGCCAACCCGACGGTTCGGCCGGGGATGAATGGCTGGACGACACAGACCTGTCCGATGAGGATAAGGTTCTGCTGGAAGCGCGTCTCGCCGCTTACGAGAAAAACCCCGACGCCGGAAGTTCCTGGGAGAAAGTGGAAACCCGCATCCGCGCCCGACTCAAGGCATGATTTCCTGATCCTCCTACCACCCGTCTGGGAATCTCCATGGTCGCGGGAAGGCTTCCGCCAGGCCGACCGTCAGGCAAACGGCGCTGGCCACCAGCCAGGGGAGGAGACTTGGACTAAGACCGCCCAGGCTTTGGGCTTTGAAATGAACGGTCAGCGGCAGGCTGAGATGCCAGGCCAGCCACCCCGCCAGCACGGCCAGCGTGGGCCAGGTCAAATGCCGCCCAAGGCTGTCCCACGCAAATGTTCCCCGTTCGATTCTCCCCCGGCCGGCCTCGAACTCGGCTTGCAACTGGCGTTTGCGCTCGGCCCGCTGGGCCTCGGTCAGGACCGCCGGGGCGGCTAGAATCCGTTCCTGAAGCCGCCGGTCAAAGGCGGCCGACAGCGCCGGAGTTTTCACACGGGTGGAGAGGACCACCTCCAGTTGCCGAAGTTGTCGGGCCAGGCTGCGGCAGTCGGCGCAACCGGCCAGATGGGTTTCCACGACCACCCGTTGGGCGGGCGACAACTGGTTTTCCTGGTAGTCCAGGATCTGGTTTTCAATTTCTTCGCAGGACATAAATCACCGGGGGATGAGAATGGTTGAATTTTGGGGTTCAGACAGGCCGCTGGCCGCCACGGCAACCGGCAGGGGCGCCTCGGCACACTGATCCCGGAGCGCGACTCTGTGCGCCGCAGCCTCCCCATGGGAGGGGGAGTCGGACGCCGTGGACCGGTTGGTTCCGACTGGCAACGGGCTGCGGGTCACAGACCCGCGCTCCGCCAGAACCGCCGTCGGAGTCTGCTGGGCTGGCGACCGAACGGCTTCGGGAGGAACCGCTCGCAGGAGCGGGGAATTGAGCAGTTCTTTTTTCGCGCGGAACAGCAGGGTCTTCACGGTGCCCAAAGGCAGCCCGAGCATCAAGGCCGCTTCTGCGTAGGACTTTTGCTCGAAATAAAACAGCGTGAGGACCTGCCGCTGCTTCTCCGGCAAGGCCGCCAGCAGCACGTCCACATCCATGGCCGCCCCGGGTGCCGGGTCGGCGGATTGGAGGGCGGGAATCCAGCCGGAGGCGTCTTCCATTCCGGGTTCTTGCAGGGAAACGGTGGGATGCCGGCTGCGGCGCTTGAGTTCGGTCAGGCAGGTGTTGCGGGTGATGGCGTAGATCCAAGTTGAAAGGGAGGCGCCGCCGTGGTAGGTCGGCAGCGCGCTCCAAATTTTAACGAACACCTCCTGCGCGGCATCCTCCGCCTGCGTCTCGTTGTGCAGGATGCTGACCGCCAGCCGGAACACTTTGGCTTTGAAGCCGTCCACCAGCGGCGTGAACGCCTCGCCGTAGCGCCGGGCTTCAAGCAGCCGCAGAATGTCCTGGTCTTGCATGGGTCGGTGTGTTTTTCCGGCAACGCCGGCGGCGGTCGGGCCGGGGGCGCATGGTTTATACTACGCCGGAGGCCACCGGGTTTCAAAATAATGGCGGGCCGACCGGAAAATGATTTGAAACAATTTTACGGCCCGCGAAGTCAGAAGGAGGGTGCGGGGCCGGTTGGGAACGATCCACCGGCGGCCCGAAAACAAAAAAACCGTTTACCGCCTGAGCTTTTATGTATGACCTCATGATCCCCATCGTTGCCCTGTTAATCCCCATCATCGCCATCGTGATGGTCTTTGGAACCGGCATGCTGGCCATTTATGTCAACTACCGCAAGCGCAAGGACATGTTCGCGCTGTATCACCAGGAGCGGATGGCCGCCATTGAGAAAGGGATTGAACTGCCGCCGTTGCCCGAGGACTTCTTCCACGAGGACGGCCGGCGCGGCCGATCACCGCGCCGCGCCGGGCACGGAGCCCTGTTATTTGGGCTGATCCTGCTGTTTGCCGGGCTGGCCTTGTACCTGGCGCTGCATTTTACGGTACCGCATACCGACAATGGCGGCGACGTGGCGCTGTACGCCCTGATTCCCGCCGGCATGGGGGCCGCCTGCCTGATCTACTATTTCGCCGTGGGCCGGAAAGTGGCCGCCGCCATCGAAGCGGAACGGCAGGCCCGCGGCAAAAATCCGGCAGTGTGAGTTCCGTTGCCGGACAACGGGCGCGATGGTCTGACTCCGCCCGGGCCTTGGCCGGAGACGACGCCCGGAGGAGCAAACAAGGGCGGCAAAGCGGAAAGACACGCATAAAAACAAAAAGACCCGGAAACGATGATTCCAGGCGCTTTCAAATTTCATGGGACCGCGGCTCCCGGCTCAAAGGTCAGTCATCATTCCAAGGATTGGCGGTGACATCCACAAAGACTTGGATTTGATTCACGCGGAAGGTCATGTGTTCCATGGCGCCCCCGGGGACGACCGGGGAGCTGGCATCCGTGGAAACCTTCATGGCCGGCGGTTGCAGCTTGCAATCCAGGCCGGCGTCGCAAAGATTGGATTTGAAATTACCCGTCATGATGTTGAGCAGTTCCCCCGCCACATCGAGAATTTCACTCGTGTCCTTCATGTCCTCCGGCGTCAGCCCCAAAATCCCGGCCGCCACCGCCCGCGCGGAGGGCAGGTTCATCCGCAGGTAAACCGCGCCGACCACCTTGCCGGCAAAACTGATGGTGCCCAGCAGATGTTCGTTCTCCAGCGCTTCCGCCGCCTGCCGGTCAATAAACTCAAGCTTGAGCGACAGCATGGTCTGGAAGGTTTTGATGAGCGCCAGCGCCAGCGGCGTGCCCATGGCGAGCACCATCGCACAACCCACCCCGTTGCGCATCAGGGCTTCATCCACGGTTTCAATGTTGTATTCCGCCGCGTTTTCGGCGTTGGGATTGGCCACCCGCAGCAGCCGGTCGCGCAGCACGGGATCCTTGTTGATCACCTTGGCGATTTCATCCACGTCGGAATCCTGCCGGGCCACCAGTTGGGTCAGCCGCGAAGCGCTTTCCAACTTCGGGGCAAAACCGTATTTGCGGGCCAGTTCCTGGTAATTCGCAGCGTCGGACATAATCAACCTCAGGCCGCCGGTTTCTTTTGCAGCGTGACAATCCGGCCGGCCTTCTCAATGAGCTGATCTTCCTTGAACGGCTTGACGAGATAGTCGCGCACGCCGATCTTGGCGATCTGCAGCACGTTGTCGCGCCCCGACTCCGCCGTGAGCATGATCACGGGAATCCCTTTCAACTCCGCGTTTTCCTTCAGCTTGGTCAGCATGGTCACCCCGTCCATGACGGGCATGGTGACGTCGAGAATAATCAGGTCGGGTTTTTCGCGGGCCGCCGCCGCCAGGCCTTCCTCGCCATTGGAGGCCTCGAAGAGCTGGACTTCATAGGGCCGGAAGGCCTTGCCCACGATCAGCCGGATCGTGCGACTGTCATCGACGCTTAATATCTTGGTTGCCATAAAATCAATTCAGCCTAGTTGAACTTAAGGTGGACTTCAACGACAAACCGGTCCTGGCCGCATTCAAAGACCAGCCATTCACGCTCCACATTCGGCATGGGTTCGATGGCAAAGGAGGTGCCCCGGATGATGGCGGGCGTGCTCACCGCGCACTCGGATCCGGCGTCGCACAGCCAGGATTTCAAGCCGCCGGTCAGCATGTTCGCCGCTTCGCCAACCACATCGTTGACCTCGGATTCCCCGGTGATTTCCTCCGGGCTGAGGCCGAGCATGGCGGCGGCCACCCGTTTGGCGAAGGGCTCGGACAGGTGCAGGTACACGGCGCCGGTCACTTTCTCGCCGCCAAAGCCCGCCGAGCCGCTCACGCGTTCTCCGAAGGACGGCAATTCGGCTTTGGGCATCAGGACGGCTTTCATGGAAAGCATGGTGTCAAAAACATCCGCCAGATGGCGCGCCATAAAGGCGCTGACATCGGTGATTTGAACTGTTTGGCTCATAATTATTTAAGTGTTTCTATGGATTTGGGAATTTTATCATTCAATCGTGGCCGTGGCCCGCGCCGCCGGGCGGGCCTTCGTTCCCGCCCCGGTTTGGAGCGCGTGCAAAATGGCATGCGGCATCAGATCCAACGGAACCACCCGGTCCACCACCCCCAGTTCCACGGCGGCCCGCGGCATGCCGTAAACAATGCAGCTTTCCTCGTTCTGCGCCAAGGTGACCGCCCCGGCCGCCTTGAGCGACTTCATGCCCAGGGCGCCATCGCTGCCCATGCCGGTGAGCAGCACGGCCAGCGCATTGCTCCCGGCGCACACGGCGGAATTAAACAGCACATCCACGGCCGGACGCACATGGTGGATCATCGGCCCCTGCTCCAGAACCACGCGGTAACCGGTCCCCTGCCAGGCCAGGGTCATGTGAAAATCCCCCGGGGCAACCAGGGCCAGCCCCGGCCGCACTTCATCGCCGGAAACCGCCTCCCGGACCTCAAAGGCGCAGCATTCATTCAGCCGTTCCGCAAAGGTTTTGGAGAAAACCGGCGGGATGTGCTGCACAATGCAAATGCCCGGCAGCCCATCCGGCAGCCGGGTGAGCACGTTTTTCAGGGCCTCCGTCCCGCCGGTGGACGCCCCCATCACCACCAACTGGCGGGGGGAAAAACTGGCGGCACCCGTCACCGCCACCGGACCGTGCCCGGCGGGTTGACCGGCCGCGTGGGACGCGGCCGGGCTGGCCGGATGTCCGGTCGCGGCATCCGCAAAATTCCGCAGGCGCGCCCGGGCGGCCCCTTTGACACGCATCGCGAGTTGTTCGCGCAGTGTGCCCAGGTTCCAGGCGGAGCTGGGCTTGGCCAGCACATCCACCGCCCCCAATTCCAGCGCTTTGATCACACTCTGCGAACCCG
The DNA here is from genome assembly GCA_964618545.1 of uncultured Bifidobacteriaceae bacterium. GTDB lineage: Bacteria > Verrucomicrobiota > Verrucomicrobiia > Limisphaerales > UBA11358 > UBA11358. The sequence continues at coordinate 28,469 of CAZUBG010000019.1, read as the reverse complement.
ACTGGGTCAGCGAACTGATCACCACCACCGGCATGGGCCGGTGCTGTTGCAGCACGCGCAGGAACGTCAGCCCGTCCATGCGCGGCATTTCAATGTCCAGCGTCAGCACATCGGGATTCAACTCGAGGATTTTGTCGCGGGCCACGTACGGGTCGCAGGCCGTGCCCACGACCTCGATCTCGGGGTCAAGACTCAGCGTGTCCGCGATCACCCGCCGCACGACGGCCGAGTCATCCACCACCAGCACGCGAATTTTCTTTTGCGGATTCATCCCATGGTCATGAACTGGTCCACCCGGTCAAGCGAATCCCGGACCACCACCACCATGTTTTCGAGCTTGTCCCCGGTGAGTTCAAAAGTTTTAATGACATTTTCATCCACCCGCACGGCGTAGCCATCCCAGCCCGGGGCGGAACCGGAAAGGTGGGCCAGACAATTGGCCAGATGCGACACCACGGAGAAACGGGGGCGGGGCTCAAGCACCGGGTGATGATGATTGGCCACGGACTCCACAATTTGCTCCGGCAGGCGCCATTCCCGCAGCAGGCAGGCCCCGACCTCGCTGTGATCAGTGCCCAGCACCTCTTTTTCCGCCTCGGAACGGGACATGAGGTTCTGTTCCACCCGCCGGCGGATTTCCGCCTGCAGATCGGGGGTGAGCACCTGGCCCATCACCAGCTTGCCAATGTCATGCAGCAATCCGACCGTGAAGGCCACCGCCGGCTCCATGTCCAAATCCGTGATTTCGGCGGCCACCGTCTCGGCCGCGATGGCCGTGATCAGTGAATGCCGCCACAAATCATTGACTTCCATGGCATAGCCGGGGAGCGGAACCACCATCGCACTGCCAAACGCCAGTGTCAGAACAATGTGCAGTATCTGCTGGTGTCCCAGCAGAAACACGGCCTGATCCACGGAGAAAACGGGCTCTTCCAGTCCAAAATAGGGCGAATTGCAGGCTCGCAGCAACCTGGCCGTGAGCACATTGTCGCATTTGAGCGCCTCCACCACCTCATCATTGCTGACGGCGGGTTGCTCCAACAGGTTGACCAGCTTGAGCGCCGCGTAGGAGACGGGGGGTAAATTCTTGACTTTGACTACCATTTCCTGTGCGGTCATAAAGAGTAGGTGTTAGTGCCAGGGGTTTTGATGGTGACATTACCGGTCGTCAGGTCCAGACGCAGGGTGCGTGAAGACAACCCGCCGACATCGTGCGCATGAACCGACATTCCATTGCGGGCCATCAGCCCTTTCAACGACTCGTAATTGCGCTGACCGATGTTGAACACCCCCTGCTCGTCGAGCAGTTGCGCCCCCCCCGCCACTTTGACAGCCAGCCGGCTGCGTTCGCCGCCCAGATTGTAAACCGCCTGAAACAGGCGCGGCACCCCGGTGTCCACAAACATGAACGGCACTTGGACCGCTTTGACGGCGTTGATTTTTGAGTCCGGCAGCATGATGTGCAACAGCCCGCCCACCTTCTTCACCGGATCGTAAATGGTGATCCCCAGACAGGAACCCAGCGAATAAGTCACCAGTTCCGCGCCGGCGTCGTTGCTGACCACCATGTCGGCCACGCCCACCACCAGCGATTTTCGGGGTGGCGGAAGAACCCATTTTCCAATCGCGGTCATAAATCAAGACGACCCCGGCGGGTCGCCGGGCCGGAACCAGTTGACGGACACTGTCGTTGTCCAAAATCATTGATCATTAATTTTATTGGCAACGCCGGCTGACCGGAGGATCCGCGCATTCGGGCCTTTCACTTGGTTTCACCGGGTCAATCCCGGGCAAAACCCTCCACTGGCCCTCAGCCAGACCACCTCGCGACACGGCTTGCCAAACTTCCGGTTTTCCCGCAGGGAGTCCGGTCCGATTAGTCATCGGTTTGCCGGCTGCAAACTTGAATAATAATTCAAAGAGGTTTGCCACCCGATTATTCAACCGGTTTCCACTCCCCAACCCGCCTGGAATTGCGGCTCAAAACTCCTTGGAGGCCACCGCCACCGAACGCCAGACCTCAATTCTTCCTTCCAAGCCCAGCCACTTCAGGTAGGCCGTGTCCAGCGTCGGCGGTGGTTTTTCCATGCCGCCCCCCGGGTGTTCGTGGATGATGACATCGGCCACATGCACGGCGGTCACGGGCGAAAACTCCCGGTCCACGCAACGCGAGGGGAAATGGTGCAGCGCCACCGCTTCAATGATCGGGTTGGGCAAACCCCACAGCCCGAGCAAATACGCGCCCACGTCGGCGTGGGTGGCGCCAAAATGGTCCATTTCGGCCTGCACGACGGTGATGCCCTGGTCTCTTGACGCGTGGATGACCCGGGCGTACTCCTGCGGCACATTGGTCGCGAGCACCAACTGGCCCACGTCGTGCAGCAACCCGGCCAGGAAGCATTGGTCGCACATCTTCAAATCCCTCCGCTCCGCCTCGGCCACATGCCGGGCCGCCATCCCGGTCATCCAGCAGTGCCGGGCCAGCGAGTCGAGCGAAAACCCCGGCAGGGGCGGATAATTCGGCGCGGCAAAAACCTGCATCAGCGTCAGCGAACGCACCGTGGTCAGCCCCAAATACATCACCGCATCCGCCGGATTGTCAATCGGCTGGGGCAGCCCGAAAAAGGGCGAGTTGATCAATTGCAGAATCTTCGCCGTCATGGCGATGTCATGCGAAATGATTTCACCGATGCGCTCGACCGAGGCATCCTCCTTCTCAAATTCCTCCGTCAACTGTTGATACAGCGCGGGCAGGCTGGGCAACCCCTTGATCCGCGTGGCCAGTTCCTTGAGCCGGTCATTGCACAACAGGTCGCGCAACGCAAACGCCCGGCTGATGGCGTTGCACAACTCCTTGGTGTTGCAGGGCTTGGGCAGGTATTGATGGGCCGGACCCGCCAGGCTCAGCACCGTCTCCCGGTCGGCCTGGCCGGACAGCACAATCCGCACCGTGTTCGGATGACGCAGGTTCACCTCGGTGAGCAATTGCGGACCGTCCATTTCCGGCATGGACATGTCCGTCACAATTACATCCACGGGATGGGTGGCCATGAAATCAAGCGCCTGCTGTCCGCCCTCGACAAAATTCATGTCCCATTCATCGCGCATGGCCTGCATCTGGCGCTGCAACACTTGCAGCACCCGGGGGTCATCGTCAACAAACAGCAGACTCTTCATTGGCAGAAAGATACTTCTCCCGCGGAATTTTCACCAGAAAGGTTTTCTTAATGGCAGACGGGCTGTGCAAATCATGCCTGTGTCGGCCGCCGGTTGCAAGCGGCATCAGGCCGTGGGGCAAGTTCAACCCGAAAAATAATAACCTTCAAGTCGGCCCCCCCCATGGCCGATGACAACGAGTGGATACATCCCGCAACCATGGAACTTAATACCGACACCGCACAATTGGCGGAAAAGGATTTTGATTATCTCTGCCGCCTGATTTACGAAAAAAGCCGCATCCGCCTCGGGCCGGACAAGCGGACCCTGGTCACGTCGCGGCTGGCCAAACGGCTGCGCCAGCTTCAATTGCCCGATTACCACGAGTATTGCGAACTGCTCCGTTCGCCCGCCGGCGGGGAGGAACTCAGCTTTCTGATTGACCGCATTTCCACCAACCACACCCATTTCTTCCGGGAGATCAAGCACTTTGATTTTCTCCGGGAAAAGGTCCTCCCGGCGTGGCGCGCCCAACCCGGCGGAAAAAAAGAGGTGTTCCGGGTGTGGAGCGCCGCCTGTTCCACTGGCGAAGAACCCTACACCCTGGCCATTCACCTGGCCGAACACCTGGCGCCCGCCCGTTCAAACACCTGGGAGATTGAGTGCAGCGACATTTCCACCCGCGTGCTGGAAGTCGCCAAAAAGGGGGTTTACGACGAGGACAAACTCGGCGGCATCAGCCAGGAACTGTTGCACCGCCATTTTCAAAAAGGCCTGCACGAATGGCAGGGACAATACCGCATCAAAGATGAACTCCGGCAGCGGGTGGCCTTTCACCAGCTCAACCTGCTGGCAGGCAATTATCCCTTCACCCGCCCGTTCCAAGTCGTTTTCTGCCGGAACGTCATGATCTATTTCGACCGCCCCACCCAGGAAACCCTCATCGGACTGCTGGCCGAACGGCTGATTCCCGGCGGCTATCTGATGGTGGGCCACTCCGAAAGTTTGAGCGGCATCAAGCATTCGCTCCGGCTCATCCAGCCCGCCATCTACCTTAAACCGGCCGCCTGAGGTTCTTTTCCCCGTTTTGAAATGGGTTTGACAAAAGGAGCTTCCGAGTTGAGTTTCCAATGGCAGACGGACACCGGTTTGTTTTTTCCGGATCCGCCCGCCAGCGATGGAGGAAGGCAACGCATGGTTGTCGGCATGATTTTATCCCCCGGCACCCCTCAATCCCCGGCGGACCTGTCCGTCAGCGCCGCTGTTGCGGCGGTGGATGGCTTGATGCCATCCGCGGCTCTTTGACATCTTGTAGCGGAGTAACCCGTGGCGTGCGGAAGCTCGTCCCCACGCACGCCTGAAACCCGTGCCCGCAGGACCTGATTAAGATCACTGCAAACTAATTTCAGGCAACGGTAATCTCGGCTAATTAGCGGCAATTGTGGCTAATTAACGCTATCCTGCAAAAAAATCTTCGAACCGGACACCCGGGCAACCGAATACACTCATGGCTGGTGTGCCGTCAGCAACGAGGCGGCGCTGCGAGGCGGGGGTGGTTGGGTTTTGGGCAAGACTTTGTCTTGTAGGCCGGGTTCCTTGTCCCGGCGTTGACTGCCACCGGTAAGACGACTGCTTGACATGATATTATGTTTTTTTTCGACCCCGCACCAGTCCGACCTGGTCAAACCCAGTAAAACCAAATCCAACCTTTCAATTTCGGGCGGTCTTCCGGACTACGGAGACCCTCCAACGGGGTTAATGTCTTGAGCCAATGCAACTTATCTCCGGATTGGCCGCCATTTCTCCGTGCCATGGGTCAAATTTGGGTCAAACCAAGTCAAACCTTTGAAAATGGCCTCACCCCGGTCGTTCCAATCCTGCCAAAACAACGATTACACAAATCGTTATTTAACATTACCTGGCCAAAGCAGATACCCAGGCACCCACTCTCCCCCAGCCTCGAACGAGCTTCCAGCGTCAGGATCAGCCCATGACATTCGGAAGCGTAAATGGCTTAAGTGTTCCTCGTTTCCCGACGATAACCAAGTGGCAAAAAACGGTGAAATGGCTTTGCCAGCCAGCATCCCGGCCTGTCTGCACTGATTGTGCATCACCGGGCCGGACGCGGAAAATACAGTCAACTTGACGCAAAAACAACTTATGTCTACTCAACCATTGGCCCCCGCCGCCACCGGTGCCCGGCAACAGGCGGGCAAGTATCTCACTTTCACCCTTCAAGGGGAGTCCTACGGCATTGATGTCCTGAAAGTGCGGGAAATCATCCGCGTGACCACCATCACCGCCGTGCCGCAGATGCCCGCTTACGTCCGCGGCGTCATCAACCTGCGCGGCAAAATCATCCCCGTGATGGACCTGCGCCTGCGGTTCGGCTTCCCCGATTTGGCCGGCACCGACCACACCTGCATCATTGTCGTCCAAGTCAAACTCTCCGACGGCAAGACCACCCAGATGGGGCTGGTCGTGGATGGCGTGGAGGAAGTGCTGAACATCGCCGCCGCCGACATCGAGGAAACCCCGGATTTTGGCGGGGAAATCGCCACCGACTACATCGTCGGCATGGCCAAGGTCAAAGGGGCCGTCAAAACCCTGCTGGACATTGATGGCGTCGTCAGCGTTGAAGCCCTGAAAAGCCTCCGGCTGACCGCCACCGCCACCGCAGCGCCTTCGAAATAATAATCTCCCCTTCAATCCACCGTGAAACAGACATTCCTCATCCTGCTGATTCTCTCACTCACGGGCCTGGCCAAACCGGCGTTTGGCGCCGGGGCGTCCGACCCCGCGCTCCAGGCGAAGGTGGAGGCCCAGATCAAAGTGATTCAGGCCTGGGTCTCCGATCCGGCCATCCTGAATGCCGTCAAGGCCCAAAATGCCAGCCTGCCCCCGGAATACGCCGCCATGACCCAGGATAAATGGAAAGACCTGAGCAAGCTGGATCCTCTCGTGCGGTCCTTCGACAAGAATCCCGCCGGCGTATTTCTCAAAAGCAAGAAAAGTGACACGGTGATCAGATCCTTCCTGTCCGATGCCGCCGGCCGGAAGGTGGCCTTCACCGCCAAAACTCTTTCCTGGTCGCACCAGGGCGATCCGAAACACGAACTGCCCATGACCGGCAAAACCTGGGAAGGCGCCGTGGAACAAGACAAGGCCAGTGGACGGGAACAGATCCAGATTGCCGTGCCGGTGCTGGACGGAGACAAACCCATTGGGTCCTTGGTGGTCAGTTTGAGCATCGCCAATTTATAATATGTCCACTCCAAACCGGAGCATGCCACCGGACGCCAACCCCACCGGTGAAACCAAAAACATCCCCCGGCAGTTGATGCTCCTCGTCGGACTGGCCTCGGTTGGCATTTTGGCCGCCGCCGCCCTTTATTATTTCACCTCCATCCGCACGTTCAAGGATTCCGCCGCCATGACCACCAGCACCGTGGTCAGGCTCAACCTCAGCTATGATTTGCTGCAGCGCATTGCCAACGACATGATCGAGCTGCAGCAATTGCTCCGACTGGAGGATCCGGATGCCATTGACAAGGCCATCCAAAACTTGGAAAACAGCCAGAAACAGTCCTCCGCCCTGATTGCCGGTTGCGGCGAGGCCGGGGCCGGGGTGAAGGTTCAGTTTGACGCCTTGGTCGCCGGGGAAAAAAGCGTGGTGGACCTGTTCATCAAGGGCCAAAATGCGCTGGCTGACGAGGCGTTCCTCCATCATGTCAGCCCCCAGAGCAGCGCCGTCCTGGATGAAATCCGCAAATATCATCAAGCCGTCCAAACGGCCTCCCAGCAGGAACTAAGCGTCCAGCAGAATCGGATGCATGCCAAATTGGCCGGGTGGTCGCTGGCGCTCGGCTTGGTGCTGGTCCTCGTCCTCTTTGTCGGCTGGCGTTTGGAAAACCTCATCGTCCGGGAACTGCTGGCCATCGCCGCCGACCTGGCCGGGGTCAGTGAAAGTTCCGGCTGTTCCGCCGCCCAAGTGTCCGCCACCAGCCGGAGCTTGGCGGAAGGGGCCAGCGAACAGGCCGCGTCCCTCCAGGAAACCAGCGCGGCCTTGGAAGAAATGTCGAGCATGACCAAGCACAACTCCGATAAAGCCCAACAGGCCAATGAACTGGCCAAACTGGCCCGGACCGCCGCCGACAAGGGTGCCGGCGACATGCAGGCCATGAGCACCGCCATGGAGGCCATCAAGGTTTCCTCGGATGACATCGCCAAAATCATCAAGACGATTGATGAAATCGCCTTTCAGACCAATATTCTCGCGCTCAACGCCGCCGTGGAGGCCGCCCGCGCCGGCGAGGCCGGCATGGGGTTTGCCGTGGTGGCCGATGAAGTGCGCAACCTGGCCCAGCGCAGCGCCCAGGCCGCCAAGGAAACCGCCGCCATGATTGAAGGCGCCATCAGCAAAACCGGCCAGGGCGTGGAGATCAGCCGGCGCGTTGCGGAGACCCTCAATGAGATTGTCGCCAAAGCCCGGCAGGTGGATGAACTCGTCGCCGAAGTGGCCGGTGCCTCGCGTGAACAAACCCAGGGCATCGCGCAGATCAACACCTCCATCGGCCAGATTGACAAGGTCACTCAATCCAATGCCGCCGGAGCGCAACAGAGTGCGGCCGCCGCCCAGGAACTCAACTCCCAGGCCGTTGCCATGACCCAATCCGTCACCGAACTGCTCCGGCTCGTTGGCAGCCATCGCCAACCCTTGGAAAAAGCGACGCCCCAATCCCGGTCGCAGTCGGTAAGCAGCCTCGGATCCGTCGCCCGCACCCAACCGCCCGGCCCGAGCCGCCAGAACGGGCGCGCCCACCCCGCGCCGGCCCCGGCCAAGAAGGCTCATCGCGGGGGCGGCCTCCCCTTGGAAGGCGATTTTAGGGACTTTTAGCCAGTGCCGGTTTGCCAACTCAAAGATCGCTCAAGTCCGTCATCCAACCACCCGATGTAACGTTAATTAGCTAGGCGACTAACAACTATGAAATTGGGAACACGCATCATGCTGGCGGGGAGCGGAGCCGTTGTGCTGACCACGATCCTGAGCATTGGCATTGTCTACGTCATCTCCAGCCACAACCGCGTGACCGAACTCCGGGGCAAGATGAGTTCGATCATCTCACAATCTGAGCTGGTGGCCCAAAACATGGATGACATGCACGCCAGCCATGTTTTCGACATGGCGGCGGTGCGGGAAACTTCCCTCCGCCAGGCCGCCGGTCGTCCCCTGCGGGAGGTTTATGCCTCCACCGACATTTACAAAACGATCCCCATTGTCGCCGCCTGGAAATCCGTGGAGGGGGCGGCGCAAAAGGCCGGGTTCAAATTCATTGTGTCCTCGCGGCCGGATTCGACGGCCCGCAATCCGAAAAACAACAACGGGACCGAATTCGCCACGGCCTATCAGGCGTTTGAAAAAGGCGAACCGGAATTCTTTCAGGAGGACCGCCAGCATGACCAGTTGATTCTGGTCCGTCCCGTCCGGTTGCAGGCCAGTTGCCTGAGTTGCCACGGCGATCCGGCCAAAAGCCCGAGCGGGGACGGCAAGGATGTCCTCGGCTTCCCCATGGAAAACATGAAGCTTGATGACCTCAAGGGGGCCTTTGTCTTGGAGGCCGGCATCGGACATGACCCGGTCGTGATGGCCACGATGCAGTTGATGGCGGTTGGAGGCGGGGTGGTGTTGCTGATCGTTCTCACCGGATTTTATTTCTTCAGCCGCCGTTCCATTGTCCAGCCGCTGACGGAAGCCATCCAGCGCCTCCAAGAAACCGGCAATCAAACCGTCCTGGCTTCCAGTGAAATTTCCCATACCAGTCAAATGCTGGCGGAAGGCGCCAGTGACCAGGCGGCCTCGCTGGAGGAAACCAGCGCCTCCCTGGAGGAAATGTCCAGCATGACCAAGCGCAATGCCGACAATTCCCAGAAAGCCACCGACCTGGCCAAACAAGCCCGTTCGGCCGCCGACAAAGGGGTCGTTGACATGCAAGGCATGTCCGCCGCCGTCGAAGCCATCAAGGAGTCCTCGGATGACATCGCCAAAATCATCAAAACCATTGATGAAATCGCGTTTCAGACCAACATCCTTGCGCTCAATGCCGCCGTTGAAGCCGCCCGCGCCGGGGAAGCCGGCATGGGTTTCGCCGTCGTCGCCGATGAAGTCCGCAATCTGGCCCAGCGCAGCGCCCAGGCCGCCAAGGAAACCGCCGCCAAAATTGAAGGGGCCATCGCCAAAACCAGGCTGGGGGTCGAAATCAACAGCAAAGTCACCCACACACTGAATGAAATTGTGACCAAGGCGAGGCAGGTGGATGAACTGGCCACCGAGGTGTCCGGCGCCTCCCACGAGCAGATCCAGGGCATCACCCAGATCAATATCGCCGTCGGCCAAATGGACAAGGTCACCCAGGCCAACGCGGCCAGCGCCGAGGAAAGCGCCGCCGCCGCCGCAGAACTGAACTCACAGGCGGCGGCCATGAAAGAATTCGTGGCCGACCTGTTGTTTCTCGTCGAAGGCACCCGGCAGGGTCATGCCTCCGCCCCGGCCCGGCGTCCCGAACGCCAGCGCCCGAATCCCAGTCCATCCCAGCCCGTTTATGAAACCAACGGAAAACATCAAAGCAACGGCCACGCCACACTGGAGCCCCCTCCCGGCCGCAATGCTCCCGTGGTGATCCCGTCCACGGATGGGTCCCAATGGATTGCCTGGGACGAAGCCACCATGGCCACCGGGGTGGCTTCCGTGGACGCCCAGCACAAGACCTTGATTGAGCGCATCAACGATCTGCACGACGCTTGTCTGGCCGGCACCGCCAAGGAGGAATTGCTCGAAATGGTGGCTTTTCTCGGCAATTATGCCACCTCCCACTTCAAACAGGAGGAAAGCATCATGGAACAACACAAATGCCCCGTCCGTGGCAAAAACAAAGCCGCTCATGTGCAGTTCCTCCACGATTATGAAAGTCTCGCTGAACTGGTGAAACGCGATGGCGCCTCCACCACCGTCGTCATCCAACTCAAGGAAATGCTGGCGGATTGGTTGAAAAACCACATTTGCAGCGTTGACACCCATCTGCGCAGTTGCGGCCAGACGCACCGGCACTGACGCCACCCGGCAATTTTATTCCCCTTCACCTCATTTTTATCTAAAGAGTGGTCGTTTTCTTCCGATACAAGGAGACAGCGGCAAAAAATGCACGGTGAAAGCAAACTAAAATCCCTATGAGCATATCCGGCGTCTCTTCGGCGACCAACCACCCTGGCCAAATCACCCAGGATTTCCAAGCCATTGGCAGTGCGCTCCAATCCGGCAACGTGGCCACAGCGCAAAACGCGCTGTCTAATTTTCAACAGGCCTTGCAAACTGCGACCACCACCACGGCCTCCCAGCCCTTTGGCAAAGACATCCGGGCGAATTCGGACTACCAAAGTCTGAGCAGCGCCATCCAATCCGGGGACCTGGTCAGCGCCCAGAAGGCGTTTGCCAGTTTGCAATCCGACTTCCGATCCACTCATTCCACGGAGGCCACTCATTTGGCCCATAAAGGCCACCACCATCATCATGGGTCCGGCGCCACCCTGGCAAACGCCTCCGCCGGCAGTGCCGCCACGCGCTCCGCCCTGGCGGCGGCCACCAACCGTTTGAACACCATCGCCTGACCGAGGGCCCACCGCCACCTGTTCCATTGTACTTGCCTGGAAACCCCATGAAGGCCATGCCGGGATCAGAACCCACCGATGTCCCCCGGATGACCCCCATCAATCCGGCGCTCTTCGCCCAACACAATGGCGCCCGTTACCGGACGCCCATTGATCTTCAGGTCACCCCCGACTCCGGGCTGCGCTTTCTCGTGGTGGGGGCCTGCCTCGCCCAGGCATTCCCGGAGATCGCCACCCGCATCAACCCCGCTTATCAGGGCGATTTCATCCTGCTCAACAATTTCGACTCCTTTCCCGAGTTGCCGCCGGCCCCCGTGGCCCAATATGATTTCCAGATCATTCAAATCCCCCTCCGGGCCGTTTGGGGCAACGCCTACTTTCAACTGCCGGATGACGGCTCCCGGCACGAGGATTTTCTCCGGCAAACCCAGGATTACCTCGCCCGCTATCTCGCCAACGTCCTCCGCTTGAACACCGAACACAAGCTGCTCACCTTTGTGCTGGGCTTTCTGGTGCCGCAACAAAACCCCCTCGGACGCTTTCAGCCCCGCTATGATCTGCGCAATGTCATGCACTTTGCCGAGCGGCTCAACCAGTTCCTCGCCACGGAAGTGGCCCGCCACGAAAACGCCCACTTCGTGGACATTGACCAGATTTCCGCCGGCATAGGCAAAAAAGCCTGCCAGGATGACATGGTCTGGTCCTTCACCCATGGCACCACCCTCAGCGATGGCGACCACGACCACGACCTCAACCGCATTCAGCCGCCCGTCTCCATGCAGCACCATTACTCCGTGCGCTGGATTGAATTTTTTGAGGCCGTCCTGCATGAAGTTTTCGCCATGCACCGCACCCTCCGGCGACTCGACACCGTCAAGCTGGTCGTCGTGGATCTCGACGACACCCTCTGGCGGGGGGTGGCGGCCGAGGGAACCCTGGGCGTCCTCGAAGGCTGGCCCATGGGGTTCATCGAAACGCTCCTCTTTTTAAAAAAACGCGGCCTGCTGCTCGCCATTGTCAGCAAAAATGATGAATCCTTCATCCGGTCCAACTGGAACCAGATCGTCCAGGGACTCATTGCCCTCACCGATTTCGCGGCCTGCAAAATCAACTTTCGCAGCAAAGTCGAAAACCTGGCCGAAATCCTCCGGGAACTGAACCTCCGCCCCGAGAACACCGTCATGATTGACGACCATCCCGTCGAGCGCTCCGCCATCCAGGCCGAACTGCCCGGGGTGCGCGTTCTGGGTGCCCAACTTTATTACTTGAAGCGCATTCTGCTCTGGGCCCCGGAAACCCAGCAACCCGTCATCACCCCGGAATCCGCCCGCAAAACAAACATGGTCCAGGCGCAATTGCAGCGCGAAAACGTGCGCCAGCAGCTTTCCCACGAAGAATTTCTCCGCACCCTGGGCCTGCGCGTCACCCTCTCCGTGCTGCACACCACGAAAAACCTGCACATGAGCCGGGCGTTGGAACTTTTTAACAAAACCAATCAATTCAACACCACCGGCGCACGTTATTCCCTCGAACAATGCCACCAGCTTTTCACCGTCGGCTGCCGGCTCTGCGTCATCCAGGCGGAAGACCGCTTCACCCAATACGGCCTCATCGGCGCGGCGTGGGTGCATGAGAACTGCATTTACCACCTTGTCATGAGCTGTCGCGCCCTCGGCCTGGGCATCGAAGACACCTTCCTTGCCTGGCTCTCGCACCAACTCGCCCGCGACCAGGCCCCCACCCTCCTCGGCCAGTTTCTGGCCACCAAGGCCAACGCCGCCTGCGCCCCGTTTTACCCACGCAATGGTTTCCAACGGGAACGGGACAACCCCCTGCTCTGGTCCCGCCCGCTGACCACGCCCCCGCCCTTTCCTTCGCATGTCACGGTGATCACCACCAGTGACGAAGACGCGCCGGCCGCCGCCCACCCGGCGTCCGGCGGAACCCCCAACCCGCCCGGGCCGCCCGGCGGCGCAATCCAGTCGTCCCCCGCCTCCACGCTTCCCATTGACGGCGACCCCGCGTTGCAGGATGATCCCCGTGACCGTGTTTTACTGCCACATTAACGAACAGACCGAGTTGCGACTCGTGGACCCCACCCATGCCGGGGAACTGTGGTCGCTTCTGGAACTCAACCGAAACCATCTCCGACCCTGGCATCCCTGGGTGGACAAAGTGCGGCTGCCCGCCGACGTTGAGCGCGCCATTACGGTCTGGCAGCGGCAGGAAACCAACAACCGCGGGTTCTATGCCGGCATCTGGCACCAGCGCCGGCTGTGCGGCATGATCAACCACCTGAACGTGGACTGGCCCAACCGCTGCACCGCCCTGAGCTATTGGCTGGATGAGGCGCACCAGGGCCGCGGGATCATGACCGCCTGCTGCCGGGCCATGATCACCCACAGCTTCGACACCTGGCAGCTCAACCGCATCACCATCGAGTGCGCCACCGACAATTTCCGCAGCCGCGCCGTGGCCGAGCGTCTTGGGTTCAAGCTGGAGGGCGTTGTCCGGCAGATTGAATGGTTGCAGGATCACTTTGCAGACCACGCGCTTTACGGCCGGCTGCGTTTGGATCCGCCGGACGGTCGGGGGCCGGAGAACCCGCCCTGCGCCCTGACTCAGACATCCAGCCGCTCCGGCACCGAACCGGCCGGCCGCCGGACGCCCGCCCAGCCGTCCCCCGCCCCGCCCGTGACGGCGACGCTTGCCGGGCGAAAATAAAAAATTTTGGGCGTTCCCGTTACTGGTAAAAGGCCAGGATTGGGGATGGCTTCTGCACATCCGGTTTTCTTGTGGCTTACCGGTCCTGAAGGTCGGCGAACAGCCGGTCCCAATCCACGCCGGGGGCAAGATTCCGGGTGTCGAGGTGGGTGGCCAGCGAGGGGGTGGGCACCCAAAGGGTTCGGCGTTTGCCTGTGAGAATATACCGCCAGGCGTGACGCCAGGCCAGGAGGTGGGAGGCGGCGAAAAACAAGCCGTCGCCCAGGCTGCGCACGCAGGCCCAGGGGTTCAGCACGCCGGTTTTGGTGAGGGCGAGCCACAGGCCAAGATCGGAATTCTTCCGGGCATAGGTGGCAAACACGGGGGCGGTTTCCGCCAGGGCGGCCCGCCGGGCCATGAAGGTCAGGCAGGTGGAGGCGATGGTGTGCCAGCGGTGGCCGGCTTCCGTGAATTCCAAGCCGCGCTGCCGGTGAATGTATTTGGTGTGGTTGTCGGCGTGGTCGAACAGGGTCAAAAAATCGGCCTCGGGATGCCGTTGCAGAAAGGCGACGGCCTTTTCCAATGCCTGGGGAAGATACAGATAATCGTCCTCGGCAAAGCAGACGAGATCGGCGGCGGTTTGGTCGGACAGGAGATTGACTTGCCGAAGAAAAGTGGCTTCGTTGCCCTCCCCGGTGAGCGGGATGATTTCCAGGTCGTTATCAGCAAAGAGGCTGGTCACGAGTTCGTGGTAGGGGGGCGGGCACTTGTCGAGGATCACCCACATTTTGACTTTCAGGGCGCCCAAGGCGGTTTTGAAGCTCAACAGGTTGGCCCGGACGAGGGTCAGTTTGTCGGTGAGGCCAAAAGCCGGTTTGCCAGAGAGGCCCGGATATATCCGATAGCACACCGCCAGATCGTAACTTTTGGGGGCCACTTTATTTTCCATCGGTTTTGATCAGGTTTTGCCTGGGTTGAAGCTTGGCGATCAAGTTCCGGTCGCCACCATGCTGACGGTAGGTGATGACGCCCCAGGCATTGCCAAGGACGCTGCCCAGGCTGGCCGGCAGATGCCAGAGCCAGCGCGGGTCGCCATCGCGCAGCCAGCCCCGGGCGGTGTGCCAGAGGGGACCGACGAAGGAGACGCAATAGACGCCGGCGAGCCAGAGCGGCATCGGGGGCTTTTCCTTCATCCAATTGACGGGCATCTCCTCCTGAACGCGCAGGAAATGGACGGTGGCGCGCCGGCGTTTTTTGATGAATCCCCAGAGGGTTTGCACATAAAAATGATGCACCCCCCGGCCGCTGATGCGCAGCCACTCGCGTTTGCCGTTCTTCATCAAGAACATCGCAACATGGGTGTCTTGAAATTTTTCATCCGCCTGCACAGATTCCAAGTCGGCGCGGCGATAGACGAAGCCGTTGGCGCCCAGCGGATAGGAATAGGTGCCGGGCGGCAGGGTCCAGCGCTCAACGTCGCCCGTGCGGGCGACGAGTTGGGGGTTGGCGCTCATCAGCCAGCAGACGGGGTCGCTGATGTGGAGGCGATGGGTGAGGTAGGCGCAAAAGGAACTCATTTTGGGGGAGGGCAAATAGTAGCCCTCCACGCCCAGGGCCTGGGGATTGGCGGCCAGCGCCCGGACGGCCAGTTCGATGTAATCCGGGTGGGTGATTTCGTTGTCGGCATCCACGAAAACAATGTATTCGCCGGTGGCCTGGCGGAGGGCAAGGCGCTTGCCTTCCTCCATGTTTTTGCCGTTGTCATCGAGGACGATGGCGCCGTATTTTTGGGCGATCTGGCGGGTGTCATCCGTGGAGTGGGCGTCGGCGAGGATGATTTCGCAGCGGTCGGCCGGGTAGGTTTGGCGGCGGATGGAGGCGAGGATATTGTCCAGCAAGGCCCCGGCGTTGAGCGTGGGCATGATGAAACTGACCCGGGGCCATTGATGTTGATCCGGAGAACACGGCATGCGGGAAGTGTAGGGGAAAGGCTGAAAGCGGGAAAGGGGGAAAGGAAAACTGGCAATTTTAAGTTTTGGCGGCCCGGCGCAGGGTGAGGAACCAGCCGGCAAAGAGGAGGGCCATGGTCAGGGCGGCGGCGAGGGGCATGACGTGCAACAGGTCGGCGAAGGTTCTGCCGAAAGAAACGAGCGTGAGCCAATAGACCAGGCCCAATCCGCCGTAGAGCAGGGAGAGTTTGAGCCAGCGGCTGGCCAACGCCCAGGCGGCAAAGGCCTGACTGAGGCTGATGAACACCATGGTCCAGGTGAGCTGGGCGAGCATGGCCCCGGCGGCGGGGGTGTTTTTGGCGAGAATGGCGAGCCAAAAGGAGCGCAGGAAGAGGAGCCCGGCGGCCCCGGCGACCAAGCCGAGGGCGTAAAGGCCGAGCAATTTGAACTGGTCGCGCAGGGCTTCCCGGCCATGGGTGCGGGCGGAGGAGCGGTGGGTGAAGAGGACGGTCAGCAGCGGGGCGACGGCCATGGGGAGGGCGCGGGCGAAGATGCCGGCGGCGGTGTAGGCGTCTTTTTCAGAACCCAAGCCGGGGCTGGAGAAGCGGCGCTGAACGAGCAGCAGGTCGCCCTGGGTGAAGCACCAGCCGCCGATGGTGTAGGCGGTGGCGACGATGAGGAATAAAATGAATTCCCGGTCCCAGGGGGAAACCGCCGTGACGGCGGGACGGGACAAATCTTTTCTCCAAAAGAACAACACGGCAAAGGAAAGCATGGAAACGCCGGTGGCCATGACGGACCATTCCGGCGTCGGGAATTTCCAGACGACCAGGCCGCCAAAGGCGAGGCGCAGAAGGACGGTGAGGATGCTGATCAACGCGAGGCGTTTGAACCACGCCATGCCCTGGCACAGGGCGGTGGCGAATCCGCCCCACAACCCGGCCAGCACACTGAGGAGGACAATGATCATCAAATGCCGGGGAAAGTGAAAAAAGTCACTGAGGGGTTCGATCAGGACCACAGCCAGGAGGGAGCCGCCGATGGTCAGGCGCAGAAGAAATTTGCGACAGCCCGCCAGCAGGCCCTGGAGGCGCGCGTCATCGCCGGAAAAATTAAACCGGGCGATGTAATGGGTGATGGCGGTGGTGGCCATGGTGAGGGGCAATCCCAGCAGGGCCATGAAACCGAGCGTGGTGTTGACCAGGCCGAAATCACCGCCGGTTTTGAGGCGATGGCCGATGAGGGCGGAAAAGCCCATGTTGCCCAGGCCCACAAACAAATTGGCGATGGTAAAAATGAGGCCGCCGCGCCAGAATCTTTTCATGCCGGACAAGAATGGTTTTTTGCGGCGCGGCGGGAACGTGCTGTGTCCACCCGCACCCTGATCCGTGGCGGGCGTCTCATCCCCTGCGGGGTGCGATTCAGCTCCGCGCCAGCCCGGACCGCTCCCGCAAGCGAGACATCCTCAGAAGCCAACCCACCGCTCTTGGGCGAATGGAAATCGTCCCGGGGCATCATTTGTTTTGGTGTGGTTGGCGGCGGCTCATTTTCTTACCGCTTATTCATACCGTTTGCCGGCGCCGTGGGCAAATCAAGAATGTGGGAAAAGATCGCCGGGGAAATTCACGGTTGCAGCGACTCGCGATGGGGCTGGTGGTCTCGGTTCCAACGGTCCAGGGCGGCGTCGCTGGTGTCGGCCAAAAGGAATTGCAGGGTGGGCGATTCCACATGGCCGTCGCAAAACACCACGCAGGCGCGGCCTTGATGACGGGCCAGGGATCTGGCGATGCTGCCCAATTCATTGGTCAGACCATAAGTCCGCCACAGCCAGTTGTCACCGTCCACAATCACGCCATCGCCCCCTTTAAACCCGTCGCCGATGGCCATCATCTCGGCGGGGTTGGCGACGGCCGATTCAGGCACGGGCGGGGCCGGCAGTTGGAGGGCGCTCCACACATTCAGCCCGCCCAGGCCAAGGGAACGGGCATCCGTCCGGGCGCACAGTCCCTGCACATTATAACCGTAGCTGAACAGGACGGTGTTGGTGGGCCAGAAGAACGGCTTGTTCGCGGCGGGACATTTCCACACGCTTTCGCCGGACCATTTGGAAAACGGAACCCGGTTGGTGTCGGCACTGCCCGGGACCGAAAGCTCGGTGAATTGCAGCGTCTTCGACCACATGCTCAGATGTTCGGGGTAGGCTCCCTGTCGCCAGTCCGGATTGGCCTCCAACGGATAGACGCCGTTGTCGGCCACGAAGGCCTGCAGGGCGATGCCCAGTTGGCGCACGTTGCTGGCGCAGTGAATTCTTTGCGCCCGGCCCCTGGCCTGGGCCGTCGCCGCCAACAGGAGCGCGCCGAGCACTCCCATGATGGCGATGACCACCAGCAGTTCGATCAATGTAAACCCGTTCCGGCAAACCCTTCGCATATTAATTCTCTCTCACCCCTTCTGACCAACGGGCGGGGCTGGAACCCGGCGTTTAATGGACGGAGAAAACACCGGCGCTGATGTACAAACGATCCCCGGCACTATCGTAAGAAGTGCTCAGGTACGTTCCGGCCTGTGTTTGCGAGAAGGTGGTCTGAATATAGACGGTGGCTCCCGCATTATCCCCCGTGGCGTAATTCAAACGGATCAGGGCGCCAATCGGGCTATAAGGGGTATAGGTGTAGGTGCCGCCGTTGGTCCCGGAATTCTGGAAGTTGGTCCAACTTTGCGTGAAGGTGTTCCCGCTGCTGCTGAACGCCGTCACGTCAACTTCGCCCGAAAGGTTGTTGGTGGAATAACTGGTCGAACCCGCCAGCGTGGACGGGGGCAGGTTGGTGACCGTCTTCAACCCCAGGCCGCTGATGCCATTGCTGCCGTTGTCCTGATTGGTGAACAAGCAAAAATTGTCAGCCACAAAGGTCAAATAGAGGGTCCCGCCGTTGGTGGTGGCGGAGGGCGGGGCCGTGACGGTGAGCGTCAACTGTGCGTTGGTGGTGTTCAGTTTTGAATAGGTGTAATCGCCCACATCCGTGTCGTGGTTGGTGTCCGAAGCGGTCATGCTGAAGGTGCTGGCATCGAAACCGACGGTGGTGGTGGACAGGTCCCCCCGGGTGGTGCGGGCCTCATAGCCATTCAGCGAAGCGGGGGCGACGGGTGAGGCGGACGGGAAGACAAAGCCGCCATAGACCTCGTTCAGGAGATTGCCGCCGGAATCGTAGGAACTGCGATAGAAGAGGCCGTGGTTGGTGGCCAAAAAGGAAGCCACCAGATAATTGGTGTCCAAATTGGTCTCCACAATCGTCAACAAGCCCCCCACCGGACTGCAGGGCTGATACGCATAGTTGTTGGTCTGAACCTGGCCATCGCTTCCGGTCTTGGTGAGGGTGCGGGTGCCAAACACCACCTTGGTCACCCCGCCATCGCTGATAAACAAGGCGGTTGTCCCGGCCACCGCCGCCGGCGGCAGACTGGCCGAAGCGGCGAAGCTGATGCCCCCGGAATTCCCATTGTTGGCGTTGGAGAAAGTGCCGGTGCCGTATGAACTGAAGGTCAAATTCACGGTCGTCGCCCCGCTGCCGTCAGTGGCCGGCGGAACCGAGTTGGTGAGCATCAGTTGGGCGGTGGTGGTTCCCAACTTGGCATATACATAAGTGCCAACCGTGAAGTTGTTATTCGTATCCGTGGCGCTTTGGCTGAAGGTGTTGGTGCTGAAACCCACCGTGAGGACCGAACCGTCACCGGGCGTGACGGTGGCCACCAACCCGGCCAGCGAGGCGGGCGCCGGATCCACCTGGAGATTCACAAACCTGACCGTTTGGGTCGCCGAGAAATTGCCGGCGGTGTCTACGGCGAAGGCTTGAACAGTGTTGGTGCCCGACATCAGGGCCAGGACGGGGGTGTACCAATTGGTCCAGCCGTCACCCGTGGAGGCCGGCTGCCAGCCGCCCCCATTCAACTGATAATTTACCCCGGCTACGGCCACGTTATCGGTTGCCGTCCCCATCACCGTATAGACTGAATTGCTTAACACCCCGCTGGCATTCAGATTGGTGATGGCCACCGAGGGCGGGGTGACGTCCCTGAAGTTGGCCGCCAGCACCAGGTTGGGCACCATGGTAAAGGTCAGCGTCGGCAAGGTGGTCGCCAGGACGGAATTACTCGTCCAGTTGACGAACGCGAAACCCTTGTTGGTCCTGGCCGTCAGCGTATAGTTCTGTCCCACGGCCAGGTCGGCGTTGTTCCAATTCGTGCTGAGGGTGCCCCAACCGGGCTGGTTGGTCACCACCGTCAGCAGCGCGCTCACCACATAATCCACTTTGTTGGTCACCGTGGGCGAGGTGAGTCCGCCCGTGCCCACCGCCTGGGCCAGAATGGTGTTCTGGCCCGGGGTCAGCGTCACCGACGCCGTCCAGTTGCTCCAACTGCCGTTGAGGTCGGTGGTGGCGGCCGGAACCCCGTTCACGGTGCAGAGCACATTGGACACGGTCACATTGTCGCCAGCCGTGCCCTTGACGGTAAACGCCGCAGAACCCACCACCAGGCCGGCGGGCGCATTCGTGATGGCCACCGTCGGCGGGGTGACGTCCCTGAAATTGGCCGCCAGCACCAGGTTGGTCACCATGGGGAAGGTCAGGGTCGGCGAGGTGGTCGCCAGGACGGAGTTGCTCGTCCAGTTGACGAAGGCAAAACCCTTGTTGGTTTTGGCCGTCAGCGTGTAATTCTGGTTCAGGGCCAGAAGAGTGTTGTTATAATTCGTGCTGAGCGTGCCCCAGCCGGGCTGGTTGGTCAGCACGGTCAGCAGTGCGCTCACCACATAATCCACTTTGTTGGTCACCGTGGGCGAGGTGAGTCCGCCCGTGCCCACCGCCTGGGCCAGAATGGTGTTCGTGCCCGGGCTCAGCGTCACCGACGCCGTCCAGTTGCTCCAGTTATTATTGACGGTGGTGGCGGCGGCCGGAACCCCGTTCACGGTGCAGAGCACATTGGACACGGTCACATTGTCCCCAGCCGTGCCCTTGACGGTAAACGCCGCAGAACCCGCCACCAGGCCGGCGGGCACATTCGTGATGGCCACCGTCGGCGGGGTGACGTCCCTGAAATTGGCCGCCAGCGCCAAGCCGGACGCCATGGTGAAGGTCAGGGTCGGCGAGGTGGTCGCCGGGACGGAGTTGGTCGTCCAGTTGACGAAGCCGAAGCCTTTGTTGGTTTTGGCCGTAATCGTATAGTTCTGGCCTACGGCCAGCAGAGTGTTGTTCCAATTTGCGCTGAGAGTGCCCCAGCCGGGTTGGTTGGTCAGCACCGTCAGCAGCGCGCTGACCACATAATCCACTTTGTTGGTTGCCATCGGCGAGCTGAGTCCACCCGTGCCCACCGCCTGGGCCAGAATGGTGTTCATGCCCGGATTCAGCGTCACCGACGCCGTCCAGTTGCTCCAACTGCCGTCGAGGGCGGTGGTGGCCACCGAAATCCCATTCACAGTGCAGAGGACATTGCTCACGGTCACATTGTCGCCAGCCGTGCCCTTGACGGTAAATGCCGGGGAACCCACCACCAGGCCGGCGGGCACATTCGTGATGGCCACCGTCGGCGGGGTGACGTCCGCAAAGTTGGCAGCCAGCACCAGGTTGGAGGCCATGATAAACGTCAGGGTCGGCGAGGTCGTCGCCGGGACGGAATTGGTCGTCCAATTGACGAAGGCGAAGCCTTTGTTGGTTTTGGCCGTCAGCGTGTAGGGCTGGCCCACGGCCAGGTCGGCGTTGTTCCAATTCGTGCTGAGGGTGCCCCAGCCGGGCGGATTAAGCTGCACCGTCAATAACGCGCTGACCAGGTGGTCAAAGATCACGGTGTTGGTCAGGGAAAAGTTGCCGCCGCTGCCATCGGCGGCGATGCCAAAGGGGGCGCTAAACATGGCGTTGGAGCCCGGCCCATCGCTGTAGCCGGCGTCGCCGGCGTCGCCGGCGTTGGAACCGCCGCTATAGCCGCCATTGGTCAGCGCATAGGTGTCGCCCGCCAGCGTGGTGACCACCCCGGCCGGCGTGATTTTGCGGATTAACTCGTTATAATAGTCGGTCACAAAAACCATGCCATAATCGTTCACCGCCGTGCTCACGGGGAAGTTGAACTGCGCCCCGGCGCCGACACCGTCGGCATAACCCGCGTTGGCGGCACTGGTGCCGCCGCTATAGCCGCCATTGGTCAGAGCGTAGGTGTCGCCCGCCAGGGTGGTGACCACCCCGGCCGGCGTGATCTTGCGGATCAGGTTATTGTAGTAGTCCGCCACATAAACATTGCCGGAAAGGTCCACCGAGGTGCTGAGCGGGACATTAAACAAGGCGTTCGTGCCCGGGCCGTCGGCATAGCCGGCATCGCTCATGTTCTCACCTTCGTTATAGCCGCCATTGGTCAGGGCATGGGTGTCACCCGCCAGGGTGGCCACCACCCCGGCCGGCGTGATCTCGCGAATCAAATTGTTGTTGGCGTCGGCCACATACACATTGCCGGAGGCATCCACCGAAACGTCGGCCGGGAAGTCAAACTTCGCCGCGGCACCCGGGCCATCGGCATAGCCGATGCTGGCCTCAGTGTTATAACCGCCATTGGTCAGGTCGTAAGTATCGCCCGCCAGGGTGGTCACCACCCCGGCCGGGGTGATCTTGCGGATTAATTCGTTGTAGGTGTCGGCCACATACACATTGCCGGAGGCATCCGTGGCGATGCCGGAGGGATAGTTGAACTGGGCGTTGGTGCCATCGGCATAGCCCGCATTGGCGGCATTGGGGCCGCCCGTATAGCCGCCATTGGTCAGGTCGTAGGTGTCACCCGCCAGGGTGGTCACCACCCCGGCCGGGGTGATCTTGCGGATCAGGTTGTTGTAGGTGTCCGCCACATAAATGTTGCCGGCACCGTCCGTGGCGGTGCTGTTGGGAAAATTAAACCAGGCGTTGGTGCCCGTGCCCTCGGCGTAGCCGGCGTTGCCGTTGCCGTTGGTCAGATCATCAATGTCACCCGCCAGGGTCGAGACGCCCCCCGCCTGGGTGATCTTGCGGATCAGGTTGTTGTTGGCATCGGCCACGTACAACAATCCGTCACTGTTCAGGTCCGCGGCATAAGTACGGAGTGTGTTGGTTCCTGTCACCAGAGACAGGGCCGCCGACCAATTGGTCCAGTTGTTGGTGGTGGCAGCCAGCGTCCAGTCCCCGTTGTTCAGTTGATACCACACGGCGGACACCCCAAACGCGTTGCTGGCGGAACCCGTGACGGTAAACTCCGAGGGGTTCACCACCTGGTTGGGGGTCAGATTAAGGTTGCTGAGGATGGGTTTGACCTTGTCGGTGACGGTCAAAACGGCGCTCGCCTGGGCGGTCCCGGCCACATTTTCGACGGAAACGGAATATTGGTAGTCGTTGAGGGCCGGGGAGACATTGCTCAAAATCAGGCTGGAGGAGGTGGCGCCGCTGATGGCCTGGCCGTTGCAATACCACTGGTAGCCGAGCGTCACGCCGCCGGTGGCGGTGACGCTGAACATGGCCTGGGAACCGGCGGCGACGGTGGTGCTCACCGGCGGCTTGGAGATCACCGGCACCGCGTCAAACGGCACACTTTCCAGACGGGATAAAGTAAACGTGTTGGCGGATGCACTGGCGGCGCGTTGCAGGTCCGGGTGGGCGTCGGCGGTAAAAACCTCGATGGGAGCGCTGGTGGTGGTGAACCCGCTGGTTTCGACGCCGCCCAAGTCGGTTATGGACACGCCGCTTACGCCACTGTCGCCGCCGGCATCAATGGTGCTTACGCCACCGTCGCCGCCGTCATCGTAATCCGTTTCATAACTGCCGGTGAGAGTAAGCGTATTGGCATGATAATTGCCCAGCACCGCCGTATCATTCACCGAAACACCGAAGAAAGTATTCCCCGCCTCCATCTCGGCCACACCGCCGTCATTCGCCACGCCGCCGGTGAGCGGGGCGAAGAACAGCTCGCCGTCCGGCGCCAGAATCGCCTTGAGCGCTCCGGGACTGCTGCCCGAATAGGTTCCACTGTAGTAACCCGCCCCGCCTTGGTAGTCGCCCAGCGGGGATTGCACGCCGCCGTCGAGATACACCTGCAACTCGTTGGACTCGTTGGTATAGTCAAACTCCACATAACATTGCCCCTGCCAAACCGAGGCGAAACCGGTGAAAGCGCTGCTGATGAACTGCCCGTTGCCGTGTTTGTCCAAGCCGCATTGGGCAAACAGTCCTAGGGACTGGCCCGCATCAAAGCCCACCACGGTGAGCTGTTGGTTGGTGCCCACAAAAACGGCGAAGCTGTTGCCGTTTTGACCGGAGTAGCCTTGGCTGTCGGACACTTGGCCGGTATAAATCCCGCTGTAATCATGCTTCTCGAATTTCTGGCGCAGGAAGGATTCGACCGCGTACGCCGGCTCCCCCGCCAGAATGCCGCCAAAGGTGTAGTCCGGCGCGGAATCGCGGACGTAATCGTCACCGTTAAACTGCGGCGCCAGGCTGCGCAGGGATTTGGCGCCGGAGAAATAATTGCTCAGGTCCAGTGAGTACGCGGCGTTGGGGCTGAACTGCACCGGCCCTTTGAGCGACAGGAGGACATTGGTCAGGTCCGTGCGGAAGGCCGCTTCCGGGGCCGCCTCATCCGCCCCCAGCACAAACAGTCCCTGGCCGGTGATGCGCTGGTTCCGGATGAAGGCCGACGCGGCCTGATAGCACGCGATTGCCGTGCTCAGGGCGGCTTGGGAGTTGGCCAGATCCGCCGCGCTGTTGTGAGTGAGCAGGCCCGGGTACTCGGTCAGCACGGTTTGCAGGGTCAGTCCGTTCGTTTGCGCCTGGGTTTGCAGGGTCCGGGCCACCACATCAAAATTCTGCGCATTCAGCGTGTAGCCGAGAAACTCCGCCGCTTCCACCTCCGCCTGCATCAACAAAATGTCGCCATAATCCACCGTGACGGCCTCCTGTGACGTTTCGTCGGGGGTCAGCGCCAGGGTGAAGGCCGGATCGGTGATGCGGGACAGATTCGTGAAGGAGGCGCCCAGCGCGGGGACCACGGTGTTGCGAACATAGGCAATCGCCACCGAGGAGTTCTCCGCGGGCAGGATGCTGTCACCGTTGGTGTCCTTGGGCGGCGCCGAGGTCCAGTCGTAGGGGTTGCGCCCGCCGGCGGCGAAGCCCAGGCCGGTCAGAAAATTGCTGCCGGCCGGCTGCTGCGGCAGCAGAAGCAGCCGCGTCACCGCCAACAGCGCATTGGCCGTTTCATTCGTCGGCGACAACGTCACCGCCGCGTTGAAATTGCTGTAGGCGCCCGCCAGCCCGGCCTGATTGTGGGTCAGCAGGTCGGCGCGGCCCTGGGCCACGTCATTGTCGGCGGCGGTTTGGGCGGAGACCGTGGCGGCGGCCAGGCCCAACGCCAGCACCAGCGGGGTGAGCAGTTTATGGTTTTTCATTTTGAGTTCCTTGGGTGACAGTATTGGTGGTCAATTGGCCGGAAAATAAATCCCATCGAATCGTCGCGCTGTTTTCTGTCCAGGCGAGGACGCCGGCCCGGCCTTCCGCCCGCACCTCGGCGCGGCTCAGGTGCAGGGGCCGGGAGCCGGCTTGCAGCGTCAGGTCTTCCAGCCGGGCGATCAACGCGCCGGCCCGGGCAACCGGATAAACCCGCTTCGCCTGCAGGCGCGGGGTCTTTTCCTGCGGGAAAAACACCTGGAAATCCCGCCACTCAAACGCAGATCGTTTCGCCACCGGCACCCATTCGCAGCGGAAGGCATCCAGCCAGTTCGTTTGCGGGTTGGGGCTGATAAAATCCAACTGCACATCCCGCACCACCATGATGGGCAGCAATTTGACGCTGAAAAAACCCAGGCGCCGGTGCTCCGGTGACACGCTTTTGATTTTCCAGACGGCCTCCGGCTCCAGGGAATTTTCGGCATAATCGGCGATTTCCAGATCGGTCGCCGCAAAGGCGCCGAACCGCGCCCCCGCCAGGCCGTTCTCCGGCAGGGAAGCCGCCCGCAGCCCGTTTGCCAGGAAACAGGCAACCAGCGCCAGGAACCCCATCACACAGGGCCCCCAAAAACTTAATGGCGTCTTGAACTTCGGTGTGTTCAATTTAAATTTCTCAGATTGACCGACTGATTAAAACTGAGACCCGCCCGGGCCGGAGGCCTGGAATCCGGCATCCATGCACAAAACCTTCCGAGAAGGCACACAACTGAATTGATCATTCATTATGCCCGGAAACACCCCCTCTTTGTCAAGGATAACCATGCGAACAACCCCGGATTTTTTGTACCGCAGACTTCCAAGTCTCCCGTATCGCGGGTTTCCAAACCCGCAGGCCGTCCGACGAGTTGGCGCGCCCGCCCAACCTTGCCAACTGCCGTGGGGGGCGCCGGCTGGCCGGCTCCCCCGATCATTTCCCAGTAGTGGTTTGATTTCAACCCGCGTAACATCCCTTGATGAAAGATGATTCCGCCCCGGCCCGCAAACTCCTCCAAAGCGGCATTGTTTTCTCCGTCATCAGCTTTGTCACCGGCCTGGGGCATCTGGCCTTTCAAGCCGTGATGGGCCGGCATCTCAGCGGCCTGGGACAATACGGCGACGCCAACAGCGCCATCAGCGGGTTCATGGCGCTGCTCGGACTGGCCCCCCAGATGGCCATTTTTGCCATCACCCATCACATCGCACACTTCAACGCCAGCGGCGACCACTCGCGCTTGCAGGGGCTGATGCTGGGCTGCCGCAAATCCCTCTTCCGGCTGACCGTCGCCGGCTCCGTGCTCGCCGTGGTGATGGTCAGGCCCCTGGGCGCCTTTTTTCATTACAGCGACAGCCTCATGCTCACCACCCTCGCCTGCGCGCTCTTCGGGCTGTGGGGCTCCTACGCCACGGCCTTGTGCCAGGGGCTGGCCTGGTTCAAACGGCTGGCCTTGATCGGCTTTCTCGCCATGGGCCTGCGCGTGACGTTCGGCTGGTTCATCACCCTCAAATGGCCTTCGGCGGAAAC
This sequence comes from uncultured Bifidobacteriaceae bacterium, assembly GCA_964618545.1. Taxonomy (GTDB): domain Bacteria; phylum Verrucomicrobiota; class Verrucomicrobiia; order Limisphaerales; family UBA11358; genus UBA11358. The sequence continues at coordinate 2,001 of CAZUBG010000019.1, read as the reverse complement.
CGCCGTGCTCGCCTCGGGCTTCTCCCTGCTGGCGTACCTGGTCCTGCTGTTCTGGCGCAAGGACCTGGTGCTGGAAGGCGAACCGGTCTCGCCCTGGAACCGTGAGTTTGCCCGCTACTTCGGGGTCAGCGCCGCGTTTGTGGCCGGCAACTTCTGTTTCCTGCAGGGCGATTTGCTCGTCGCCAAAAAATTCTTCCACGGCGGCAGCCTGGATGCCTACTCGGCCGCCGACACCCTCGCGCGGGCGCTGCCCCAGACCGTCGGCCCGCTCCTGACGGTCCTGTTCACCTCCCGCTCCGGCCGGCGCGGCGGCGGCTTGGTGGCGGAACAACTGAAATTGCTGGGGCTGTCCGGTTTCGGCCTGCTGTTTGGGGCGGCCTGTTTGTTCGGGCTGCGCATCTTCTGCCTGCGCATCCTCGGCCGCAACACGCCGGAAGCCGCCGCCATGATCGGCCAGTTGTCCATTACCATGGTGTTTGTCGGCCTGCTTCAGGGCCTCGCGTTTTGGTCGCTGGCCAGCGGCTGGCTGCGCCTCTCCCTGCTTTACGGCGCGCTCGGCCTGGGCTACTGGCTGACCCTGCTCCTGCTCGGCCACACCCCCGCCGCCCTGTTGCAAACCATGCCGGTCACCGCCGGCGCCGCCTTCGTCCTCCTGTTTTCCTTCTGGCTGACCACCCTGCGCCGCCAAAACAGCGTGTTGTCCATCCTCCGGAGCGCGGCTCCGTGAGCCGCAGCACGTTGAAAAGGGATGGATTATCGGATTTTCTGCCGCACTCGGATCACAAGATTCCCTTGTTTTCAACTTGCGCAACCAGCCAAAAAAAACCGGCCAAAAAGTCATGGTGAATAAAATGAGGACGACTTTTTTCAGTTCAAGCTTGCGGTGATTTCACCCGGCGGTTCATGCTTGGGTGATGATTGATGCAGCGACAGAAGGGGCCGCCCCGCCCGTGGATTTTAAAAAGAGCCGGCGGCGTCCCAACGCCGCGCCGGATTCCTTGAAGCTGGACCGGCTGCCGCCCCATTCGCCCGAGGCGGAACAGGGGGTCCTGGGCTGCGCGCTGCTCTCCCCCAACGAGTGCATCGGCGAATGCGTCGAAAAACTCAAGGACGAGGGCCGCGAGACCTTTTATGATCTGCGGCACCAGACGATTTACGAGGAACTGGTGGAGATGTTCAACACGCGCGTGGCCGTGGACCTCATCACCGTCCAGCAGCGGTTGAAGAACAAGCAGCTCCTCGATCAGGTCGGCGGCATCGCCTATCTCTCCCAATTGCAGGACGCCGTCCCCAGCGCGGCCAACCTCAGTTATTACCTCGAAATCGTCAAGGAAAAGTATCTGCTGCGCAAAATGATCACCACCTGCACCGGGGTCGTCGGGCGCGTGTATGATTACGAGGGCGAGGTGGACGCCCTCATGGACGAAGTCGAGCGCGACGTCCTGCGCATCAGCGAATCGCGCGGGCAGAGCAATGCGCTGGGGGTCAAGGACCTCGTCACCCGCGCCATCGGCACCATTGAAAATTATTTCAACCGCAAGGGCGTCCTCAACGGCATCCCCACCGGCTTTGCCGATCTCGACCGCATGACCGACGGCCTGCACCACAGCGAAATGATCGTCATCGCCGCCCGCCCTTCCATGGGCAAAACCTCCCTGGCCATGAACATGGTCGAGAACATGGTGCTCGATTCCAAGGTCCCCGTGGCCGTGTTCAGCCTGGAAATGAGCGCCGAATCCCTCATTCTGCGCATGCTCTGCTCCATTGCCCGCGTCAACATGCGCAGCATCCGCGAGGGCTTCATGAACGAGGCCGATTTCCCCAAGATTTTGAACGCGGCCGGCCGCCTGGCCGGGGCCCCGCTGTTCATTGATGACACCGCCGGTTTGTCCATTCTGCAGCTCCGCGCCCGCGCCCGCCGGATGTCCCAACAGCACGGCGTAAAGTTTTTCGTGATTGACTACCTGCAACTCCTGCATTCTACTGCCCGTCGTTCGCAGG
>CAZUBG010000018.1:0-43125 GCA_964618545.1 uncultured Bifidobacteriaceae bacterium | reverse complement strand
ATCCGACCTAATCCGACCTAATCCGACCTAATCCGACCTAATCCGACCTAATCCGGCCTTTCACACCGGCACGAAGCCCCCCGATGAGGCCCCGAGCCAATCTCGTAAAACTCTCTCACGCGGCAGGCCGGGTTCTCCGGCCCGGCGTCCGGCCCCCTCAACTGCATTTGTCAGCGACCTGCGGTCCAAAACAAAAAAACACGGCAAAGATCGCAAAAGATCAATTAATTTTTCCTGCCGAATTTGTTTGGGGTCACACTTTCACCCCGAAAAACGCCGCCCCCTTGGGGCGGCCCCGGGGTTCAAGTCATGCCTTTCAACGCGCTGGCCTTTGGCCGGGCGTCCGGTTATCCTGCGCGCGTGAAATTTCAGAAAATAGCCATCATCGGCGTCGGCCTGCTCGGCGGCTCCATTGGACTGGCGGTCAAACAGCGCCGCCTGGCCAGGGAAACCGCCGGTTTTGTGCGCCGCACGGCCAGTCTGGCCGATTGCGAACAGGCCGGGGCGCTGGATTACGCCACCACCGATTTGCTCGCCGCCGTTTCCGGGGCCGATCTGGTGATTCTCTGCACCCCGCTGGCTCAAATGCCGGCCATCACCGTCCAATTATTGCCCGCCTTGAAACCGGGCGCGGTGGTCACGGATGTCGGCAGCGTCAAAGCCAGCGTCGTGCGCGGTCTGGAGACCCTGGTGGCCCGGGCCGGGGCGCATTTTGTGGGCAGTCATCCCATGGCCGGGGCGGAAAAAACCGGCGTGCTGGCCGCCCGCGCCGATTTGTTTGTCAATGCCGTCTGCGTGGTCACCCCCACTCCAAAATCCCATGCGCCCTCCGTTCAGGCCTTGGCGGCCTTTTGGAAATCGCTCGGGGCATGCACCCTGGCGCTGACTCCCGCCGAGCATGATGTCTTCGTGAGCCGGACGAGTCATTTGCCGCATGTGGTGGCCGCCGCGCTGGCCAGCCGGGTGTTGCATCCCCAACAGCCCAAAACCCAGTCCGCCCTCTGCGCCACCGGCTTTCGGGACACCACCCGCGTTGCCTCCGGTTCGCCCGAGATGTGGCGGGACATCGCCCTGGCCAACCGCCAGAACCTTGGCCGGGCCGTCAAGGCGTTCATTGCCGATCTGGAAACCTTTCAAAAGGCGCTGGCCCGGGCCGATCAATCCGCCCTCACCCGCTTTTTTGAAACCGCCAAACAACGCCGTGACGCTTGGTGCGCTTGTGGGGCCACCCATTCACCGGAATGAAATTTCGTTAAATGGCCCTTCCCTCTCTCATTGAAATCGTTCCTCTCGAACACCCTGTCCGGGCGGAAATCACCGTGCCCGGATCGAAGAGCATCACGAACCGCGCGCTGATTCTCGCCGCGCTGGCGGAGGGTGAGGTGGCGCTCCAGGGCGCGCTCTGGAGCGAGGACACGCAGATCATGGTGGAATGCTTGTACCAGCTCGGTTTTGACGTGCAGGTGGCAGACGACCCGGCGGAGTTTTGCAACCGCACTATTACCGTCCGGGGCTTGGGCGGCAAAATCCCCAAGGCCGGCACGGTGGAAAAGCCGCTGGAATTGTTTGTGGGCAATGCTGGTACGGCGGCGCGGTTTCTCGCGGCGTTTCTGTGTCTGGGGCGGGGGACCTATCGTCTGAGTGGGGTGCCCCGGATGCACGAACGCCCCCAGGCGGCGCTGTTCGAAGCGTTGCGTGAACTCGGCTATCGCGTTGAATCTGAAAATGGTAATGACAAGCTGCCGGTGCGGATTTATGGCGAAGGTCCAAAGCCGGGGAAATGCCGGGTCAGCATTGAAAAAAGCTCGCAGTTCGCCTCGGCGCTGTTGTTGAGCGCGGGCATGGGAGGATGGCTGGTGGGGATCGTGGGTGAGAACGCCGAGGAATCGCCCTATGTGACGATGACTTTGAAACTGATGGAAGTGTTTCCCAAAACTGGCGGAACCTTTCAAATAGAGCCGGATGCCAGCAGTGGAAGCTATTTTGTCGGGGCGGGTGAACTCTTAGGAAACCGCGAAGGCTGGCCGATTACTGTTTTAGACTGGCCGCTTTCCGGATGGCAAATTGATACAGATTTCGTCGTTGCCCTCCCTCTGCATCGAGTGCTTGCACGCGGCGGGCTATTAGATGATGGGGTTATCAAACTGGGAGATAGCATCATGACCGCAATCGTTTTGGCCGCTTTTATTGGAAGCGGTGGCGAATTTGTTAAATTCACCCACCTCGGCCGCCTGCGCGTCCAAGAATGCGAACGCGTCGTTGCGCTGCGCACGGAACTGACCAAGTGCGGTGCAAAAGTCATCGAGGAAGGTGACACCCTGACCGTCTGGCCGTCCGCCCTGCACGGCGCGGAAATCGAGACCTATAACGATCATCGCATGGCCATGTGCTTCGCCATTCTGGGCTTGAAAGTGCCCGGGATAAAAATCAAAAATCCCTCGTGTGTGAAAAAGACCTTCCCAAACTTTTTTCAAAAACTGGCCGGGTCGCCGCCCCACGGTCTGGGCGCGGCCATTTGGGAAATCAAGGACGGTGTGCGCACGCGCCAACTGAGCGGCGACGATTTGTTGGCTGATTGAATTTTTATTGAACATGGGAACCAAAAAACAACCGATTGTCATCGCGATTGACGGCACGAGCGCCAGTGGCAAAAGCACCAACTCCAAACTCGTGGCCGCCGCGCTGGGCTATGTCTATGTGGACACCGGCGCGATGTACCGCACCCTCGCCTGGCATTGCCTCCAGCATAAGATTGACGTGCAGGACGAGAAAGCCGTCGCCGCCGCCTGCCGCAAATGGAAAACCAAGCTGGTCTGCGAAGACCAAAAAGTGCGGCTGCTGGTGGAGGGCTATTTCCCGGAGTCAGAAATTCGCACGCCGGAGACCGCCGCCGCCGTGGCCCATGTGGCCGCCGTCCCCAAGGTCCGCGACTGGATGAAAAAGACCCAGCGCTCGTGCGTGCAGTTCGGCAATTTGGTGATGGAGGGCCGCGACATCGGCACCAATGTGTTTCCCGAGACCGATTTCAAATTCTATCTGGATGCGCAACTGGCGGAACGCTCGCGCCGCCGCGCGGCCGATGGCGTACACGAAAACCTGGCCGCGCGTGACCAGCGCGACAGCCAGCGCGCCACCGCCCCCCTGATGGTCGCCCTCGGGGCCCGGGTCATCAACAATTCCAACCTCACCTCCGCACAAACCAGCAGCCTGCTGCTGGCGGACATCCGGGCGCGGCTGCCCAAGGCATGAATTTATCCTACCGCATCGGCTGGATTTTTTTCCGCACGCTCTACGCCGTTTATTTCCGCTGGCGCGTTTTCAACGCCGACCGCGTGCCGGTGACGGGCGGGGTGATCCTGGCGTCCAACCATGCCAGCTTCATAGACCCGCCGCTGGTCGGCGCCACCCTGCGCCGCCCCATCAATTACCTGGCCCGCGAAAGCCTGTTCCGGTTCCCCGTCGTGGGGAGCGTGCTGCGCTCTTGGAACGCCGTGCCGGTGAACCGCGATGGCGGCGGGGCGGCCGGTCTGAAGGCCATTTTGGACCGCCTGCTGGCCGGCGGCGGCATCATTTTGTTTCCCGAAGGCACGCGCACCCCGGATGGAGGCCTGCAACCGGCCCGGTCGGGCATTGGGCTGACGGTGGTGAAATCCACGGCCCCGGTGGTGCCCGTGCGGGTGTTTGGCAGTTTCGAGGCCTATGGCCGGCACATGAAAATCCCCCGCCCGCACCGGGTGGTGGTGAAATTCGGCGTGCCCCTCAACTTCGAGGCCCTGCGCGCGGAGGCGAAAACCTGCGAAAAGGCCCGGCTCAAGGCCATCTACCAGCAGGTGGCCGATGAAATCATGGCCGCCATTGCCCGGCTGGAACCGCGCGCGGATTGAAGCCCAGACCGGCTCTCGGGCAAAAAGACGGGTAAAATTTGCTTGCCCCGGGGCGTGGGTTGGGTAGGCTTTTCGGGTTGGTTAGTTTGACGCCAATGTAGCTCAGTGGTAGAGCAACGGTTTCGTAATTCTAAATTGGGTTTTGACTCTGTTTGTCCCCCTTTGCTTTTGCTTGCAAACAGAGGGTTTTTTGGTTTCCGGCTTTTGTCTCTGATTGTCCCTGTTTAGCCGTGAAAAGGGCAACCCGTATGCAAATCCCGTATACAATTTTGACCCACCAAACGGGCAAATCTCGCAAGGTTCACCGCAAGCATGCCACATCTTTTTGACGGTCGTGCTCGTGATTTGGAATGATTGCGTCCGCCAAGCGGATAACGATGCCGGGTGGACCGAAGAAAGCACTGCAAATTTGGGGAACAGGAGAATCACGAAACAGTCTGTGTTGGTGAGTCAGAAGCCAAATGAAAAATCCCAAATTACAAACTTGAAATGACTTGAACCGCGTGCTAGTCAAAAGCTTGTGATCACAAAAATGAAATCAATCGTTTGTTGTGTCATCATTTTCAGCGTTCGACTTGGGAATGCTGGCGCGAATGAACCGCACACCCCCAGCACTAATTTTGCGGATTTGACTTTAACCATTCAATGCACCAATGCCGTCGTGAGCATGGGCGATGAAATCCCGATTGAATTTGTCATTAGCAATTGCGGAACAGCGGACTATACCTATGACAATCGCACCTATGACCGGAGCGGTCGAATGGGAGAATATGAAATCACCGTCGAGACGTCAGATGGCCAAACGCTTCCTAATCTAAGTTTTGGCGGGTTTAGCGGCGGCCTGACTGGAAGCGGCTCGTTGCATCCGGGAGAAGGTTTCACCAAAACCATTCCGCTCAATCTGTGGTCCGTGCCGCCGTGGGCCGGGCAATACCGCGTGACAGGCATTTATCATGGGAACATGGGCGGTTCTGGGCAGACCGGCGTCCAGTCCGCGCCGATCACCCTTACCATTTTGCCGCGCACAGAGGCGCAAATGGATGCCTACATTAACAGTTTGACCAATCACGCGGGAGTGGACTGGATGCGGCTCGCCTTTACCGGCAGCCCCAAAATTGTCCCCTTTCTGTTGGACGGCATGTATCACGGCGGCGATTCCTTTTGGATCGACAAGGCACTGGCGGTTTACCTGTTGCATACGGACCGGATTCAGACGCAGTTGGTCGCCGCCGCGTCCCAATGGGGATTAACGGATGGCCTGATTTATGTTTTTGAAAGTTACCATCTGCCGGAAAAGGACTGGGTGCCACTGATCGCACGATCTTTGCGCGAAAACAGCCCAGACACATGGGCAGCGGGCGCACGGGCGGCCGCTCCCGGACATTATGATGACACATTCACGGCGCGCTTGATTCCCATTGCAACCGGCACCAACGCAGCGAGCGACCAGGCGATTTGGGCCTTGGCGATGAACCGCACGGACGCCTCGGTCGAAACACTGAAGATGCTGTTGAACAATCCCAATAAAGCTGTGCGTTTAACGACCGAAAAAGCCATCTGTGTGGCCTATTGTTATCGCGGCTACTATCACGGTCAGAAGTTGAAACCGGACGATTTTAACAAAAAGTTCCAAGACCCTTCGACATATTTGGATTTAGTTCAGGGAAAATCCAAGCAGTGACATTACAAATTAGCCGCGATGCTCAAAGACATCGGCTTTGCCTCTGCACAAGAATTCATTTGGGCTCCAACAATTTCAGCAATTCCGAACGCGGCACGAGCAGCTTGCCCCGCAAGACACGGCAGGCTTTGAGCTTTCCTCGCTGGATGAGGCGGTAAACGCTGAAATAATGAATGCCCAGCATGTCGGCGGCTTCTTCGACCGAATACGCCAGCCGTTCAGTCGCGGCCTTGGTTTCCTCTGGTTGGGGAATCGGTTCCATAATAATTCACTCGTTGTTTTTTTGCTTGAAACTTTTTCGAGCCGGTTCGTGGCATTGGCCGCGCCTGCTCTGCGTCGTTAACCGGCATTGCCTCCGTGAAAGCCAGATGTGCAGCCGGGTTTTGAATGGCGACCTGAATGGCCGTCCCGCCGATGCGGCCAAAGACACAGCTAGGGCCGGACCACCGCCAGCGGTTGTCCACAGGCACAGTCGTCGAATGAACTGCGATTGAGTGGGGGCCGTTACCGGGGCACTCAATCGCGACGCGCCCGTCCGGCGCAAAAGGACAGAAGTAAGCTGACTTGGCCAGCGACGCCGAACGGCACAACCAGCACAAAAGTTTTGGCAGATCGTCCGACGGGCCAAACAACCCCCTCCTAAAAGCAAAGGGAAAAAGGGTGGGGTGGCTCCCGGTGAAGAATTGCAGCCTCGCAGACGGAAGCGAACGGCCACCCGAAGAACAAGAGCCGAGCATACGAGCCATCCCACCGACATCAACCACTGAACAACAGATGGTCAAGCCCATGCAAAAGGAAGCCACGACTGGTTTGATTTTTCCAAAGTCAGTACACGGGCACGCGACGAGCCGAAATTTCATCGTCGTCACAAGCGCGACCGACGTTGAAGCCGAGCCGTGATAACGCAAAACGACAATTTTGGACAATTGGTGTGTCCGGCAAGGTATCCGGTTGAGCAGCAACGCCTCGAACCGCGCTTGCCGATTTCGCCCTCGAACAACTCTCGGGGCGTTTAGCCCAACCTTTTGAGCAGTTGCTTGGTTAGGTGTAAGAGCACCCAACCAATGACACTGATGAGCCAGCAAAATTCGCGGTTTGTGAGTTTGAATGAAACTTTCATACTCGTAACTACAGTGCTCACTCAGGCAAACTGATTGACTGCCAATGACCCTCCAAATGTTTACATTTCCATTGGGGAACGCTGTCGGTGGCGAGCAGTGCCGGGCCGCTTGTCCCGGCACCGCACAGCCACGGACAGCGAGCCGGTTAGGCTCCATTCCTTGGGCGCGGCAGGCGCGTGCGGGCAGGACGCTCGCGATCTGAGCAAAGCGGCCTGACGGCACGGGCCTGCGAGCCTGCTTGAACATCCAGAGTTTCATAGTCTGGCGCGAATTCGATCAGGATTGCGTCAGTTTAAGACCGGGCTGGCCATCGCCGGATGCACTTTTGCCCCGTCCGCTCGGCGGCGCGGCTGCCGCCGGTTTACTGCTCACCGGCCCGGGTTCCGGTCGGCGATCACGGTTGGCCCTGGCTTTTCGGGTGCTCCGGCCATTCCAGCGGCTGAGGCATTCGCGGAAGCGCGCCGGACTGACCGGGACTCCGGCAGCTTTCAATTCCTCAACCAACTGGCCACTGGTCCAGCCCTTGCGATGAAGTTCCAGCAATCGTTCCCGCAGCGGTTCCAGCGCGTCAGCGGCGGTCTTGCGCCGCTTGGGCGGTGGTTGCTGGCCCAATTGTTCGAGTTTCTTTGCGAGCACTGGATAATCCAGTTTCGCGGCCAGTTGGCCATAATCCGTTCGATTTTTCATAATCCGTTCACTTTCACTTGGTCACCGCAGCCTTGCGGTTCGTGGGTGAGTATGACACCGGTTCGTGTCCGGTCCCTGTCCGGCTCGTAGCCGGTTGGCGTCCGGTGACCGTCCGGCCATTTACCCGGCGGTCATCCGGTTGTCTTTCGAGCCGGACATGAGCAGTTTCCTCCCCGTTTTGGGGAGGGGTTGGTTTCATGCTCACCCACAGGATATTCATAGCACATTTGCACCCCTCATTTTGTCCCAGTTTGAGGACAATCTGACGTTGCCTTCGTGCCACCTTGAACCACATGGATGCAATGTTCATGGTCATTACCATAATGTTTCTGTCTCGTTATTTGGTGTAGCACATACACATTTTGATCTGGCCTTTCTGCCAGACTCAAAACTGATGACCGAGACTTTCATCAACCACCGATTTAGCCATGAAAACCAGCCACAGGTTGTAATGATTTCATGACAATCTGTTGGTCGGGGTTCTGATAGATTTGCTGGCTATGAAACGAATTTTATGGACATGGCCGGAAACGTTGAACCGGTTCTGCGCCTGAAATTTTAACGATGTATGTTCACCGCCAAGCCACAGAAGAATCGATCCGCTGCGATGGATTATTTCGACGAGCATCTGTCGCACAATGATTATTACAGTCAGGGTCAAACACAGGCTGGCCACTGGATTGGGGAAGGTTGTGAGCGATTGGGACTAACCGATCAAGTGGTCACGCGGGATGCCTTTCGCCAACTCTGTGACAATCTCAATCCACAAACCGGCGAACGTTTAACCCAAGTCATGGGCCACCACCGCCGCATCTTCTTTGATTTCCAATGTGCTCCACCCAAGAGCGTTTCGATTCTGGCGGTCACCATGGATGACCAGCGCATTGTTCAGGCGCATCAGGAGGCCGCCCATATTGCCGTGCGGGAACTGGAACGATTCGCCGCCACGAGAATTCGCAAGGGCGGCATCGAGGACAAGGACCGGGTTACTGGCAACTTGGTCGGAGCTTCGTTCATGCATACATCCTCCCGTGCGCTTGACCCACAGTTGCACACCCACTTTGTTTTGTTCAATGCCACGTGGGACCGGAAGGAACAACGCTGGAAGGCGTTGCAAACCTCCGGCATGTTTGACGCCATCCATTACGGCACGGAGGTCTATCGTAATGAACTGGTCAAGCGCCTGCATCACATTGGCTACCGCACTTGGCAGACCGCCGGAGCCTTCGAGATTGAGGGGGTTGACCCGAAGTTCATCGAGCGATTCTCCAAACGTTCCAAGGAACGGGATGCCGCCGTCGCCAAAGAACAACAACGCTTGGGCCGCAAGCTGACCAAGGATGAGGTTGCTCATGTGGTTCATCAAACCCGCCCCAAAAAGTTGAAAGGGGCTTCCGATGAACAGGTGCGCCAACAGCAGCTTGGCGAGATCGGCTTTTTCGAGAAACGGGAACTCCGCAAAGTAATCGCCGGTGCCAGTGGCACTTCCCAAGATTTTCCCCAGCGCGTCACGGAACTGGAAGCCGTCGAGCATGGTTTGGAACATGTCTTCGAGCGCAATTCGGTCGCGCCAGAACATCGGATTTTGGAGGCTGCCCTTATCAAAGGGCGGGGCCAGATTGATCTGCGCCAATTGAAGGAAAAGCTCGCCCAGGATGCCCGGCTGGTGCATGTGGGTGTAGAGTATTCCACCCGCGAGATATTGAGGCGGGAACTGTTTTTGATTCGCATAGTCAATGACGGGTTGGAAGCGGTTGCACCCATCACCCGCCATTATGAATCGCCGTCCCATCTCGGTGCGGACCAGCGCAAAGCCCTGGCCCATGTGCTGACCAGTCCAGACCGCGTGACTGGCTTTCGCGGTCTGGCGGGTTCGGGCAAAAGCACGACGTTGGTTGAACTGGCGACTGCGCTCCACCGGCAGGGATATGTGGCGGTATTCTGTGCCCCGACTGCCTCGGCTGCGGACACCCTGCGCCGGGATGGATTGGAGGCCGTGACTCTGGATTCATTCTACGGAAACCTCCGCCTGCAAAGTCAGCTCTCGGCCCGGTCAGTGATCGTGCTGGACGAGGCCGGGGCCGTCGGGTTGGATGCCATGGCCCAACTCCTTGATCTCGCCAGAAGGACGGATTGCCGGGTGGTGCTCTCCGGGGACACTGGCCAGCACGCTTCCGTCACTCGTGGGGATGCCCTGCGGATTCTGGAACAATATTCCGGCTACCGCTTTGGTGAACTGACCACCATCCGCCGTCAGAAACCCAAAGACTTCCGGCAAGTGGTCGAACTGGCCGCCGCCAAACAGACTGACAAAGCGTTTGCCAAGCTGCTTGAATTGGGTGCCATCACCGAATTAACAACCGATGACGGCAAGCTCTATCAACGAGCCGCCAGTGCCTATTTGATGGCCATAAGACAGGGCAAGTCCGCGCTGCTGGTCTCACCGACTTGGGCCGAAATTGAGGCCGTCACGGATAAGGTGAGGGATGCGCTTAAAGTCCAGGGCGTGGTTGGTCAGCGTGAGGAAAGCGTCACCGTGTTTGATTCGCTGTCGTGGACGGAAGCCCAACGGAAAGACTTGAGCCAGTTTGAACCGGGCCAGCGTCTGCGCTTTGTCCGTAACACGAAACACTTTGGCCGGGGCGACACGGTGGAAGTGATTGCCACCGCCGGGAATGATTTGCGCGTCCGCCGTTCTGACGGCTCGGAAGTCAATTTCACTCCGGCAAGCGTGGCCCCATCGTTCGATGTGGGCGAGGTTCGCGAATTGAAGGTGGCCACCGGGGACTGGCTATTGCTGCAAGCCAATCAGGGCCGGGAGTTCATCAATGGCGAGCGGGTTCAAGTCCGGGAAATCCAAAATGGGCGCATTGCCCTGGCCGACGGTCGGACGCTTCCAAGCGGGTTCAACGCATTCACCCATGGCTACGCCGTCACGTCGCACAGTTCCCAAAGCAAGACCGTGGATGAAGTGTTGCTGGTGGCGTCTTCCCGTTCGCTTGGCGCGGTCAGCCGTGAACAGTTTTACGTCTCCATCTCTCGGGGCCGGGAAAGGGTTCGCATTTTCACCGATGACGCCGAATTGCTGGGCCAGCGGGTGGCGGATTCACACGAGCGCAAAGCGGCCATCGAACTGCAAGGGCTGCGGGACGATTTGGCAAAACTCGGTTTTGTCCACCGTGAACCGATCACGAAAAAAGCCGATTCGCCCCGAAGGGAAAATGTTCGGATCAAGCGGTCGTTGAATCTCCGTCCGCGTCGCGTCACCCGCCTGTCACCCGCGCAATGGCTGGCCAATGCGGTCGAAGATGTGCGCCGCCGGGTGGAGGAATGGCTTGGCGTCGAGCAAAAAGAGGCCGTTGCCGCGAAAGAAACCATCACCGGGCAAATCGGCCAAACCGAGTCCATCAAACACAAAGGCATTAAGCCAGCCGAAATTGTAAAATCACCAGAAGCCGCTCAGGAATCGCCCGCGATCACCGAAACCGTCCGGCAAAAAGAAGACATTCGCCGCCAAATGCGACAGGGCATTTCCCAAAACAAGGGCATCCGCCGTTCGGGCGGCATGGGCGTTTAAACCTTTGAATCAAAACCATCAACTCTCATTCTTATGGCCTTCACCAAAGACGATTGTTACGCGATCAGCGGCAAATATTGTGCCTGCATTGACTTTCAACCGACCGAACATCAGCGGCGTGGATTTCACACCAGCCAGTTGATTGAATATACGCTGGAACCCAACCCGGCGTCGGAGGACGACAAGAACGCCCCGCCGCAACGACTGGCCATCGCCTTTTCCACCGCCGACGTGGTGATATTGGGTTGGGCGCTCGACCGTCTCGCCGACAAGCTCCAAGAAAATGATCTGTCCGCGGTTCGCACCCGCCCCAAGCGTTACGGTGAACTCGAACGGTTAAAACCCTATGTCACGTCCATTGTCATTACGCCGGTTGAAAAAGGATGAGATAACAATGGCTCCCGCGCGGGCCACCAGAGCTTGTGATTTGTTAGGTGGCGAAAGATTGAACGGCATTCAGTATTTGACCATTTCTCGGAATTTCGCCTAAATGGAGCATGAATCTGACGAATCTGACCCCTAAACAATTGCGGAAGGCGGCAAAGCTCCAAGAAAAAATTGAGGTTTTGCAAGACAGGCTGATGAAATTTCTGACTGGTGAAACTGTAGAAACGTCGCCTGTCGCGAAGGCCGGTCGCCGCAAAATGAGTGCCTCTCACAAGGCCGCGCTTCGCGCTGCGCAAAAGGAACGTTGGAAAAAGTTTTGGGCGCAGAAAAATGCGTGAGTTTTTTGTATTCGCACGGTTCATCGCGGTGCGTTTTCTGTCCAGACTTCGGATGGAAATCGGACGCGCTTCGGATAAACGTCGGATGAACCTCGGACGAGCTTGCGCCGCCTTTCGGACAGCCATCGGATAATTCTGCGTCAAAAAGTTCCTAACGGACGTTAGGAGTACGGCGTGCGGTTTAAAATGAGCCGGCTTAAGGCTCGCGCTTGCCATGGCAAGATCACAACTTTCCGGGATAACGTTCACTTCAAGGGGTGACACTGACGGCCTTCATTACATCCGCTATGCTGCCTAGCTCCTTCGGATTCAACGACGGCAAATAGATGGTCACTTGTTGTCCTGCTGCCACAGATGGTCTTGCAACTTCCACGGTGAAACACCCTCGGGAAAGTCATTATCGCGCGTCACAAACCAGCGCGGGCCATAATGTCCACGCCGGGCTTCCTGATATGCAGCCCATTCCAAGGCGTCCTCATACGACTGGGTTTCCGGCGCGGTGGCAAGCACGGTGCGCAGGTCATGAGCGGCCAGCGCGAGAATGCGCCATGCCCCTTGCAGCATCTGGCGGATTGTTTGTCGCGCGAGCAATTCCGCAGGGCCATCTGCAAGTTCCCGTCCGCCCTCGGCCACTGGGCGGCCAGCGCGATGACGCACATGATTGTAGCTGCTGGTGACCGCCGACGCCGAAATAGTCGCCACCATCTTTCCGGCGCGCACCCGCTCGATCAATTCACATGATGCCTTTTGGCCGGTGGCTCCGAACGCCTCTGCGTCGCACCAATCAAACAGAATGTTCTTGTCCAGATAGGCGTGCGGAACACGCTGCTGCCGCCCGCCCGCCGCACGAGGCGGAGCACCCAATTCGTTGAGACGGCCAAGTTTTTGAAGTGCGTGGTGATGCCGTCGGCAAAGGCCGCGCCCAAAGGTACTCTCTTGGCAGGGTTGTCCATCCTCCGCCACCCGGCAAATTGCCGAATTTTGTTGCGCCGCAACCTTGAGAGTGTAAATCCGTTCCCGTTCAGGAAGGAGAAAATCGGCCAGCCGACGGGGCCGCAAGGCGCGATAATGGCGCAGGCATAGGCCGCGATATTCGGCAGGCGCGGTGCAACCGACGCCATTCTCAAGAATGTGACAGGTTCCCGGTTCGGGAATCGGTTTGCATTTAAAAACGGCAGCGGGCCTGGCTTTGGAAGGTTCGGCGATTTGGAGAAACAATTCGCGCTTGTCAAACAGCACCGAGTAATGATGCTGGCATAAACCACGGGAATAAGCGGCTTCTCCACAAGCGTTGCCGTCCTCACACACCCGGCAGCGTCCGCGCTTTAAACGGAGGCGCAAAGTGTAAACAATGGAGTTTCGATCACGTTCCGCCAAGCGCTCAAATAGTGCCATGTCATGCTCGCGCAACCATGCGTAGTGGTTCTTGCACAAGCCCCGAGCATGAGGTGGCCGGTCACAGGGAACATCTCGCTCCACGACCCGGCAACGATCTGGCGAGGGCTTGCGGCGCAAACGAAAATCGCCGGAAGAAATGAGAGAGACGGCGAAATCATCCAGTTTCAAATCCGGTCGCTGCCATATCGCCGCATAATGGCGGTCACAGAGCCCGCGCCGTTGCGCAGGCACCTGGCACGCCTCGCCGTTGACGATGACACGGCAAATTCCCGGTTGGAGTTGATCCGGTGCTTTGAGTCGGATGTCATATTTTGAACGGGCCGGGGGAAGCCCGATCTGCCCCAGCAAACCGCGCGATTTTACGGCCTGATAATGGCGTCTGCACAGCCCCCGCATAAAAGCCTCCGCGGAACAAGGCGCGCCATCCTCGGCAGCCCGGCAAGTATCCGGGACTGGCGCGGGCGCAAGTGTAAGCAAACCAATATCTCGCATACTTCTTCTCTTTGAGGCCTCCGCATCCCCTCCCATAAGCTGGCTTCCGCCAATGCTTCACTTCAGCGGGACGATGAACGTCAGCGACATCCGGGTCGCCATTATCATTCGAGGCAGTTTGAAAAACGCTGGGAAAGCTGTCAAGAAGCTACAGGCTTGCATGGGCACGCTGCCACGGCAAGCCCCGAACCTGATTACGGCCACGGGCCTATTGTGAGCGGAGGCGGTAGAAGCGGTTGGGATAATTCGTCCACTGCGGGTCGCTGAAATAGGCCGTGCCGGTCATGAGCGTGTTGGTTTGCACCGGTTGCCAAGCGGGATTGGCCAGATTTGTGCAGGCTTCCACCGCCACCGTCTGCCCGGTGGCCCAATTGATGTTGAAGCCGAATTGATTTGTCTGCATCCCACGATAGGAATCTACCGTTTGCATGTGCGGTAGCCAGAGCGCGGTTCGGTAACCAGTCACATCGGAATAATCGGCCCAACCTGTGGTTCCCGGCAAGTAATAGATGGTCAAGTTAGGAACGTCGATGAAACTTTGGTAATCATAGCTGGGGGCATTGCCATTGAAATAAACGCTGGTTAGGTTAGAGCAGCCAGCAAATGCGAAGTTTTCGATGACGGTGACGCTGCTCGGAATTATTATGCTCGTTAGGCCGATGCAATTGGCGAATGCGGCGGGGCCGATGGTAGTTAAGCCGTTGAGCAAATCGACGTTGGTCAGGCCCGTGCAGCCTGCAAACGATTGATATCCGACGTAATTCACTCCATTTGGAATCGCAATGTCGATGAGACGAGAGCATTCATAAAATGCGTAATCCTGAATGTTGGTAACACTTTCAGGAATGATTATGCTCGTCAGGTTGGTGCATCCAGCAAACGAGTCAGAACCAATGATGGTAAGGCCATCAGGAAGGGTAACATTGGCCAAACTGGTACAATCTGCAAAGGCGTCAGAACCAAGATAGGTTGCGCCAACGGGAACATTAACGGCGATTAGGTTGCTGCATCCATAAAATTCTCCATCTTGGATGCTTGGAATGCCTATTGGAAGCGTAATGCTAGTCAGGCTTGCGCAGCCACCGAACGCACCGCTTTCAATATTGGTGACGCTGGTGGGAATTGTAATGTTGGTCAAACTGCCACAGCCAGCGAATGTGCTTGTCAAAATGCTAGTAACGCCATTCGGAATCGTGACGCCAACCAAACTGGAACAGCCACTGAATGCACTTTCTCCGATGCAGGTGACACTATCGGGAATCACAAGGCTAGTTAAGTCGCCGCTGTTAAAAAACGCCCAGCCACCGATATTAGTGACACTGCCGGGGACATCGTAGTTCCCGGACTTGCCTTCTGGAAATTGGACCAGCACAGTTTTATTCTGATTAAACAGCACCCCATCAATACTGCTGTAAGATGAATTATTCGTATCCACCGCAATCGCAGTCAGACCGGCGCAATCATTGAATGAATACTCTCCGACGTTGGTTACGCCGCTACCAATAATTATGTTGGTCAAGCCACTGGCGGCAAATGCAAAATCTCCTATATTGACAACGCCATTGGGGATGATCAGTCTGCTCAGACTGATGCAGTTCTCAAAAGCCGACTCTCCAATGCCGGTGACACTTTCTGGAATCAAAACACCGGTTAATTCGGATTTGAAAAAAAATGTATAGGTGCCGATGCAGGATACCGGCAGGAAATCTATTGTGGCGGGAACAGATACCACAGCGTCAGAACCGGTGTAGCCCGTTAGGGTGAGAGTGATGCCGTCACTACTTGTCACGTATGTGAACGGCACATTCGGATTCCATAACATCGTCGTCTGACCATCAAATGTCGGACCCCACCCGCCGGTCCCCGATAAATAATAGATCGTGGCCAAATCATCATAAAAAATACTGTTCCCACCCAAGGCTGGGGCATTCCCACGACAACACACACTTGTCAGACTCGGGCAAAAGCCAAATGTCCAATCACCAACATCACTGACGCCGATTCCGAGGGTAACGTTGGTCAATGATTCGCAGTCAAAAAACGCCCCATCCCCGATTTCCGTGACGCTGTCAGAAATCAGTACGTTGGCGACACTGGTGGCATAGAAAGCCCAATCGCCAATGCCGGTAACCGGGAAACCATTTAAGTTGTTGGGAATGACAACCGAGCCACCTGCCCCAGTGTAACCGGTGATGGTGACCGCGCCATCGTTGGTTGTGCAGGTAAATTGAGCATGCCCGGTAAATGGCAGTAACAACAGCATCAGCAACGACAGATGCAACAATTTCATAGGCATATTTCCATCTTCCGCATTATAAATGCAATTGAGTGGTTCGCCGAGTTTCATTTTTGGCATACGCGCTAGTCGGCCATGGATATACGCCCAATTGTCTGACCAGCGGGGAGTGAACGGGTTTTATTCCGCAATTGACCGCAAATGTGGACATAAACACTCAAGTCAATAATTTCTAGATTGGAAATATCATCAGCCCCACCCAAAAACAATGGCACTTTGTACCCGACGCATTCTGAATAGGCGAGGGGTTTTGAGTTTGTCTGCGTCCACCTATTCCAAAAAGGAACTGAGAGTGCGTCATCGGCATGGTTCACAAGCTCGATATTGTGAAAATCTTCAATTGATGCTGGGATTTGCATGGCTTCACCAGCGCCAACTTCAAGCATGAGCACTTGAGGAAGACCATCTGAGATACGTCTAAAATCAACTGCGAAGTATCTGCCGAGCCAGTCATAGCCGAAAGGGACTATGCGCTTTGAAAACTCGGGAAAGACGCCTTCCATAACGGTAACGGCTTCGAGTACCTCGCCACCTCTCAGCATACGATAAAGACCATGACAAAACGTTTTACCTCCGAAAGCAGCTATGATTTCTACGAACTTGGGACCGCCAAAATCTGACGGTAAAGTACCGCCTGAACCACCGGAATCTGCGGTAATCTCGAATCTTTTGAGGAATGGGTCAAGTATCATGGGCCTGTCATTTTCACATTGTTTACTGTTGTTCCGTCAGGGAGATTTTTTATTTGATTTTGAATCTGCGCACCAAGGCTCCTGTTAACGCTTTTGTCAAGTCCAGACATATTGGATGGAGCATCCTTTCCGCCCAGTTGGAGATCAACCGTATGGTCTGCATCCGTCTTGGAATCCAACCCCGCGTCCTTGCGATATCGCGCTTGGGTTGTCCCACCTCGTTCAGTCGTTTTGGTAACAACTGTGTCGGCGTCGCTCAAAGCAGCTGCCTTGGCATCGGCTGCGGCCTTTTGAGCGTCTGTCCAACCCTGCTTGTATTTGAGGGTCAGGTTAACGCCCTCATCTACCACTCTGGCTCCCTTTAATGCTGGAACGATGGTCGTCCCAGCAGTTAAAACCGCATCACCTGCCGCGTTGCCCCAACCCAGAGCAGCTTGCCTCTGTTCCGGTGAGCCTGCTTGCGCAATTCTGGCCGAAGTTTGGTGATCTTCGATGAATTCCGCGTAACTGGCATATTTCCCGGTGGACGATGCGATTCGATCCATTGCTGCCGCCGTTTCAGATTCATTTGCAGCTATTCTGGTACTCCAATAAAGATGATCAACCGCGTAAGTGGTCAACGCCGCTCCTGCGAGATATATTGGAATTAAGAAGGCGATGTGGCCGCTTGGATCGTTGTAGGTCACCGGGTCGTTGAGACAGTAACTATACCGGTTGTAACATTGAGGATTTCCAATGTCGGGTATTTCTGTGTCCGGCTGGATGAACCGGCCCAACTCGGGGTCGAAATATCGGGCGTTGTAATAGTAGAGGCCGCTTTCCGAATCAAACACTTGGCCCGTGAACCGGCGTGAGACTTGGAAGCTCGCCTGCGGACTGGCGGTTTGGATTCGGCCAAACGGGTACCAGACGTTGATTTCTGCCTGGGTGGTTCCGGTCGAGGTGCTCAACACGCTGGAGGAGGTCAGGCTGTCCTGATGGTAATAGTAGCCAACTCTGGTTGTGTCGCTTCCACCCATGAGCGGCGAATTTGTCTCGAAGGTGCAGACTTGTTCACCGCCCGCATAGACATGGAACAAGGTTTTGCCGCCCTTCTGCTCGTAGATGTTGCCGATCCACACTTGAATGTTGGTGGGGTTCTGGTTCAGGCGTTTCCACAACCGCTTACTGTCAAAGGCGTAGCCGAATTCATCCGCCATCACGCCCGCTTGGGCAACGGCCGCCAAGCGGTTTTCCGCGTCATAGACCAGCGCCTGCACATTCGTAAGACCGCCATATCGCACGATCATGTTGCCGCATAGATCGTAGAGATTGGTATAACCGAAGGCCGTGCGGACCGCTTGGATTCGGGGATGGGCGTAAGCATACTGGGAACCGCCTCCCTCGATGTTGGTGGTGATGTTTCCGCAGGGATCATAGCCGTAACTGCCAGTCAATCCGGTGTAGGTCTTGATGCGGTGCAGATTGGCATAGGTCACGTTCACCGCACTGGCGAGGCCGGTTCCACTAATATTCGTGATATCGTTGGCAGGGGTGTACCCGTACGTTCTGCTGAACACCGAGCCGGCGGAGATGCTGTGCAGGCGCTGGGACTGCGAATAATAGCTGCGCGTGGTGGTCACACCGTTGCCATAGGCAAAATTTGTGGCCCGACTGAACGGGTCATAGCTGGCAGCATTGATTGAATAGTATGGGGAACCGCTGCCACCAACCAAGAACACCCCGCTGATGCTTCCGCCATGGTAATAGGAATTAGTGATCGTAGGTCCGAAATTGGGATAGGCGGTCGAAGTTAAATTGTTGCCGTCGTCAAGAGTTAAGGTAGTCGTGTAGGTGTTGCTGTTAATATTGAGATAACGCGCGGTCTTGATCGTTCGCGCGCGCGTATCGTAACCATTTTGCTCCCAGCCCTGGCTGTCAATCACCTGTGAAAGCAATCCGGGATAGACGGTGAAGTTGGCGTTCGTGCTGCTATCGTAAAAATAGCTGTTTGTAAAGGCCGCTATCAGCGTATGGCCGCTGTAATTGGTGCTATATACCGTCTGCACTTGCAGGCGGCCCAGCGCGTCCTGCTGGCCGGTGGTGGGATTGATATAGGAATTGGAGACGACATTCCCGCGCGCGTCGGTTTGGAGGCGAAGCCGTCCGGCGTAATCCCGCGCATACGTCCATTGACCAAGGTATGGGTCAGCCATGGCCACCATGCCGCCCACGTCGTTGTAGGCCCAGTAAATGTTTTCGGAGTTAGCGTTGACGAGGTTCGTCAGGTTGTTTGCGAGGTCATATTTGAGCGTGCTGGTGTAGGTGTTGGCACCATCCAGTTCCTGAATTTGGTTGGTGCGGCCGAAGGCATCCAGTCCGTAACGGCGGACTTGGCCGTCTTCATCCGTGCAAATGATCCACCACGGGTTGGAGGCGTAAACGTAGCTCCAGGTGCGGGCCGCCAGCGGGGAACCCGTATCGCCGGGCAGCGTGGTCACGCCGGTGGCCGCGCCAGTGGCACTGAAATTGACACTTACCGCGCAATTAGTGTTTACCCGCCCGGAAGCGTCGTAGCCGGTCCAGGTCGCGGTCTGACCGGAGGTGGCGGGGTAGGCAAAGGTTATGGATGCTCCGAAAACCGGCCAAGTCTTCAAAAAGGCGTTGCCACGCCCGTCATAGGCGGTGGAAATCACTCGGTAATTGCCATTCTCGCCTTGGATGCGCGTTTGGATGGGCCGCCCGAAGCCGTCTATATAGGTGCGGTTGGTGAAACCGCCGACGCCGTCGTTTTGCACCTCGTCCACATAATTGACAGCTGCACCGGAGACGATCGCTTGGAGGGTGGCCGGGTAGGCATATTTCTTCTGCCAGATCGCGGTGCCACCGCCAATGGGAATTTCATCAGTTTCAATGGGACGCAGGAACATATCGAAACTGTTAGTCAGCGTCACCCCCGTCGGGTCGGTGGAACCGGTCAACTTGCCCGAACGCGCATCGTAACTGGTCGTGGTTGAGAAGCTGCCGACCGTAGTCGTCGCCGGATAGGTATTATATGCGGAATCGTAAACAATGGTCGTTTGAACGCCAACTGGGTTAATGGTCTGGCCAACCAGTCCGTATGTTGTGTAATTGCCGTAGCTATTGGTGGCGAAGGCGCTGGCGGAAATACGGGTCAGCTTGGTGACGAGGGTTCCGCTGGAAGAATTGTAGGAGTAATCCGTTTCCTGAACGGTGAGGTTATTGACATCAGCGAGGACGGCCGTGGCGGGGCGGTCCACAATATAACTGTTGCCGCTGAGGACCGCATAGGTCGTGTTATGGTTGCGGTTGTCGGCGGTGGTGACATCCGCGAAGGTAAAACTGCCAACATTGGTCGGGTAGAAACTGGTCACCTGGCCGAATTCAATTTCATTCGTGACACCGCCGGTGGCGTTGTAGTTGAACTGCTCGGCTGTGATATTGGGCGTACCATTGCCGGGGTAATCGCAGTCAAAGGTCGCGGCGGTGAACGGATAATAACGAGCATTGCCCAAGCTGGTTTGGTTAACCTGATTGATTTGAACGTGGTACAGTTCGCCATCATTGCCATAGGTTTCCACCCGGTAAGCCATGCCCACCTTCGCGAAATTGCCCGCGCCATTAGTTGGATTGGTGTCCTGATATTCGCCCAACGACGCATAGTTTCGACCACCTCCAGTATGAAAATAGGTGACGGTCGAGCGCAAGGTGGGGTCGGTGTTTGTTACAACAGCAAATCCGTGAAACTCGCGCCGAACACCGTCATAAAAGCCACCGGCGTAAGTGTAAGTATTTGTTTGCGGTGGATTGACGCCGTCCGATTCCGCCACCGCCGCCGTCACATACCGTACAAACGGCATGTGGCTGCCGGAATTGGCGTTGGTGGGATAGACGCGATTGTCATAAGCCGTGGATGGGTTATACGATACGGTGATAATGCCGCCAATCCCATTATTGATGTTGGTCAGCAGATCCGGGTACGGCCCTTGGTTCAATTGGACCAAAAAATAATTAGAGGTGGTACTGATCGTGTTTTCGCTCGTCCCGCAGACGGACATCACCCGGTCCAGCAATCCGTCGCCATTGATATCAATTAAAGTCGTTATGTTCCCATAGCCATAAGCGGAACCTTGAGGACTCCACCAAGGCCAACTGCTCGCCAAGGTCTGGCCCTGGCAATTGATGCCCGTCACCGTGACCGGCGTCGTATTAAACCCGTGACCGTTGTTCAAATATACGAGCCAATGTGGGGACGAACTTCCCCAAGTCGTCAGATCGAAGATAACTCGGTCGGGCAATCCGTCGCCATTGAGGTCAAACATGCCGCCAAAGGGAAGCGATGACAGGGCGTCTTCATAATAATTAACGCCGTTGTAAGACTGGTAATAGGTGGCGGGCGAAGTAATTCCCCATTGGTCCGCCGCGCCGGGCACGCTCGTGGAAGTGTTGATGGCTTCAAATGAATAGCCATCGTTAAATTCCACGGCATAATAGGAGGCCGGGTGGGTTACTTCTGCCCCGCTGGAGGTCATTGGATACATGACATGGTCTGGCAGACCATCGCCATTAAGGTCGATCATTTGGGAATCGGGGGTGGCGATACCCGCCCAATTATAGGGGGTGGACTGGCCAGACTGGCCGTTCCAATTCTGACTATGATAGGGACCAAAGACCTTGGGTCGGGTGAAATTAGTTCCGGTGTTGAACTGCACCATGAAATTGGTCATCGGGCCTTGCAGGTAATAACCAGACATCACTCGATCAGGCAGGCCATCCCCATTAATGTCAAATAGACCAACGTTTACGCCGCCGGATTCGATGCAAAAATATAGGGCCGAATCCTGTTGTGACAATGGCACCGGCCCGGTGGAGACAGGCCAGTTGGTAGGCCCCGAAAACCCCTGTCCCGTATTTATCATGACTTGATAATTCGTAAATGACGGGTAAGGTACGCTACCGCCATTGGCAACGTAATTGATATTGGTCCAATCCATCACTCGATCTGGTAGGCCGTCCCCATTAATGTCCCGTATCCGCCCATAGGGCGTGTTCATGCCAGACCATTCGCCCAATGCGTCGGGGCTATCCGGAATGGGATTGGACGGTGACGTTGTGGTCGCCTGGCCGGTGGTCATGGTTGCTGTGGCGGTGGCCGTGGGGCCAAATGCGTAGCGCGAACCGAACCCGCCACTGCCATTTCCCCGCATCCCCAAGTTTTTTTGAAACTGGTATTGGTTCGGTTGGGTTGAACTGTCATAACAAACCCGGTCTGGGAGGCCGTCCCCGTCCATGTCCACTAAATCGGCCACTGTATAGGTAAAACCACTTTCGTCGTAATCAATTTGGCTCACCGCCGGCTCATAAGTGACAGGGCTGCTGCCCGGAGTGTTTAGAGCCAGATTGGTCCACAAAACGGCGGGACCGAACGATACGCCATTGGTGTTGGCTTGGTACGCGAACGAGTTGGTCAGATAAGGGGTGGCGGTATTGCCCGCGTTAAAGCCGGAAAGGACCACATTCGTCAGCAAGGCGCGGCCCGTGGCCGGAGAGACGCCATATTTGAGGCTGTAGTTCCAGACATCCTGCGACCCAACCTGACACAGAATATTTGTCAATAGCCGGGTTTGCTCGGTGCGGAAGCCCCAGCGGTAGGAAAAGCCCCAATCGGTGCTCCGAACGCCTGTTTGAAAGGTGATTTTGTTTGTTCCCGGAAAATTGGCGGAATAACCATTAACGTTGGTGTGACCGTTGTAGGCTATCTGGGTCGGATAGAGGATTTCCTCCGCAACACTGGTATAGGGACTTGTGTAGGTGGTATAGCCGATCGTGGTCCAGTCCCCGGTGGCAGTGACGATCTGGTCCAGCGCCCAGTGAAACGTCCCGCTGTAACCACTCCAACCGGCACTGGTCTTGGGATTGGTCACGCGGGTGCTGGTGGTTTCTCCGAAATAATACGCAGTGCCGCTCTTGTCATAGACCGTCCAATTGTTGTTGGCGGTGTTCAAAAAGCAGCGCAGGAATTCGGTGTCCACTTCGGCCCGGTATTCGACAGACGTTCCGTTGGTGGCAACCGAGAACAATTTATAGCCCTTGCCAAACAGATTCAGCATGAATCCTTTGGTATCGTCATAAGCCGTCAATGGGGCTGGATTCGTGGCAGTCGAAAATGCAATGGGATACCCATCCCGCGTGTTGCGTTCAATGGAGCCGATCTCCAGATTCCAACCCATACCGCACACCCCGTTTTGCTCCGACGAGGAATAGGCCAAAGCCAAATTCGGTTCCGAATCGTTTCGCGCTGGCGCACATGCAATGGGGATCGAATAACCGAAACTACCGGTAAACAGGTCCACTTTTTTCTGCCCTCGCTTGCCCAAAAGGTCGGCAGCTTGAATTTGCTGGTCGGAGCCGGAAATCGGTCCGCCACTCGTACCTGATGGCTGCCCGGATTCTTCTTGAGCCAGACCGACACCGGTGGCCATTCCCAAAAAGAAAAATGTCGCACAAAACCGCTTCATGGTGTTCAAAACTTTCATATAAATGGGTTTTTGCCGTTTCATCAGGGAACCGGATTTATGGGATAGGTGGCGGGCAGCCCTGGCGCTAACGGAGGCGTATTCGTGCTTAACCCAACCATTACCTTGTACTCGTTCGGCAAGCCGTCTCCATCCGTGTCCACCTTCCACGTTGGATTGTTGGTCAGCATGTTCCCGCCAAAGAATGGCTGCATGAGATTGGCAAGGCCGTCGCCGCTATAATTTTGATAACCATCTCCGACCACGCTGTTGGTGAAGGAAATCAACGTCGTCGGGTTGTAGCTCTCCGAGTTCATCAGCCATTCCTGGAAGGTCGTCAAGCCGTCGCCATCCGGATCGCCATTGGGAGCAATGCCAGTGTGCCCAAAATATAGAACTTCCCACCCATCCGCCATTCCCGTGCCATCGGTGGAATAATTAGTGGGATTGGACTTTGAGACCAGCATTTCATAGGCATCCGTCAAACCGTCGTGGTCCGAATCCTGCGGCGTGCCCAAAATCAGGAAACAGGTCGCGCTGGGCACGGTGAGCGTATAACGTGTGCAGCGAAAGCCTTGCCCCTCCCATGCCCAAAGCACGCCGTTTGGGCCAAACGATAAGACGGAATTGGCAAAGACATCAAAAGGCACGCTCGGAACGCTGTTTGAACTGCCCTCAATCGTAAAGGATATGGTCATATTCCCGTTCCCTGCCGCCTTTGCCACCACGTTGGTAAACCATACGTCCCAAAGGTTGGTGCCGTCAACACAGTCGGCCACATTCGTACCGGTCACCAGATTCCCCGGCCCGGTAATCACGTCGTTATATGGTGTGTAGGTCGTCTGCGAGGTGGGCGCGGAACTGAAATTCGCCATCGCCGTGTTGTACGGGTCCATTTCGTACCACATGAAAATCTCATTGAAGCTGGTTTGAATCTCATCGGCGGACAGCGGATAATTATAGGTTTGAACCGTGTCGAACATCCCCTGCGCTTCCATCTGGCCATTGGTGTCGCTGCCAAAAAACACGCCGTTGGATAATACTTCCGAGCCGGGCCAGATACTCAGTCCTCCAGGGTCGTTGGTCGCCAGTTCACCGTCCAGATAAATGGAAACGTTGGTGCTGGAATACGTCAGCGCGACGAAATGGAAATAGTTTGTGGTCCACGAGGCTGGGGTTGAAAGCGTGTAGGTGTTTCCGGCTCCGTCCTGCGACATAAACCAAAGGTTTTGACCGTCCGGGTCAATCGAAAGCCCCCAATAGCCATACGCAGCATTCGTGGTCAATTCGCCCACGTCAATCAATTGCGACCACTGCCCCGGCCCCATTCCTCCCGCGTTCGTGCTAGACCAAGACGATGAGGCAAACCAGAACGTGACGGTTCCTGAATCTACCGTCAGATTTGTCTTTCCGTTGGTTTCCCAGACGTTGTATTGCAGCCACGCGGGAACATTCGTGTCCACCACCAGCGAGTTGCCGTTGCCGAGAATTGAATAATTGAGATTGCCAAACGACACCGGCGGATAACCGGCGTCGTCCGTCCAATTGGTGTGGTCGTAGAATGACCATGATTGAATGGGAACCATTGCGGGGCCGGAATTGGTACCGCCCGGAAGAATGGGAACCTCGGCATTAGCCGCTCCTCCAAGTATGCCCAAAAGCAAACCCGCGATGATCAGGGCGCGGGCCACCGTGGCGGCATGGCGTCGAGGAATGCCATTTCTTAGCGTATTCGTATTCATAAAGTATTGTTCAATGTTCCCTTCTGGTGGCCAAGCTGTTTAGCCATTCCGGCCATGAATGCAAGCGCAAACCTGTGAATTTACGGTGACAAACCCAAGTTTTTCCCGCCGCCGGACATCCATGTAAGAATTCTGGCATCACAAGTCAATCTTCCTTTTCGGTATTGCTACCCGGTGTCGAATGCCAAACTGACTGACGCCATTAGCGCCCAAGTGGCCGGTATTTTGAAAGCGGAGCGGGAAAAGCGGGAGCTTTCGCTCCAAGTGCTTGCCCGAAAATCTGGAATTTCCCGGCAAACCATCAGCTACATCGAGCAAGAGGTGCAAAGCCCCAGCTTGGACACACTGTTGCGAATCACGCTGGCCATGGAAGTTGATCTGGCAAAAATCATCGCCCGTGCCCAAAGACGGGCATTGAAAGTGAACCCACCCGCAGAAAGGCCCGGCAGAAAAAGCCAGCGATAATCGCATTGGATTGCAATTGGAACGACCTTTTTGACGGCGGTGAGACTGAGTGGAATTCATGGTACTGGTTTCTTGGGCTGATGGAGATGGGCCAGAACGCGTGAGGCGAACTCCAGCGCTGCAAACGGCTTGGCAATGTGATCGGCCGCACCGGCATCAAAGCCGTGCTGCAAGTCCTGCCCGCTAGGGCCGGAAACAAAAACAATCGGGATACCGGAAAAGCGAGGATTTGCCTTGAGACGGCGGCACAGGTCAACGCCATTTCCGTCAGGCAGATTGATGTCCAGTGTCACCAGATTGAAGTTTTCTTTTTCGGCCAATTGCACCCCTTTCGCGGCAGTCTGCGCCACCACCACTTCGCATTTTGCGCGGGTCAGCAGGTTCACAATCATCATGGCCACGGGCGTGTCGTCTTCAATGACCAGAATTCGAACTTTTCCTTTCCGCTGATTCATTGCCCAGTATTTCACCATAGTGAAATGTATTGTCAACGCCAAACTCGTGTAAACCTTGGCAGTGAAACGAACCGCACAAGCCATATGTGTGAAGGCCATCGCCCTTCTCAAAGCAGAGCGTGAACAGCGCAAGCTGTCCAAATATTTTATCGCGCAGGAATCAGGCCTTTCCCCACAAATGGTGGGATATGTCGAACAGGGCATCAGAAATCCGACATTGGAGACGGTCCTGCGGATGTGCGAAGCCATGAATGTTGAATTTGAGGAAATCATTAAACAGGCGCGAATTGAAGTTTCCCGGTCTTCCAAAAAGCGGGTGTCAAACGCTTAGGCTCATAGTACCGCAAATGGCACACGCCATTTGCAAGATGCGCCAAAGCAGCGCCACCTTGGCTGCCGAATGATTGATGTTTGTTTACCATTTATCCTTCCGCTGGCTCTGACCGCCGGATATTAACCTAGCCGTTATCCGGTGTCAATAAAGGAGATGCCGTTGCTCACTGTTGGGGAGTGAACAACCGCGAAATCCTACGCGTGCTGGGACGCAATATTCGTCAAGCGCGTCTCAATGCCGGGCTGACACAGGAATGCCTTGCCGAATTGGCAGGCGTCCATGTCCAGACCATAGGGGCGATTGAGCATGGTAATTTTCCCTTTGCCGTGACGACATTCGCGCGGCTTTCCCAATTTCTCGAATCCAGCCCCAACCGGCTGTTAGACGGTCTTAAACCGCCCGACCAAGAGAGAACGGCGCGCATTAAGAAGGCGCTCACTCGCAGACGTGCTCCTCGCAAACGCGACCTCAAATGACTTTTGCCTCACGAAGCACTGATTTACGCAATAATTATCCGATGGCTGTCCGAAGGGCAGCACAGGCGCGGACGAAATTCGTCCGATGATCGTCCGAGATTTATCCGAGCATTTTGCGACCGACGGACGGGCTTTTAGGAGTGGGTTTGGGCTGCGGGCGGGCGCACTTGGGATAATTCCTCCGACTTTGTCCCTTTCGTAAGTTGCTGGCCAGATCAGTCTACCTTTGCGCTCTGGCACCGCGCGGCGCATCGCAATTGCCTGCCCCAAGAACGACCCCCAGGCAATTGCGGTTGTTTGGTGCATCCGGCGGCGTCGGCCCCGGTTTTGGTGTGGGCTGGGGTTTTCTGGAGGGAAAGTGAAATGATTTGAATCTTTCACGGATTTCAACCATGCTTTGGCCGGAGCGAATGATTTCGCTGTTCGTTTCTGGTTGGCAGAGAGGTTTTGCCCATGGCGTGGTCCGGACAGCGACCCCCCAATGGCCCGTCGCACTGCTGAACGTCTGGGTGAAGGCGTATAAACCTTATCACAAGAAGGCCGGGCGCAAGCCCGGCCTTCCGCTCTATCAACTCGCTTTCAAACTGCGGTCAGCTTCCTTGGCCTGAATCTTCCCGCTGAGTTCAACCAGCGTTGCCTTTGAAATCCTCACGCTGAATTCCTCCTTTAACGACTGTCGGTCCGCAAGTTCGCTGGGAAAGACTTCCCGGTTCATGGCTTCTTTGGCGATGGCATGGAATTTATCCAACGGTACAATTTGAACCGGCTCGTTTAGCTGGCCCCAAAAGGCTTCCAGCGCATTTGTCGAGGCCCACCAAGGATAGGCGTATTTCGCTTTGGCTTGGGCTATGGCCGTCTTTCCAGCGCCGTCGGCTGTGGTGACAGCCCCGCCTTGAGACGAAACCGCCAGCGGCAACGGGACAACATTTGCCGCCATTTCTGTAAAGACCACCTTCTGCGCCATGTCCATCGAATGCTGGTCGCGCAAGTGGCCGTAGGTTTTCATGCACAGTGCCCCACCGTCCTGATGGCCAAGCCATCGGCTTACCGTTGGAATGTCCACGCCCGCCTCAATGCAACGGGTGGCAAATAAATGGCGAAGATCGTGGTGCGTGATTCGTTTCACTCCGGCCAGTTTCGCCGCCCGGTCGATGGACTTTTGGCACTTGAAAACCTGCATCACCGTTTTGTCCAACGGCTCATCAGCTCGTTTT
Organism: uncultured Bifidobacteriaceae bacterium; assembly: GCA_964618545.1. Lineage (GTDB taxonomy): Bacteria > Verrucomicrobiota > Verrucomicrobiia > Limisphaerales > UBA11358 > UBA11358. Next base: position 15,371 of record CAZUBG010000018.1, on the reverse strand, counting down.
GCACGTATTTTTTCCAGTAGTTGCCGCAGGCTGCTGTTAAGCGGAATCCAGCGGTCTTTGCCATTTTTGGTAATGGTGAAACGAACATGCAGCAGTCCCTTTTCAAAATCCACGTCGCTCCAAAGAACATGCCGCGCCTCGTCTATCCGCAGGCCAGAAAACGCCAGAAAGCGAAATAGGTTCGCACAGTCCTTTGATTGGCCTGCGCCCGACGTTTCAATATGCGTTGCCATTTCCTGAAATTGAGCTTGAGACGGCAAATGCAGTTCTTTTGGCCTCACCCGACGGCGATCCACGAACTTGGCCGGATTGTCCGCACGATAGCCATGTTCAATCGCAATCTCGAAAATCCGCCGCACGATGCCTAATGCGCCATTGTAACGGGTGGGGCTGTAGTCCTTGCCGTAGCGGGCCGCCCATTCGTTGCAATCCTTCTGGCTGATTTTGGCAATGTCAGTTGAATACAATTCAGGCCAAGATTTTTTTAACGCAGTCAGCACTTCCTGTTTGTAAAGCTTGGTGCGAGGCTTGTTGTTGTGGTCGTCCTCGATTTCCTTTTTGAACATTTCAACGATGACCTCACCATTGACGGATTGCCCTTTGTTGACAGCCAAGCGCCGGTGGTCTTGAAGAAAATCCGAGAGCTTGAGTTTGGCGACGGTCAAAACGTGGGTTTCAAGTGAGCGGCGAATAAGCTTGCCATTAACGCGAACCCGGCCAAAATAATTGCCGCTGGGTTTGTAACGGATGAGGTTGGGATATGGGGTTTTGACCCACTCCACCTCAGTCTTTTGTTTACTTGATGATGGTAATGTTGTTTTCATAAATGAGCATACCATATACAAATCAAGTATGCAAGAGCCTGAAAATCTAATTTAAAAAACGGCGTAAACGCCTTATTTTAAGCCAGTTAAGCCAATGTAGCTCAGTGGTAGAGCAACGGTTTCGTAAACCGTAGGTCGTCGGTTCAATCCCGACCATTGGCTCCAGCCTCCGTGTTTCGTTGGGTGTCCCACAGAAAGGATGAGCGGAAACCATTATGGCCAAACCCGCCTTGACCAAGAAACGGATCATTCTCGCCTATGTGGTTGCCGTGACCGCTGACGTGCTCGAGTTTCCGATTACGGCAATTGAAAACACGGTCCTTGGCTTCATCCCCGGCGAGTTCGCGGATTTTGCGGTGGATACGGTCGTCATGGGGATCATGACGCGGCTGCTGGGGTTTCACTGGCTGTTTTTGCCCTCCTTTCTGCTGGAGGCCGTCCCTGAAGTGGATTTGTTCCCGACCTGGGTCGGCTGCGTCGCCTATGTGGTCTGGCAACGGAAGAAGGAACAGGGGCCGCCCCCACCGCCGATCATTTCCGAGGTGAAGGTCCAAAGCAGCGCCCCGCCCGCACCAAAGCGTTTGGAGCCTCCCCGTGACATTGACGTTTGAAAGGTCACTTCACCCCGACCATCCACCGTTTCACCGGCCGCGCCAGCACGATCAACAGCACCCCGGCAATCGTCGGCAGCAGGGTGATGTCCAGGTAGAGACGGGGCCAGGCCTGCACCTGGTCGGACTTGAATTCGCCCGCCAGCAGTCCCGCCATGAGATTGCCCAGCGAGGTGGCCAGAAACCAGATGCCCAGCATCTGGCCCACCAGCTTGCGCGGCGCCAGCTTGGTCACGGAACTCAAGCCCACCGGGCTGAGGCAGAGCTCGGCGAAGGTGTGGATGAGATAGGTCGTCGCCAGCCACGCTGGCAGGGCCTTGTGTCCGGACGCCACCACCCGGGCCGCGCCGGCCATCACGAGAAATCCCGCCGCCAGCAATAGCAGACCAAACGCGAACTTCACCGGGATGGACGGGTCCAGATTGCGCCGGGCCAGACGCACCCACAGCCATGCAAAGACCGGCGCAAAGGCGATGATGAAAATGGGGTCCAGCGTCTGGAACCACCCGGCCGGAATTTCAAAATGATGCCAGTTGATCCGCCGGTCGGTGAACCGTTCGGCAAAGAGGTTGAAGGAGGAGCCGGCCTGTTCGAACCCGGCCCAGAACAGCGCCGACGTCAGAAACAAAATCAGAATCACCCCCACGCGTTCCTTCTCGATTTTGTTCAGGCCGCAAAAGGCGAACACGGCGATGAAATACAGCCCCGCAATCGAGAGGATCGCGAAGGTGAGCCCCCGGGCGATGCTGGCGGGGTTCACCGCCACCAATCCCGACAGGCACAGCCCCAGCAGGATCACCACCGCCGCCACGAGGAAGGTCATCCCCCAGCGTTCCAGCGTATTCAGCGGCCGGTCATGGCCGCGTTGCAGCCCCGACGCGCCCAGCCAGTGGCGCGTCAGCCGGAATTGGATCAAGCCCAGCACCATGCCCACGCCGGCGGCCCCAAAGCCATAGTGCCAGTTGTATTTTTCGCCCAGGTAACTGCAAATCAACGGCCCGATGGTCGCCCCGAGGTTGACCCCCATGTAAAAAATGGTGAACCCCGCATCCCGCCGCGAGCCGCCTTCCGGATACAAGTCCGCCACCAGCGAACTCATGTTGGGCTTCAGAATCCCGCTGCCAATCACCACCAGAATCAGGCCGAGGTAAAACGTCGTGTGGAATGGCAGCGCCAGGGTGAAATGCCCCAGCGCAATGATAATGCCCCCGTACCAGACGGCGCGCTGCGAGCCGAGGATGCGGTCCGCCAGCCAGCCGCCCGGCAGCGCCATGAGATAAACGCACGCGGTGTAAATGCCGTATACCGACGTGGCCATCTTGTCGGTCATGGCCATGCCGCCGTGGACCGCGTCCACCATGAACAGCACCAGCAGCGCCCGCATGCCGTAATAACTGAACCGCTCCCACATCTCCGTGAAGAACAGCGTCACCAGCCCGCGGGAATGGGGGCTGACCGGAACTTCGGCGCCGACTTCCAGGGGTTGCGGATTCATCGGGATTGGCATCAGCGGGGAGTCAGGGTTGGCTGAGACTCGCATGCACCAGCTCCGGCAGATATTTTACCGGAATGGATCCATGGGCCAGCACCGCTTCATGATAACGGTACAGGTCAAACTTGTCCCCCAGCTCGCGTTCGATCTGCTGATGCAGCCGGTAATGGGCCATGCGCCCCACAAAGTAGGTGCTCAACTGGGTGGAACTTTGCTTGGCGCGGATGAGTTTCAACTTCGCCTCCCCTTCGGATTGATAGGCGTCCTGGGTGAGAAATTGCATGGCTTGTTCATCGGTCATTTGGGTGCAGTGCATCTGGTTGTCCAGAATGGCATTGGCCACGGCGCGCAGGTAGAACTTGAGCTGCATCAGCCGCAGCTTCAAATCGCCGCCGCCGAATCCCTCATTGAGCATGGTCATTTCACCATAGACCGCCCAGCCCTCGACGAACGGCCCGGATTGATAGACGCGGCGGATCAGCGAGGGATTTTGGTTGGCCCGGCTCAGTTGCACATAATGACCGGGATAGGCCTCGTGAATCGTGAGGATTTTCAGCATGTGACTGTTGTATTCCTCCAGAAAGCCGGTTTTCTGCGCCGGCGTCCAATCGGCGGGCGGCGGGCTGACGGCGTAAAAACTCTCCGCCTCCGGGTCCAGTGGCGGGGCGATTTCCAAATAGGCCAGCGAGTTGCCCCGGCGGAACTCCGGCATTTCAATCACCTGGCAATGATCCGGTTCCGGCAGTTGCAAATAATGACGGTCGCGGATGAATTGTTTGATTTCCGCCACCGTGGCGCGCGCTTCGTTCACCAAATCCTCGGGCCGCCCATGCTCTTGGTCCACGGCGTTGATGACCCTGGTGATCGTCTCGCGGTGCCCTTCGGCATCATCCGGCGGCAGGTTCTGTTTCGGATAATAAACCGGCCACAACTGGCGGGAGATCACAAACAAATCCCGCTGCACCCGGTCAAACTCGGCCCGGGCGTCGCTCAGCACCTGGTCGGCGCTTTCGCCGGCCTCCAGCACCAGATCCAGTTTCTGTTTGAACTTTTCCGGGCCGAGCCGCCAGTCGCCGTTGGCGCGCGCCCGCAGCGGTCCCTCCAGAAACGCCTGATAATCCTTGAGTTCCGCCGCTGCCGTGGCGGCGGCGGCTTTCAACTGGGGCAACTGCGCCGTGTCTCCCGCCAGCAGGAAAAGATCCCCTTCGTAGAACGAAATGGCCCCCTGGTTCTGCCGGATGGCCGTCTCCAAAACCGGCAGCGGCGGATGCGTGAGCGTGGCCTTGGCGGCGGCAATGATGCCCGGAAACCGCGCCATGCGCGCCAGGCAGTTGGCGACGTTGGTTTCGCGGGGCAGGGTGGATTGCGTCAGCAGCACATAGACGCTGTCGCTCAAACAGCCGTCATAGGTGCGCGGATCCTCCTCGAAGGGGCGCGTGTTTTCCGTCAGCCAAATCTGCGTCTGCAATTGGTGTTCAAAAATCTCATAGTCAATCTGACCGTCCCGTGACAAGCGTGAATAATTCACCTGCTGTGGCAGGTTCGTCAGCGTCTGGCGCGCAAACGCCAGCCAGCCGTCCCGGGCGGCCGGAGAGATGTCGCCCAGTTCGCCGTCGAACCGGTGATCCCCCATTTGCGACGCCTCCACCGGATGTTGTTGGAAATAGCCGTCCAGATAGGATTTGAAATAAGCCGCCAGCTTGTCCGTCTCCGGCGCCTGCGCCCGGGCCGTGCCGCTGCCAAACGCCGTCATCACAATGATTCCGGCAAACATGGCGACCACTGTTTTTTCACAACTCATAATTCATCCTTTCCTTGGTTTACTTTGCAAACCCCGCCTCTTCGCCCTGGCCATCCAGCAGGTGGCGGACAAAAAAATCCTCCAGACGATGCTCCCCGTAGGTCGTGCGGGCGATGCCATGGCCCGCGCCGGGCATGGCCAGCAGCTCGAAGTTTTTGCCGGCTTTGATCAGGGCATTCACCACCTGCATCGTGCTGGCCGGGTCCACGTTCCGATCCAGCTCGCCGTACATCAGGAGCAGGTCGCTGTGCAGCTTGTGGGCGTCCACCACATTCGAACTGCGGACATATGCGTCATCCACCGGCCAGCCCATCCACTGCTCGTTCCACCAGATTTTGTCCATCCGGTTGTCATGGCAGCCCGAATCCGCCACGCCCGCCCGGTAAAAATCCCCGTGATCCAGCAACCCGCGCAGCGCGTCCTGCCCCCCGGCCGAGGTCCCGTAAATCCCCACGCGCTTCAAGTCCAGGGAATGATACCTGGCCGCCGCCGCGCGGATCCACAGCATCCGATCCGGGAACCCGGCGTCCGCGAGGTTGCGCCAGCAATAATCATGGAATTTCTTCGACCGGTTGGACGTTCCCATGCCATCCATCTGCACCACCACAAAGCCCCGGTTGGCCAGTTTTTGCTCCGCATAACGCGGGTGGAATGATTTCGGCGTGAAGGAATCCTGCGGCCCGGCGTAGATGTTTTCCAGCACCGGGTATTCTTTGAACCGGCTGAAATTCTGCGGCCGCCAGATCACGCCATAAATATCCGTGACGCCATCGCGGGCTTTGGCCGTAAAGCGCTCGGGAAACCGCCCTCCGGCGGCCAGCCAGGCCGTTGCGTCGCCCTGCTCCAGCACGCACATCAGCCGGCCATCGGCGCTGCGGCGCAATTCATTCACCGGCGCACAATCCACCCGCGACCAGGTGTCAATGAACCACCGCCGGTCGGGCGAATACTGTTCGGTGTGCGTGCCGTCCCCTTCGGTCAATACCGTCAGCCCGTTGCCGTCGAAATTCACCCGGCACAGATGCAGATAGTACGGGTCCTGGCCCGGCCGGATGCCGCCGGCCTGAAACCAGATTTGCCGGCGTTCCCGGTCCACCCGCTCCACGCTGCGCACCACCCATTCCCCCTTCGTGACCTGATTCTTGACCGCGCCCGTTTGGGCGTCGTACAGGTACAGGTGATTCCATCCGTCGCGCTCCGACATCCAGATGATTTCCCCCGTGTCATCCAGATATTCCGCAAAATATTTGGAGGAATAACAAATGAAGGTCGGGCTTTGCTCATTCACAATCGCCCGGGCCGTGCCATTGGCGGCGTCCACCCCGATGATGCGCAGGATCTGATGTCCGCGCTGGTTATACACAAACGTGAACCGGCTGGAATCCGGGCTCCAGCGCAGATCCTCCGTGGACCAGGGATTGGGAAAGAGCGTGTCCGCCACGGGAACTTCCCGGCGCGCCACCGCGTCAAACAAATGCGGCTTGCGGATCGGCACATCATCCCCGGGCTTCAGATACGGATAGGAATCCAGTTTGGGCTGAAGCTGGTCTTCGGGGGAGGACTCAATGAGATACACCCGGCGCGTGGTGCCCGGGGTCAGGCGCATTGCCACCAGATGGCGCGAATCCGGCGACCAGGCGACCTCCGGCGTCGGCACGGCGGGGTCGTTGCGGCCGTAATCCATTTCAATGCCCCGGTTGATTTCCTCATCGCGGGCGTAGGTGTTGGTGGCGGTGGAACCCGTCGTCAGCGGCCATTCCGCGCCGGTGGCCACCTCGCGCAGGTACAGGTCGTTGTGATGCACCACGGCGTCCCACAGTCCGTCCGGGGAACGGTACTCCAGCCTGGGCGGAAGCGAATTGTTCCGGCGCGACCGGCGTTGCGGGCGGACCCCGCCCGGTTCCACCACCGCGAGGGTGGCTTTGTCGGTCGCTTCAAACACCCCCAGCCGCGTGCCGGCCCGGTCCGTGATGACCCAGACGTGCCCGGTGTACGTGTGTTGTTCGCGGCGCGCGCCGGGGGCGAGCTGCCCGTAGGCCACCTGTTTCCCCTCCGTGTCCACCCAGTAAACATTCACCGGCTCCTCGGTGTGGTTGACCAGGGTGATTTTCGTTTCATCGCCGGCATCGGAGGAGGGGTGGATTTCGCGGAGCGGGGACAACCGGTCTCCGTCCTCATTGTTGGTGGCAAAAGGAGTCACCGTGCTGGTGGTCAGGTCCAGGGTCCAGTCGGTTCCGGCGCCGTGCAGCCGCACCGACTGGCCGTCACTGTCAAAATCCAGCGACTCCACCGGCAGTTCGTCCGGCCGCACTTCGTGATGCAACAATTGGGTCAGAGCGCCCGCCACCCGGGCATGATCGAAGGCGGGTTGGCGGATGCCGTTGACCGCGTCCACCAGCACAAACTCGCGCTTGCCGCCCGCCAGATTCAGCCGGTACCAAAACCGGCTGTTGGGGTCGTCGCCCTGTGCGAACCAGTTCGGTTCAATGCGGTCGCGATAAATGGCCGCCGGCGGATTGGTGCCCGCCTCCTGGGCGCGAGCCCCCGGCAGTGAACAGATCGCCGTGAACAAGATTAATGAGTGGAAGGTGATTTTAGTCATAAATTTTCAGCGAAAGTGGGACAGGCTTCCGGCCTGTCGGACGAGCGCGCCAGCGCGAGCAGTTTCAAGTCGCAGCAGGCAAAGCTCCCCGCGTCCCGGTTCGGCGGGAAGGCGGATGCCCCTTGCCCCTGTCATTGTTCCGTTAGCCTTTATCCTTGATCCTTTCCCTAGTTCTCCGGTATTCCAACGGCGAAAGGCCGCTCGCCCTGCGAAACTGCCGCGTGAAGGCGCTTTGATCCGTATAGCCGCAGCGCAGGGCGATTTCCGCAATCGTCTCCTCGGTTTCCCTCAGCCGTTGCACCGCGTGGTCCATGCGCACTTTTTGAATCAACTGTCCGGCGGTGAGCTGGAAGATTTTGCGGATGCGCTCTTCAAACTGATAGGGGGAGAGCCCGGCCTGCGCCGCCAGCGCCCGCACCCGGAGCGTTTCGTCGAAATGCGTCTGGAGGTGCTGGATGGTCCGGGCGATGCGCGAATAGTCCTCGCTGCGCTCGTTGGCGGCCTGCAGGTCCCGGGAAATCCCCGCCAGCCCGGCCACGCGCCCCGCGCGGTTATATAATGGCAGCTTGTTGGTCAGGCACCAGCCGCGTCCCCCGGTCGCGTAGAAGTGCAGTTCCAACTGGTTGCGGATCGCGCCGCCCCCGCGCAGCACCCGCTCGTCCTGTGTCCGGTAAATCGGGCCGAGCGGCGGCGGGAAAAGCTTGTCCGCCGGCTGGCCGAGCAGTTCGCTTTTGCTGCGGCAGCCGCAGCGCGCCACCAGCGTCTGGTTCACGACCACATATTCCCCCCGGTGGTTCTTGATGAAAAACACCACGTCAGCCAGGCAGTCAAACAGCGCCTCACCAGTGAAGGGTTCGGCCAACTGCGTGAAAAAATCAATTTTGGATCGGGGCGGGGCCATGCTCGGACCTGCTTATGCCGAAATTTTAGTGCAGGCTGGGCAAAGATACAAGACGTTCATGCCGGTTTTCGCCAAAATAGTTTCAATGGGACGATTGTAAGCCATTGGACATGACCAAAGTTCGCAGAGTTGAAGTCATTGATTCGCATACCGGTGGGGAGCCGACGCGGATCGTAATGAACGGGGGGCCTGACCTCGGACGCGGCCCGCTGGCGGCGCGGCGCGGGATTTTTCAACGCGACCATGACCGCTTCCGCTCTGCTGTGGTCAACGAGCCGCGCGGCTCGGATGTCCTCGTGGGCGCTCTCCTAATGGAGCCCGAGGATCCCGATTGCGCAGCCGGTGTCATTTTTTTCAACAACGTCGGCTGTCTCGGCATGTGCGGCCACGGGGCCATCGGCTTGGTCACCACGCTCGCGCACACGGGCAAAATCAAACCGGGCGATCATAAAATTGAAACCCCCGTCGGCGTCATTACCGCCACCCTGCATCCGGACGGACGGGTCTCCATCGCCAATGTGCCCGCCTGGCGGGCGCATCACGCGGTGACCGTGCCGGTCCCGGGACTCGGTTCCGTCACCGGCGATGTGGCGTGGGGGGGCAACTGGTTTTTTCTCGTGGAACAGCATGGACAACCGCTCGCCCTCGCCAATGTCGAAGCCCTGACCGATTATTGCTGGCGCGTACGGCAGGCGGTGAACGCCGGGGGGTTCCCCCAGGTGGATCATGTGGAGCTGTTTGGACCGCCCACCGTCGCCGGGGCGAATTCCCGCAACTTTGTCCAATGCCCCGGCCGGGCGTATGACCGCTCGCCCTGCGGCACCGGCACCAGCGCAAAACTCGCCTGTCTCGCCGCCGATGGCAAACTGGCCCCGGGCGGCGTTTGGATTCAGGAGGGCGTTCTCGGCAGCACCTTTGCCGGCTCTTACCAGTGGCTGGACCGCGCCGCCGGAAGCGTGGCCCCGGTCATCACCGGCATGGCGCATGTCAACGCCGAGGCCACGCTGCTGCTGGACGAAGCCGACCCGTTTTGCTGGGGGTTGCGTTAGTGTTATAATTTCTGTAAAAGTAAACCAATTGAATCATTAATGCCTTAAAATGAAACGGCGCGTCCTCATCATCGGCGGCGGGATCATTGGATTGTCCACGGCGTATTATTGTGTCCGGCGCGGCTGGGAGGTGACGGTGGTTGAGCGCGGCTCCGCGCAGCGGGACGGCTGCTCCTTTCAGAACGCCGGCATGGTGGTCCCCAGCCACTTCATCCCGCTGGCCGCCCCGGGCATGGTCGCGCTCGGCTTGAAATGGATGTGGAACCCCGAATCCCCCTTCTGCATCAAGCCCCGCGCTTCGGCCCGGTTGCTCGGCTGGCTGTGGAAATTCTGGCGCGCCGCCACGCCCCAGCGGGTGCGCCGCGCCGCCCCCTTGCTGCGCGATTTGAACCTGGCCAGCCGCGCCCTGTATGAAGAACTGGCCGCCACGATCGGCAACGATTTCGGCCTCGTGAAGAACGGCCTGCTCATGTTGTGTCAAACCCAGCAAGGCCTCGATGAAGAGGCCAAAATCGCCGCCCAGGCGGTGGCGCTCGGCCTTCCCGTCCAAGTCCTCGACGCCCGGCAAACCGCGGCGCTGGATCCGCAGGTGCGCATGAGCGTCGCCGGCTCCGTCTATTTCCCCAAGGACTGTCATTTGCAACCCGACCGCTTGCTGGCCGCCTTGCAAGCCCGGTTGGTGGCGGCGGGGGTGCAATTCCTGTGGGACAGCGAAGTGACCGGTTGGCGGCAGGGTTCGGGTTGTCGCCTTCAGGCCGTCTGTCTGGCCGGTGGCCGGGAACTTCCCGCCGAGGAATATGTTCTGTGCGGCGGTTCCTGGTCTCCGGGGATCGTGCGCGAACTCGGCTTGAAGCTGCCCCTTCAGGCGGGCAAGGGCTACAGCCTCACATTGCCCCGGCCCCGCCAGTTGCCCCAAATCTGCGCCATCCTGACCGAAGCCCGCCTGGCCGTCACCCCCATGGGCGGCGCCCTGCGCTTTGGCGGCACCCTGGAGATTTCCGGACTCAATCACGACATCAATCCGGCGCGCGTCCGCGGCATCATCAACGCCGTCCCCGGTTACTATCCCGATTTCACCCCGGCGGATTTTGACGGTCTCCGGCCCTGGTGCGGCTTGCGGCCCTGTTCGCCCGATGGCCTGCCGTATCTCGGGCGCTCGGGCATGTTTTCAAACCTCACCCTGGCCACCGGCCACGCCATGATGGGCATGAGCCTGGGCCCCATCACCGGCAGCCTGGTGGCGGGCATCATTTCCGGCGACCGCTCGCAAATGGACCTCTCACTGCTTTCGCCCGACCGCTACAACTGAATCCAAACCAATTCTATGAAAATCAAACCAATGAAATGGGAGGGCGTCCTTCCGGCCATGACCACCGCCTTTCAGCCCGATGGCAGCGTGGATTACACGTTCATCGCCAAACACGCCCGCTGGCTGGTGGACAATGGTTGCGGTGGCGTCGTCGCCCTCGGTTCCCTCGGCGAAAGCGCCACGCTCAACTTTGATGAAAAAGTGGAAATCCTGAAAACGCTGGTGTCCACGCTGGCCGGTCTCCCCGTGGTTGCCGGCATTGCCTCGCTCAGCACCGAAGAGGCCGTGATTTTGGCTCGCGCCGCCGAATCCATCGGCTGCTCCGGGCTGATGGTGCTGCCGCCCTACGTCTACACCAGTGATTGGCGCGAGATGAAGGCGCATGTGCAGGCCGTCCTCCGTGCCACCCGGCTTCCCTGCATGCTCTACAACAACCCCGTTTCCTACAAAACCGATTTTCTTCCCCACCAAATCAAGGAACTGGCCGACGAACATGCAAACCTGGCCGCCGTCAAGGAATCCAGCGCCGACGTGCGGCGGGTCACGGCCTTGCGGGCGCTGGGCGGCGACCGCCTGGCGCTGTTCGTCGGGGTGGACGATGCCATCGTCGAAGGCATCCGCGCCGGTGCCGTTGGCTGGGTTGCCGGGCTCGTCAACGCCTTTCCCCGCGAGTCCGTGGCCTTGTATCAATGTGCGTTGCGTGGCGAGCAGGCCAGGGCGGAGGAACTGTACCGCTGGTTTCTGCCCTTGCTGCGCATGGACACCGTGTCCAAGTTCGTGCAACTCATCAAGCTCGTGCAGCAGGAGGTGGGGATGGGGAACGAACGCGTGCGCGGCCCCCGCCTCATTCTGGCCGGTGCCGAACGCAAGGCCGCCCTCGACACCCTGAGCCAGGCCCTGGCCGCCCGCCCCAAAGTGAAACTCATTTGAGCCCCTGATCCCGGCGCGTTGCCCAAGTCCCGGAGCACGGCCCTGTGAGCCGCAGCGCGTGGAATCCAGATCAAACCCCGGAACCGGCTTTTGCCCCCTCTCGGCGATGGGTCCCCTTGCTCCCTGACTCCCATCACCCCGCCGGTTTTGGGGCTTGGAATTTGATATTTCCTTGGATTTTGCGGATTCGATTTTGAAATTTTCCGCCCGACGCTTGCCCCCCACGCCAAAGCGCGGCCTCCTGTGCCCTCAAACGCACAGTTCACAAACCACCGCCCCCGGTGTACCTGTGGACATGATGAAACGCGACCTGAAAAATAAGCGTCCGCCATCCCGGGTTTTGGTTTGCCTGCAATGGGAGGTTTCACCTGCGGCGCAAATCCCCATTATTCGAAAAGCCAGTCAGGGACGTGAAAAGCGTCCCGTAGATGCGCCGGTCCTCCTCTGCTTTGGCGTGCGGCCGTCCGTTCATCCCGGCCATGCAGGCTTTCAAACCACTTGGCGAACCATTCTCCTCCCCGGGGGAGAAGGCCGGGATGAGAATTCTCCCAAACGATGTTTCGCGCTTTGAACCCCTGGATCTGATGGAGGTTCAGAGGGCGGGCGGGCGGATTGCCGCAGTGGTGGCGGCGCTGCCGCGCCGCCCATGATTTGTCTTTTCCCCAACCCGTCCCTGCAGTCTTTTGGCGATGCCTTGGAACCCTGACCAGCGCTCAGAAACGGAGCGCGGCCGTCCCAGCCGCAGCGCGTGGAATTCAGACAAAACCCCGGAACCGGCGTTTGCCCGCTCTCGGCGCCCGGTCTGTCATTTGAAACTTGCCGATCAGGTCTCCTGTGAGCCCTCGCTTCGGGCATGCCTCCGACCTAAAAACGCGAATAGTAAAAGCAACACGCCAGTGCTCCACGCACCCGTGGCAAACCGGTTCGCGCCGAACATCGCGATGCCGACTCCTCCGCCAATCAAGATTGCCGCCAGAAACGCGAACAGCCGCATCCCGTATAAAAACACAAATGGGAGATAGTGCGCCCCGAGCAGGATCATCATGGCGGGGTAAAACAGATTGGTGCGATACAGCGTGACCGGCCACAGCAACAACATTGAAAACGGCAGGACAAACGCCACTTGCATGCCCAGGTAGCGAAGCGCATTGGCTTCGGTCAGTGTCTTCCCCCCTGAAAGCCGCACCAGCGATTCCGTCGCCGGGAAAATCAGGAAACCGCCAAACACAAGGGCGATAATCGCGCTTTTGACGCCCACGGTCACGGCCAAACAACCGGACAAAAGCCACAGTACACCCGACACGAGCTGCCCATAAAAGCCGCCCTGAAATCGAATGCGGATTTCTCGTTGAGCATCGGAGATGTTCATGATCTGTTCATTGACATCCAGCGTTTGGCGGCGCGGAAGCAACCAGCGTGAACCGCGAAGCGGAACTGACGGCACCAAGCGGCGGTTGCTTCGACCACGTTGATATCAACCTGCGGGAACCATGGCCGATTCGCCGTTAAAATCAAGCGTTTTCCACCAGCGCCAGCATCCCGTAACGCGCCGGTCCTCCGGCGTTTTGGCAGTGGGTGTTTCAAATGGCAACGGTTCACCAAACCGCATGATTTACAGTTTGGTCTGTTTGGCCTTCTCCACCACCAGCATCTCGAGGGGCAGGTTGGTGGACACCAGTTCGAGGCCGAGTTGGTCCAGCAGGGTTTCCCGCAGGGCTGCGTTATTCGGATGCTGCCAATCCGGTTCCTCCCACTTGAGATCAATGTTAAAATGCCGGGTGAGGCCGGTCTGGTCCACCACCGGCGTCTGAAAATGGCTTTCCAGGAAGTCGGTCAGGGTGGAAAGGGGATTGTTGCGGCACTCGAAGCGTCCCGCCCCGGAACTTGAAGAACCGGTTTCGTTTGCCTGCGGTCCAAAGCGGTTGGGATCGGGCGGGTTTAAGCCCGGGGCGTTGGGCAGGCGGACGGTCAGCGTTTCAAACGCCGGTTCGGATTGCCGGCGGGCATACGCCCGCACCAATTCCATGTCATCGCTCACCATTCACCCAATACATGGGCACGGAATGGGAAAGCGAACAAGTTTTTCCTTTTCGATGGAATAACGCCCCCGGTGACTGGCGGCACCCCCCATGCCAGGACAGATGTGGGGATTATTTGCCTGCCGCTTGCGAACCCGGAGGCGGGATTGGAGTGCCCGCCAGCTTTAACCCATGCTGAACGAACCCCTTAAAATCGGATTGATTGAGTGTTGCCACCTCCGCTTGCGCTAAAATGGACGCCGCCGCAATCAGACAGTCAAAAGCGGGAGCCGCGGCGTCGCCCTGTCAAAGTGAACAAATCAGCCGCCAATATTGCCTCCCTTTGGCTGAAGGGGATAATCCGCGATTGCAAGCCGGCTTCAGCCTGGCTGACTTCGAGGGGCGTGACCGGGCCGTTAAGAAAAAATGGCAAGCGCGCATGTCATTTGCGCGGGGAGGGGAAAAGGAACGGGAAAAATATTTTTTGTTGGGAAATCTCGTTACCTAGTAACGAGGCCGGGCTGGGATTTTGCTTGACTTTGTTGGTAACAGGTTGAAGTTGAATGAGTTAGGGGCTGGAGCGGAAAGTCCGCCGAAAACTGCATTCCACGTTACTAGGTAACGAGCTTTTTTCCCAACTTTGTGCCAGACTGGTGGTGGGGGGGGGCGTGGCGGCTCCGGGGCGGAGGGAGGAGAGCCGGGGCGGCCGGGTGAACCGCCGGTGTCGGTGCCGGGCCGGGTGAGCGATCATCTCCCCTGGCAGGCCGGGCCGCGTGACCCGGCGCCGGCCGGGGGTGTGGGAGTGGCGGAGAATGCCAGCGCCGGGAGCCGGGCAGGGGCGTGCGGGGCGGGGATCCGGGCCGTCGGTGATGCGAGGGCGGGGCGAAACGGAAAAACACGGAAAGAGACGGAAAAGACGGGATGAAGAAAGTGATTTCCGTGATTTTTGAAAACAATTATTGCGAAAGTGTGAATTTTAAGTAAAAAGTAAGACAACATAAGGCGAAAATCGCCGATGAAATGAGCAGCAGCAACAAACAGCCGGATAATTCAGGGACGGTGCGCCAGAGCGCGCCGCCGAAACAAGGGCTCTACGACCCGCAGTTTGAGCACGACTCCTGCGGGGTGGGGTTTGTCGTCAACATGAAGGGCCGCCAGTCCCACCAGTTGGTGGAGGATGCGCTCCAGATTCTGGTGAATCTGGATCACCGCGGGGCCTGCGGCTGCGAGGCCAACACGGGCGACGGCGCGGGGATTCTCATCCAGCCCCCGCATGAATTTTTGGCGCGCGAGGCGGCCCGGCTGGGTTTTGATCTTCCGGCGGCCGGCCAGTATGCCGCGGGGATGCTGTTCCTGCCGCAGGATTACGACCAGCGGCAGGCGGTCAAGCGGGCTTTGGCGAAAATCATTGGGGACGAAGGCCAGACGCTGCTGGGCTGGCGCGACGTGCCCACCGATCATTCGTCGCTGGGCAACACCGCCCGGGCGGCCGAGCCGTTCATGGCGCAGGTGTTTGTGGGGCGCAATCCGGCGCTGCCCGATGAGGCGGCCTTCGAGCGCAAATTGTATGTGATCCGCAAGGTGGCGGAGCATCACATCCGCTACGGCGGCATCATCACCGGGGGCAATTGGTTTTATGTGACGAGTCTTTCGGTGCGGACGCTCATCTACAAGGGGATGCTCATGCCCGAACAAGTGGGCAAATATTTTCCCGACCTGCGCGATCCGTCCTTCGTGACGGCGATTGCGCTGGTGCATTCGCGTTTTTCGACGAACACGTTCCCGAGCTGGGACCGGGCGCATCCGAACCGGTGCATCGCGCACAACGGGGAAA
>CAZUBG010000017.1:0-44043 GCA_964618545.1 uncultured Bifidobacteriaceae bacterium | reverse complement strand
CCCAGTTGGTGCCCAAACCGGCGCCGAGGGTGTTGGTCTGGGACTGGAGAATCCAACCGAGATGGTCGGCCGGCCAGGAAATGGCCAGCGTGTCGCCGGTGACATGGACGGTCAGGTTGGTCGGATTGGAGGCAATGCCGGTGACGACACTCAGCACGCCGCTGGCGGCATCAAAGCTGTACGCCAGACCCGCGCCGGGCGAACCGGCGATGCTGGTGAAGTCGCCGGAGGCCGAGGCGGCGGAGAACAGTTTGAACTGGTCGCCCAGCACCAGGGTGCCCGCGAGGTTCGTGACGCTCAGGGTGCCGCCGTAGGTGAGGGACTGCACGCCGGTGACGGCGTCAGCGGCACGGGCGGCCTTGCTGACATTCACCGACACGGTGCCGGCCAGGGTCAGGTTGCTGTTGAGGGTGAGGATGCCGAGCGCGCTGCCGCCGGGTCCGGGGAAGAGGGTGCCGCCGGATTGGATGGTGACGTTGTCATTGATGACGCCGGTGCCGCCGAGGACGCCGCCGGTGACGGTCACGCCATTGGAACTGTTGATGCTGCCGGACACCAGCAGGGTGCCGCTGGAGACGGCGGTGGTGGCGCCGTAGGTGTTCGCCGCGGCCAGCGTGAGCGTGCCGGCGCCGGACATGGCGACACTGATGGGGGCATTGGCATTCACGCCGCTGGTGATCACGCCGGAGACCAGATGGTTGCCCGCGCCGGTGAAGTTGTAAGTGCGGCTGCCGGTGAGCGTGCCGACATATTGCACGCTGCCGGCGAGGTTCAAAGTGCCGCTGTCGGATTGGAAATAGAGGTTGGCCCCGCCGACCTGGACGTCAAGGTTGCCGGAGAGGGTGTTGCTCCCATCCAGGTTCTCGAGGTTGGCATTGGTCGTGTTACGGCAGTCCAGGGAGATTTCCTGGGCCACATTGAGGTTCCCATTGATTGCATCCAACTGGAGGGTGGAGTAGCCGCTGTTGTTGTCGCCTTGGAAAATGGTGGCGGTGCCGGGGGTGACGGGGAGGTTCGCCAGGGCGTTGGGCGAGGCGATGCGGGTGATGCCATCATTGGCACTGGGGCTGCCCGAGTCCACATTCAGGATGCCGGAGAAGGCGTTGAGGCCGGACAGGATCAGGGTGCCGGGGGAGGCCTTGGTCAGCGTGGAGGAGCCGCTGATATTGTTGGAAATGTTCAGGGTGGAGCCGGCATCCACCGCGAAGGTGGTGTTGGCGTTCAGCGTGATGCCGGCCAGACCGTCGTTGAGGGTGGCATTGGTGACGGCGACCAGGCCGCCGCCGCTGAAGGTGATCTGGGCGGGATTGAAGGCGCCCGGATTTCCGAGCGTGCCGTCCACAATGCCCAGCGTCCCGCCGCTGACGGTGGTCAGGCCGGTGAAATTGTTGGAGGGGCCCAAAGTCCAAGTGCCCGACGTGACATTCAAGCCGCCGGTTCCCAAACTGAGCGGACCGTCCAGGGTGCCCGCCCCGGCGCCGGCGAGGGTGAGATTGGCGTTGGCCAGCACTCCGTTGATGCCGGTGGTGGCGGCCAGGGTCAGGGTGGCGCCGGTGTCCACGCTGATCGTGGTGTCACCCCCCAGGGTGACGGCCCCGGAGTAAACCGTGGCCCCCGCCCCGCCCTTGCGCAGCGCGCCGTTGCCGTCGCCCGTGCCGGTGATCGTCAGCGGAGCAGCCCCGACATTCACGTTGGCGGTGATGTAGAGTTGCGCACTGCTGGCGACGGAGATGCCGCCGTTGGTCTGACCCAGGCCGGCGGCATTGGCCAGATAGGTGATGCCGGAACTGATCAGGGTCGCCCCGGTGTAATAATTCGAGCCGGAAGCGGTCACCGGGCCGCCTTCAAGAGTGACGGAACCGGTGCCGTAAATGGGCGAGGCCAGGGTGAAGGCGTCACCGAGGTTGAATGCCAGGCTGGCATTGTTGGTGATGAGGCCGGTCCCCAATGAGCCGCTGGAGCCGCCCGCACCGACCTGCACCGTGCCGGCGTTGATGAGAGTGGCGCCAAGATAGGTGTTGTTGTCTTCCAGCGTCAGGGTGCCGGAGCCGCTTTTGGTGAGGCCGCCCGGACCGGCGATCAGGCCCGAACCGGCGAAGTCATAATTTTGAGTCGAGTTCACGGTGACGGAGGAGGGGGAGACCGTCGCCGTCAGATAGATGGAGGGCGTGTTGGAGCCGGCGTCGGTGAAGGTGGCGGTGTCGCCATCGTAAAAGTAGTCGGCCTTGCCGGCATTAAACCAGTTTTGGTAGCTGCCGGTGTTGTCCCAGCCATTGAAGCTGCCATCCCCGTGCCAGACGAGGCTGGCGGGATTGCCGGACACGACGAGTTGGATGGTTTTGATGGCCGTATTGTTAACCAGGCTGAAGTGGAAGCGGGGGTTTGGTGAAACCGGCGGGGTCAGATTGGCAAAACCGGCCAGCGAGCCGTATTGGATCAACGGATAAGTTCCCACGGCGGCGACCGCGTTGATGAAGTTGATGCTCACGGTGGCGGTGCCGTTTACATCGAGCGCGCCGGTGACCACGGCCGAGCTGTTGGTGCCGGTGCCAAAATTAAATTGCGCCGTGGCGCCGTTTTCCAGCGAGAGCTTGTTGCTGACGGTCAGCACGCCCAGGCTGGCACCGGGGGCGAACACGCCGGATTGGACATCCACGGCGCCGTTGATCACGCCGGTGCCGCCGAGGGCGCCGCCGGAAACGGTGACCGCGCCGTTCGCAATGGAACCATTGATCCACAGGGAACCATTGTTGACGACCGTGGGTCCGGTGTAGGTGTTGGTGCCGGCGAGCGCCAGCACCCCGCTGTCCTGCTTGGTCAAACCACCGTCCACGGAGGCGCCCAAGGCGGGGTCATGAACCAGGGCCTGCGGAATGGAGACGGGATAACCGCCATCGTCAATGACCGCCCCGCCGGAGGAAACATAAGCGGCCGTGAGGTTGGTCAGGAAGGTGGCGTTGGTTTCCGCCGCCGTGAGGGTGCCGCCGTTGAAATAGAACAGGGACACGCCGGAAGCGGACAGGATTTCCGGCACCGTCAGGGTGCCGCCATTCAGGTGGTAGGTGTAGGTGTTGGTCAGCCCCGTGGCTTTGCCCAGGTAGAGCAGGCCGGTGCCGCCCACCCCGCCGTTGGCACCGTAAAACGTGACGGAGCCGCTGGATTGATTGAGGGTGCCGTTGCCGGCATTGGCGTTGGCCCCGAAGGAAATGTAGGCGTTGTTCAGGATGTTGATCTGGCCGCCCCCGCTCAGATTAACCGTGCCGACGCTGCCGGCGAAATTGGCGATTTCCATCTGGGTGCCCCCGGCGGTGTTTTGGACATTGAGGGTGCCGCCGGTGTTGTTATAAGTGCCGGTGCCGCCGGTGGTGCCGCCGGAGCCGACGGTGAACCATTCCGAGGCGCTGAGGTTGCCGCTGCTTTGGTTGAGGGTGGCGGTGCCCGGTGCGGTGGTGTTGGAACTGATGCCGGCGATGATGACGCGCTGGGCGGTGACGGAGGCGTTGGAAATGTTGAGGGTGGCGGTTTCGCCGCTGTAGGGCGCGAGTTCAATGTTGCCGGTGGCGGTGCCGAAAGAGGAGCCGTCGGCCGCGTTGACGGTGCCGCCCTGCACGCTGGTCAGGCCGCTGTAGCTGTTGCCGCCCCAGAGGGTCACGGTGCCATTGTTGGTGACAATCAGGCTGAGATTGGTGCAGCCGCCGCTTTGCAGCGTCCCCGTCAGAAAGATGTTTCCCGCGCCGGAAAACACCACATTACGACTGGCGGTGGGGGCCGTGGAGGGGAAGGTTCCGGCCAGGTTCAGGACGCCCGCATCGCATTGAATGGGATAAAAGGTGCCGCCCACATTGAAGGTGACGCTGGACGGGTTCCAAACGTTGCTGCCCGCCAGGTTCTCCAGGGCGGGGACAAAATTATTGCGTCCGCTCCAGGAGAACGTCTGGGTGAGGGTCTGGCTGCCCGCCGTGCCGTCCAATTGCAGGGTGGAACTGCCGGGGATTTGATTGTTGCGAATGTTGATGGTGGCGATTTGGCTCAGCGCGTTGGTGGAGGCGATGTCCACGGCCCCGTCGCTGCCGGTGGCGCTGCCGGTGTCAATATCCAGGGTGCCGGACAAATTGTTGCTGCCGGAGAGAACCAGCGTGCCGGGCAAAGCCTTGATCAACAGACTGGCGCTGGTGAGTTGGTTGGCAATGGTCAGGGTGTCCCCGCCCGCCACGGCGATGGTGCCGGCCACATTGTTGATGCCGGTGTTGGTGTCGTTGATGCTGAACGTGCCGATGGCTTCCAAGGTGCCGGCGTTGAGGGTGATCTGACCGGGGTTGAAGGCGGCCGGCGTCCCGCCGAAGCCGCCGCCGAAAACCGCCTCGACCGTGCCGGTGTTGACCAGCAGCCCGCCGGTGAAGGAGTTGGTGGCCGCCAGAGCCACGCTGCCGGCGCCGTTTTGGGTCAGGCTGCCGGCGCCGCTGATGGCGTTGCTGAGCGTGAGGGTGGCGGTGTTGCTGAACACCAGGGCGCCGTTGTCGGCGATGTTGCCGGTTCCGAGGCTGCCGGTGGCGCCCCCGTTGCCGACCTGCAGGATTCCGCCGCCAATGATGGTGGCGCCGTTGTAGGTGTTGGCCCCGTTCAAGATGAGGGTGTCATTGCCGGTCTTGGTCAGCGCGCCGCCACTGGCGCCCACGATGGCCCCGTTCAAAGTCAGGGCGATTCCGCTGCTGCCCAGCGCAATCGTGCCGCCTCCGGCGCCGACGGTCGCGCCATGATCGGTGGCGGTGGTGGGGCCGGTGTATTGCAGGGTGCCGCCGTTGAAGACCAGATTGCCCGTGGCGGCGGTGGCGGCGCCGATGCTGCTGGCCACCCCGCTGTTGGTAAGATCAGACACGCTCACGGTGCCGCCACCCAGCGTGGTGACGCCGGTGTAGCTGTTCACGGTGCCGAGGGTCAGCGTGCCCGAGCCGGATTTGTTCAGACTGGTGCCGCCGGAAATGCCGCCGGTGCCGGTGAGATTGTAATTGCCGGTGGAATTGAAGGTGACCGAACCGGGCAGGACCGTGGCGTTCAGCACCGGCTGGTTGATGATCCCGGCGTCGGTAAAGGTGACATCGTCGCCATCAAAAAACACGTCACTACTGCCGCCATTCAGCCAGTTGTAAGTGGTGGTGACGTCCCAGAGATTGCCATTCAGGCCGCCCTGCCAGACGAGGTTCCCCGCCACTCCGCTGACCTTCAGGGCCACGGTCTTGGGCGACGTGCCGGTGTTGACGACCACGGCAAAGCTCTGGCGGGAAGGCGAAGGCGCCCCCGTGACGATGAAACTGGCCGCGCCGCCGTTGATGGCCCCGGCCACTTGGAACAGAACGTAAGTGCCATTGGCCAGGGCGTTCGCGCCCTCGGCCAGGTTGATGACGGTCGTGCCGGCGGGGTTCAGGCTGCCGTTCACCAACACGGTGTTATTCGACCCGTTGCTGAAATTAAAGTTCCATGTGTCGCCGCCGGCCAGCGTGAGGTTGTTGTTGAAGGTCAGGGTGCCGAGGCCGCCGCTGCCGCCCGGGAAAAGCTGGCTGCCCGCACTGTCGGCAAACGCGCCGTTCACCACCCCGACGCCGCTCAGTGTCGAAGCCGAGCCCAGGGCAAAGCCGGAGGCCGCCGAGACATCCAACAGGCCGGGGCTGCTCAGCACCACCGGGGTTCCGTTCGAAAAGGCGCCGCCGCCGCTCAGGGCCAGCGTTCCGCCGGCCACGGTGACGGTGTTGGAGCCGAGGCTGCCGGTGACGATCAGGGTGCCGTTGCTGACCGTGGTGGGGCCGGTGTAGGTGTTGACCCCGCCCAGTGTCCAAGTGCTGGTGTTGGCCTTGACGACGGTGACGACTTCAACGCCCTGTCCCAGCACCCCGGTGATGGCGTTGCCGGTGTTGGTGCCGTCCAGTTGCAGGGTTTTGCTGGTGGCCGTGGCGGTGACGCTGGGAATCAACAGACTCGCCGTGGTCGGGGAAAGAATCGTGGTGCCGCCCAGGCCGCCGCTCAAGGTGACGGGGCCGGTGGTGATCTGCGGGGCGCCACTGAGGACATTGGAGCCCTGGATGACGTTCATTTGGAGGGGGGTGCCGGAACCGATGAAGAAAGCGCCCAGGGTGTGGTTGATGCCAACGGAGCCGGTTTTGACGTCCGAGGCGACGGTCCAGGTGGTGCTGCTGCCGGCATTGATGGCATTGGTGTAGTCATCCCCATCGGTGGCCATGTCGAGCGTTGCGTTGACGGTGCCGGCGAGGGTGAGGCCGTTGGTTCCCAAGGCATTGGGATTGCCCATGACCAGTGTGCCGCCGGAAAGCGTGGTGCCGCCGGCGAAGGTGTTGCTGGCGGTCAGGACCAGGGTGCCGGAACCCGCCTCGGTCAGGGCAAAGGCGCCGCCGATGCTGCCGCCCACGGTCAGGGTGTTGCTGTTTACTGTCACCGTGCGGTTGGTGCCGCTCAGGGTCACCGCGCCGGTGCCGAGGTTGAGGCTGGAGGAGCCGTTGAAGGTGAAATTGGTGCCCCACGTCTGAGCGTTGTTGGCCAGATTCGTGAGCGGCGAGCCGCTGGTGTTGTCAATGGTGCCGGGGGCTGAACTGACGGTGAAGGTGCCGGCGCCCAGCGCGTTGGTGCTGTTGATGTTCAACTGCCCGGCGGTCAGGGTCAGACCGGTCATGGTGTTTGAACCTGAAAGGCTCAGGGTGCCCGCGCCGCTTTTGGACAGTGTATAAGCACCGGTGATGGGTTCGGAAATGGTGGTGTTCGTCGTGGCGTTGACCGTGTTGACGGTGGCATTGCCATACAAAGTGACGCCGGCGTTGGCGTTATTCAGCGTGATTCCGACGTTGTCCCGCAGCGTGCCGCCGCCGCCCAAAATGATCTGGTCGGGCATGGCTGCGGCCGGATTTCCCGGCACGGCGCTTTGGGTGCTGAACAAAACAATGCCGTTGACGAGCAGCTTGCCCGTGAAGGCGGAATTGTTGCCGCCAAAGGTGAGGGTCTGCGAACTTGCGAAATTATTGGTCAGGATTCCGCTGCCAACCAGCGGCGAATTAAAGATCCAGTTGCATTGATCCGCCGTAATGGTGGAATTGCCCGAAACCGAAAAGACATTCCCCGTGATGGTGATGATGGAGCCGACCGTGCCGCCGCTACGGAACAAGCCCCCGGCTGCGTTGGTCAGGTTGTTAATGGTCAGGGTTCGTCCGGCACCGGAGCCGGCGGAGCTTTTTTCAATCAGGCTGTAGGCGTTGGCGGTGCCGGCTTGCAGCGTCAGCGAATCGCCGCCAAAGGTGTAATTGTTGGCGTCCGGCGGGGTCCGCAGGCCAAAGGTCGAGGTGAAAAAATTGGTGCCCGGCCCGGGGGCGAGGCCGCCGCTCCAGTTGCCCTTGGCGTTGAAGGAGGTGCTGCCGCTGACATCGGTGGCGGTCAGCGTGCTCGTGCCCTCGGTTGCGTGCAGCAGCAGGGGCAGCAGGATCAGGCAGCCGAAACCAAGGGTTTTGATGGGGAATGGGTGTATCATGGGTGGTTTGGAATTGAACGATGACAATTCGGGTGTGATAAAATTATGCGATGGCACTTTTCAGAAACGAATTACTGTTTAAAATTAATGATCGGGCTTGGCTTTGTCAACTTACACGAAAGTGTAAAATGGCCCCGTGCCTGTTGCCGACGGGCAAAACATCGGCATACTGTGCTTATTCATGATGGCCTTGTGTCCACAGCGGCGAGTCTGGTTGACCGGCGGGTTTCTGCTGTCGGGGCTGCTGTGGCTTGCGGCTGGAATCCGGGCGGCGGCCCCCGCGCCGGGAACGGTGCTGACCAACGCCGTCCAGGTGCGGATGCTCACGCCGGAGCAGGCGGCGCGGCGTTTGCCGGTGTGGTTGCGCGGGGTGGTGCTCATGGTGGAAGCCACCAACGGTCCCAGTTTGGTGATTCAGGATCAAACAGAGGCCATCTATCTGCTGGCCTCGGCGGCGCTGGTGGCCAAAGTCCGCCAGGGGGATGTCGTGGAGGTGAAAGGCAGTACAGATCCGGGTGATTTTGCGCCGGTCGCCCGCCTGAACAGCCTGAAAAGAGTCGGCACTGCGCCGCTGCCGGAACCCCAGCCGGTCACCTATGAGGACCTGACGCGCCGGCTGTTCGACGCCCAGTATGTGGAGATTCGCGGGATTGTGCGGAGTTGCGAGCCGCCCACGGGCAAGGTGAATCCCCGGGCCAGAATGATGCTCGCCACCGGCGGGGGACTGCTCCCGGTGCGGGTGCGTGAGCCGCTGACCAAAAACAGTTATGTGGATGCGGAGGTCCGGTTGCGGGGCATCTGCTTCAGCCGGCACACGGCGAGCCGGCAGCTTTTGAATCCAATGCTCGACATTCCCCAGGGCTGCGAAATCCGGGTCGAGAAGCCGGCTCCGGCCAATCCCTACCAGATGCCGGTGGTGCCGGTGGTTGATTTGTTGCGATTTGCCCCGGAACGGGATTACGGTCACCGCGTGCATGTGCGCGGGGTGGTCACGCTCTACAGCCCGGGTGATTCCCTCTGGCTGCGGGACGGGGACCATGGCTTGCGGATTCAAACCAGTCAGACGACGGATCTGCGCGCGGGCGAGGTGGTGGATGTGGTGGGATTCCCCGGCCAGGGCGAGTACAGTCCGGTGCTTGAAAACGGCGAGTTTGCCCGCTTGGGCGTCACCAACCCGCCTGCGCCCATATTGGCGACCAACCTGTTCACGGCCATCATCCATGATGCGGATCTGATCCAGTTGGAGGGGCGGGTCAGGGAAGTTCGCGTGGTCCAGGAGGGCGTGGCGCTGACGCTGGAATGGAATGATTTGCTCATTGAAGCCTGGCTGAAACTGCCGGCCGCCATGCCTTCGGCCGGGGCGTGGCAACCCGGCAGCCGGGTGCAGGCGGCGGGCATTGTCATGGTGGAGAGCGAATCCGACGGCGCGTTGAGCGGGGTGTTCTGGCCGCGCACCTTCCGGCTGTTGCTGCGTTCGCCGTTGGATGTGGTGGTTCTCCGGCCGCCGCCGTGGTGGACGGCGGAGCATGTTTTGGAACTGTTGGTGGTGCTGGCGGGGGCGTTGCTGCTGAGCACCGCCCTGGCCATCCTGGCGGGCCGTCTGCGCTTGCGCGACCAGGCCCGGCGCCGGGCTCTGGCCGAGGCGGAGTTCACCGCCATCCTGGCGGAACGCAACCGGCTCGCCCGTGAAATTCACGACACTCTGGCCCAGGGTTTGACCGCCACGGCCGTCCAACTGCGGCTGGCCAGGAAGGATGCCCGCAACGGTTCCGAACAACTCGCCCAGCGGCTGGACCTCGCCCAGTCCCTGGTGAGTGAAAGTCTGGATGAGGCGCGCAAATCCATCTGGAACATGCGGTCGCAGGTGTTGGAAACAGGGGATTTGGTGGCGGCGCTGGGCGGCATTCTCAAGCAACTGTGCGCCGACACCGGCACGGCCACGCGCATTGAAGCCACCGGCCAGGTCCGGCGGCTGGCCCCGGCGGTGGAGTATAATCTGCTCCGGTTTGGCCAGGAGGCCATCACCAACGCCGCCCATCATGCGCGGGCCGGGCTGATCGAACTCCGGTTGCAGTTTGAGGAGAATAGTTTTTGCCTGACGGTTCGCGATGACGGCTGCGGATTTGATCCGGCCAGTCCGCCCCCCAGCGCCGGCGGATTCGGCCTGGTGGGCATGCGGGAGCGGGCGGCGGAGCTGCATGGAACCTTTGCCATTCACAGCGCTCCCGGCAGCGGCACGGAAATCACGCTGGGCATCCCCCTCACGCCCGAAGCGACGGGAGACCTTGAATTATGAAGAATGACGGCCAGATTCGTTTGATGCTGGTGGATGACCATCCGGCGTTTCGCAAGGGCATGGCGGCCCTGTTGGAAAGTGAACCCGGGCTGAAGGTGGTGGCCCAGGCCGGGAACGGCCCTGACGCCATCGCCCTGTTCCGGCAGCATCGGCCGGATGTGGTGCTGATGGATTTGCGCCTGCCGGGCATGAGCGGGGTGGAGGCCACCATTGCCATCCGCAAAGACTTCCCCGCCGCGCGCATCATCGTGCTCACCACCTTTGATGCCGATGAGGACATTTACCGGGCGATTCAATCCGGCGCGCAGTCGTACCTGCTGAAGGACACGCCGGATGAAGAACTGGCGGCGACGATTCGGGCAGTTCACGCCGGCCAAACGCGGCTGCCGCCCAAACTGGCGGCGCGGTTGGAAGCCCGCCAGCAACGGCCGGACCTCTCGGCCCGCGAAATGGACGTGCTGCAATTGCTCGTCAAGGGCCGGAGCAACAAGGAAATCGCGGCCGCCCTGTTTGTTTGCGAGGACACGGTCAAGGCGCATTTTCGCACGCTCTTCGTCAAGCTGGGCGTGCAGGACCGCACAGAGGCGGCCATCAATGCCATCCGCCACGGGATTGTCCGGCTGGAGTGATCAAGCGCCCTTCACCCGGCGGACAACCGGCCGTAAAACACGGTCGTGTCGTAATCAAAGGTCACCTTGCCGTGGGTTTGATATGTCTGAAACAGGGATTCCAAGGCCTCCAGCATCGGGACGTGACGCGGATCGCCCGGTTCGGGCGCGTAAGAAGAGGAGAGGAGCCGTCCTTTTAAACCGTCAAAATCAAAGGTCTGGTCATTCGGAAATGAAGCCGAGCCGTAACCTTTCGGGCCAAAAAAAGAACCCAGCACCTGCTCATCCACATTTTTGTGATTCACCGCCGCGTAATCCGTTCCGAAAGTGAGCAGCAACTGCTCATAGGCCCGAAAAAAAGGGTGAGCCGTGATGTTCCGGTCATTCCAAATTAACACCACCCAGCCGCCGGGCTTGAGAATGCGGAGAAATTCCGGGCGCATCCGGGCCCGGTCGAACCAGTGAAACGCCTGGCCGGCGGTGATGACATCCATGCTGCGATCCGGCAGCCAGGTGGTTTCGGCACTTCCGGTCACACTCGTAAAGTTGGGGTTTCCCCCCAGCAGTTTTTCCGCCGCCTCGCGCATTTCGCGGTTGGGTTCCACGGCAAAAATCCGGCCGCCGCTCTGCAGTAATAGACCGGTTAAGATCCCCGTTCCCGAACCCACGTCGGCCACCACGGAAGTTCCGGTCAGCCCGCATTTCCTCGCCAGCAATTCCAGAACCGCCGGGGGATACCCCGGCCGGAACTTAATGTAATTTTCCACCCGGCTGGAGAAACGTTGGGTGGGATCGGTCATGGCAGTCAGCCCAGATGATTTTTGACGTCGCCCACCCCGGCCACCACCTCATCGCGGCTGGCCGAATTGCGAATGCGCACGTAGGCTTCGCTTTCCAATTGGACGGTGTGGCCCACCTTTAACTCCTGGGCGCGCTTGAACTGCTTGTCGGCCTTGGCGGGGGTCAGGGGATAATCCACGGCGAAACCGCCCGCCCGCAAATCGTGGATGAGCTTCAGCGAGGGACGGCGCAGATGCTCGTCCTCAATCAGCACATAGACATCCATGTGCGTGTCAAACTTCGGGAGCAGGTTGCGGGCCTTGAGCAGTTCCACCAGCACCACGTCGCCCATGCCAAAGCCCAGCGCGGGGAGGTCCACCTTGCCGCCGCTGATGAGTTTGACCAGATTGTCGTAGCGTCCGCCACCGGCAATCGCGCGAAACTCGCCCTTGCGGTCAAAGGCTTCAAACACCACCCCGGTGTAATACGCCAGCCCGCGGATCACCCGGTAATCCACCTTCACAAAATCCTTCAGCCCGCGCGCGGCGAGATTGTCAATGATCCCCTGCAATTCCACCGTGGGCGCGCCTTTTTCAATGAAGGCGTTGACGGCCGCCAGGGAAAAACCAAGGGCGGTGAGCTTCTTCTCGTTTTCCTCGGGAGCCGAGCGCTCCAGCTTGTCAATGGCCTGGAAGAAATCGTATTCGTGCGAGGAATCACTGCCGCCCTGCTGAAAGAAATCATGCCAGGCGTTGCGGCTGCTCAGCCGGATGACAAAATCCTCTTCCGTCAGGCCGAAGGACCGCAGCGCATCAATGAGCAGCGCGATTAATTCCGCGTCCGCCGCCGGATCCGTCTCGCCAATCAAATCGGCATTGAATTGAAAATGCTCGCGCAGACGGCCTTTCTGCTGGCGTTCATAGCGGAAAAGCTGGGGAATCGCGAACCACTTGATCGGTTTTTTGTAGCTGCGCTCGTGAGCGGCCACCATGCGGGCCAGCGTGGGCGTCATTTCCGGGCGCAGCGAGATCTCGCGGTTGCCCTTGTCGCTGAAATTGTAGAGCTGGGCGACGATCTCCGAGCCGCTTTTCGTGGTAAACAGATCCAGCGGTTCCAACGGGGGGCCGTCATATTCCCGAAAGCCATAACGGCGGGCGGTGGTCCGCCAATTTTCGAAAATATACTGTCGGGCATCAGCGCTCCACACATCGTTGTGCGGCAGCGGTTCGGGATAAAAATCACGAAATCCAGGCAATCGTTCCATGGGGTCAGGATAAAAGCCCGAAGCCGGATGGGGAAGCAATTTCCAGAAAAAACCGCCGGGCGGGTGCCCGCCTCAGGCCGCCGCTCAGAGCGGCTTGGTTGCCAGCGCCGACTTCGAGCCTTTCGGGGAAAGTTTGAGCACGTCCAGGCGCATTTCCTTGCCCGCCCTGAATTTCACCATGGCCCGCTGCGGAATGCTCACATTTTTATCAGGCGAATTGGGGTTGCGACCCACCCGGGCCCGGCGGACTTTAACCTCAAACACGCCGAAATTTCTGAGTTCCACCTTGTCCCCTTTGGCCAGGGCTTCGACGATATAATCCAGCGTCTTTTGCACCACATCGAAGACCTGCTGTTGAACCAGGGAGGTTTCGTCGCTGATGCGAATTACCAGGTCTCGTTTCGTTAGCGTCATAATCTTTTAGGCATTTCTTTGATACTTATTTAATCCGGGCTACTGATTGTTAATATTCTATGATATTTCCGCCGGGTGGGTCAAGCGGTAATAGTTTGGCCCGCCATCATTTAAAGACTTTACACCCGGCGGATGAGTTTGCAGAGTGTTTGTGTGATTGAAAGCAGTTGCCAGGTTCAACCGACGCCGTCGTCCCCGGAAACCCGACCCCACGATGAATTTGCAGACTCCCTGCAAACCGCCATCCAACGGTCGCAGGGTTATCTGCTCCGGGAACAAAAGCCGGAAGGCTACTGGGTCGGTGAATTGATCGTGGATTCCACCCTGGTCTCCGACATGGTGGTGTTTCATCATTGGGATGGCAAAGTGGATCGCGAATGGGAGCGCAAGGCGGTCAATCACCTTTTTTCCATGCAGTTGGCCGAAGGGGGATGGAATATCTACCACGGCGGGCCGTCCGAGGTGAATGCCACCATCAAGGCCTACCTGGCTCTCAAGCTGTCCGGCGTGCCCGCCACTGACCGTCGGATGCTCCGGGCCCGCGAAGTGGCCCGGCGTTTGGGAGGCGTGCCCCGCATGAACACGTTCTCCAAGCTGTATCTGGCCCTCATCGGCCTCTACCCCTTGGAATATGTCCCCACCATCCCCTGCGAGGTGTTGCTGCTGGGCAAATGGTTCCATGTCAATTTCTGGGACATGAGCAACTGGTCCCGCGCCATGCTCGTGCCCCTGGCCATCATCAACCATTTCAAGCCCGTCCGCCCGGTCAAGGTCAATCTCGACGAGCTGTTTCCCGAGGGGTATCACGAGCGCGACCTCGCTTTGCCCCCGGATCCGGACCACCTGTCCCTGCGCAATTTTTTCCTGTGGCTGGACCGGCTCCACAAATTCGCCGAATGGTTCGCCGACCACGGCGTTCATCCGTTCCGCAAAAAGGCCCTTAAAAAGTGTGAGCAGTGGATGCTCGAACGGTTCGAGGGTTCCGACGGTCTGGCCGCCATTTTCCCGTCCATGCTCAACTCGCTCATCGCCCTCAAGCTGCTGGGTTATCCCGAGGATCACCCCCAGGTCGTCCGGGCCGCGCGTGAATTAAAGCGGTTGCAGCACGAAACCGCCGACAGCGTCCGCATTGAGCCCTGCTTTTCCCCCGTGTGGGACACCGCCATCGTCCTGATCTGCCTTCGGGAATCCGGCCTCCCGGCCGGCCATCCCCTCATGAAAAGAGCCGCCGATTGGCTGATGGAAAAGGAAATCCGGTTCCGGGGCGACTGGCATCAGAAAAATCCCGTCGCGGTCGAGCCCAGCGGCTGGGTGTTTGAGTACAACAACAAGTGGAATCCCGATGTGGACGACACCGCCATGGTGCTCCTCGCCCTGCGCAAAGTCCCCACCGACAACCCCAAAAAACGCGACGAATGTTTTCAGCGCGGTTTGAAATGGCTGATGGCCTTTCAGTGCAAGGACGGCGGCTGGGCCGCCTTCGACAAGGATTGCACCAAAAACATTCTGGAAAAGGTCCCCTTTGCCGACCATAACGCCATGCTCGACCCGGAGTGCGCCGACATCACCGCGCGGATTCTGGAATTGCTGGGCTGCGAGGGCTGGAGTGCTGATCACCCCCAAATCAAGGAGGCTCTGGATTACCTGCGCTCCCAACAAGAGTCCGACGGTTCCTGGTATGGCCGCTGGGGAGTGAATTACATTTACGGCACCTGGCAGGTGCTCCGCGGGCTCCGGGCCATGAAACTGAACATGCAGGAACCCTGGCTCATCAAGGCGCGCGCCTGGTTGGAGAGCGTCCAACTCGAGGACGGCGGCTGGGGGGAAAGATGCAACACTTACGACGATCCGGTTTTCAAAGGGCAGGGACCCAGCACCGCCTCCCAAACCGCTTGGGCCGTCATGGGATTGTGCGCCTTTGGCGATCCCGAAAACCCCGCTCTCAAACGCGGGATAGAGTATCTCACCCACACCCAAAATTCCGATGGTTCCTGGACGGAACACGAAACCACCGGCACCGGCTTCCCCAAGGTTTTTTACTTGAAGTACGACATGTACCGGAACGCCTGGCCGCTGCTCGCCCTGGCCACTTATCAACAATTGCTGCCGCCCGCCGCCCCGGACGCGGCGGCCCGCTCCCAGGCCGTGTCTCCGGAAAACCAATGAGCTGGACCTATCGTAAACTGATTCGTCCGTGCCTCTTCCTGCAGGACGCGGAAACGGCTCACAACCGCATGCTCACCGCGTTAAGCCGTCTGAGTCACAGCCGGTTGGCCTGTAACGCGTTGCATTCCGTGTTTGGCGCCCCGCAACTGCCGGTGGAAGTGTTTGGGCTGAAATTTTCCAACCCCGTCGGATTGGCGGCCGGCATGGACAAACAGGGTTCCGCAGTTCCCGCCTGGGCCGCCCTGGGCTTTGGGTTTAGCGAACTCGGCGGAGTCACCTGGCATCCGCAGCCCGGCAACCCGCCGCCCCGCGTCTTCCGCGCCGTGGCCGAGCAGGCCATCGTCAACCGCATGGGCTTCAACAATTCCGGGGCCGAAGCCCTCGCCGCCCGGCTCACCGGCTGGAAAAAATCCGGCCACTGGCCCGCCCACCCCGTCGCCATCAACCTCGGCAAATCCAAGGTCACCCCCTTGGATCAGGCCGCCGGCGATTACGCCAATTCCTTTCGTGTCTTGCAGGATTTGGCGGACTTTTTCATCGTCAACGTCAGTTCCCCCAACACCCCCAACCTCCGCCGGCTTCAGGACAAGGCCGCGCTGGACGAAATCCTGGCCGCGTTGCAATCCCTCAACGGGAATCGCAAACCCATCCTCGTCAAGGTGGCTCCCGATTTGTCCTTTGAGGCGCTGGACGAAATCCTGGAACTGGCCGGTCCCCGCAACCTGGCCGGCCTGGTCGCCACCAACACCACCATCACCCGTCCGCCCACGTCAAATCCCGGCACGCAAAAAGTTTATGAGCAGACCGGCGGATTGAGTGGACGCCCGCTGCGCGACCGCAGCACCGAGGTGATCCGTCATTTGCACCGCCAGACCCGGGGGCAACTCCCCATCATTGGCGTGGGCGGCATTTTCAGCGCGCAGGACGCCTGGGAAAAAATCCAGGCGGGCGCGTCGCTGGTTCAGGTTTACACCGGCATGGTCTATCAGGGACCCGGCCTTGCGAAAGACATTGTGACCGGTCTGCTGAAGCGGCGGAACCAGATGGGCGAAAAGTCCTGGGCCCAAATCGTCGGCTCGAGCTGGCCACCCCTGTGCTGATTTTATGACCATTGCCATTGTCGGTCTGGGATATGTCGGTTTGCCGTTGTGCCTGCAGTTCGCCCGGAGCGGCGTGACGGTGCTCGGGCTGGATATTGACCCCGCCAAGACCGCTGCGATCAACGAGGGGCGCAGTTACATCCGGCACATAGACGGCGCGCTCGTGGCCGGACTCGTCCGGGCCGGCACGCTCTCGGCCTCCACGGATTTTTCCCTCGTGCGGACAGTGTCGGCGGTGTTGATCTGCGTGCCCACGCCCTTGAAACGCAACCGCGAGCCGGACCTTTCCTATGTGCTGAAGACCGGTGCGTCCATCGCGCCGCATTTGCAACCGGGCGCGCTCGTGGTGCTGGAATCCACCACCTATCCGGGCACCACCGAGGAGGAATTGCGCGTGGTGCTGGAATCGGGTTCGGGGCTGCGCGCCGGGGTGGATTTTCACCTGGCTTATTCGCCGGAACGCGAGGACCCGGGCAACCCCGCCAGCCGCGTGGCGGAGATTCCCAAGGTGGTCGGCGGCTTCACCCCCGCCTGTCTGGCGGCGGCCCTGGCCCTGTACGGCCGGGCCATCCGCACGCTGGTTCCCGTGGCGAATTGCCGCACGGCCGAGGCCGCCAAACTGCTGGAGAACATTTTCCGGGGCGTGAACATCGCCCTCGTCAATGAATTAAAACCGGTTTACGCGGCCATGGACATTGACATCTGGGACGTGATTGCCGCCGCGAAGACCAAGCCGTTTGGGTTCATGCCCTTTTATCCCGGACCGGGTTTGGGCGGGCATTGCATTCCCATAGATCCGTTTTATTTGTCGTGGAAGGCTCGGCAACTGGGGCAGGAAACGCGGTTCATTGAACTGGCCGGCGAGGTCAACACCGCCATGCCGCAGCGCGTGGTCGAACGGGTGGGGGCCGCGCTGACGGCGCAAAAGAAATCCCTGCGCGGCAGCCGGGTGCTGGTGCTCGGCGTGGCCTACAAGGCCGGGGTGGATGACGACCGGGAATCGCCGAGCTACCGGCTGATGGATTTCCTCAAGGCCAACGGGGCGTCCGTCGCGTATCACGATCCGTATGTGCCGGTGATCCGCCCCAGCCGGATGCATGCGCACTGGGCCGGCACCCAATCGGTGGAGTGGAAC
This sequence comes from uncultured Bifidobacteriaceae bacterium, assembly GCA_964618545.1. GTDB lineage: Bacteria > Verrucomicrobiota > Verrucomicrobiia > Limisphaerales > UBA11358 > UBA11358. The sequence continues at coordinate 26,755 of CAZUBG010000017.1, read as the reverse complement.
CAGGCCACCGTCGCGGGTTTCGATGCCGTTCTGATCGCCACGGCGCATGAAGCCATCCCCTGGAACGAACTGGCCGCCTGGGCCGGATTGATCGTGGACACGCGCAATGCCATGGCGGGGATTGAGGTCAGGCCGGGGCAGGTTTGGAAGGCCTGAGACCCCGCCCGACGGCAGGCCGGCGAGGCGGGGCCGCCGGCCGGCACCCCCCCGGCAAAACCGGTGAAGAAAAAAAATTCAGCGGCATTTTTCGTTACCTAGTAACGCGCCGGGGCGTTGTTTTTCCTTGACACTATGCGTAAACCGTTGGTTGTAAATGATTTAAGGGTTGTCAAGGAAAACATGATGCGGGGAGCGTTTTCCGTTACCAGGAAACACGACTTGGCCGGTCAGGTTTGCCGCAAACCGGGATTCTTCAACCGCGAAGGACGGAAACGGGGGAGGGCTCGACCTTTGGTGTGAGATCCGGGGGTGTCGCGGGTGCTCGCCTCCCGGCTGCTGTCTGGCATCTCTGCGGGATGGCGGAACTGGCCGGCGGCGACCGGGAGGCAGGCGAGACGCCCGCCCCACATTTAAAAACAGGCAGAACCTTGCGGTCCTGCCTGTTTGAGAATCACGAGCCAACCGTGTCCTTAGACGGACCATTTGCGGCGCAACGCGCCCAAGCCCACCAGCGCGCCGCCCAGGAGGCCGGCGGTTGTGCCGCCGTCCGGCACATTCGCACCCGTGACGTCCACGGTGAACGAGCCGCTATTATTGTTCCACTGGTATCCGTCCATGCTGCCCAAGTAGAAGCCGGTGGCACCGGCCGGAACAGTGACTGTGGAACTCGCGCCCAAGTCAACGAATTCGGCGACCCCGGGGCCCGTGAACACCCCGATCAAAGAATTGAGGGGGGCCGAAAAGGCGCCTGCTGCGGCTGAAAGGGCGGCAAAATCAGCACCGCCGGTCAACACCGCCGAAAAAGTGTAATTGCCGCCACTGCCCGCCGGGCCGACCCCGCTGATGGACGGGGTGTTCCCCGTGCTGCCAGTGGCGCTCACGGTGATCTGGCTTCCGCCAGTCACATAACCGGCGAAAATAGCTGATTCAGCGGGTGTGGAATCATAATTGGCAGGTCCGCTCCCGTAGTTGTCGGTTCCCCCGCCGGCCAGCAAGGGGTCAGACGTGCCATAGACGGTCAGTGATTCCGCATTCGCAACCGCGATGTGCGCCGTTGCCACAGACGCGGCAATCAGCAGTGCTTTCATGGATGTTTTCATTTTTTAATGTGTTTGTCTTGTTAATGCTTTGAGCCCGTCTTTTTCGGAATCCTTACAACCAAGGTGAACTCAGTTCGCCCACTTGAGCACTCTTCGTGCCAGATAATGTCTGAAATGTGAATTGTTATTTTCAGCCATTTCCGTCGTTTTTCAGCTTCCCTCTTGGAAGCCGGCTGGAGAACTCAGAGAGTGCCGTGTGAACGCACACGGCCTGCGGGATTTCCAAGGTAATCACTGGATTTGCAGGTCCGGTGCGCCCTCCCCGGGTGATTCTTTCATCGGTCTGCCGGTCCACTTCCGCCTTTATCCGCGTCGTTGGAGTGTTTCGCGGGGTGACGCAATTTCGGGTTTAAGGGTAAATAATTGACGTTGCGATTAATTCCGCGCCTTGTCCTTTGGTTTGTGGCAATTGAGTACAGCGATGCAATGCAGTTGCAATGCGTTGCAATGCAATGCGTTGCAATTAATCCGGCCCCCGCAACCCTGCAACGCGGATAAAAAAAGGCAGGGCGGTGAAGCCCTGCCTTTCTGAAAACGGATGGCAAACAGTGTCCTTAGACGGACCCTTTGCGACGCCAGACACCCAAACCAACCAGCGCACCCCCCAAGAGGCTGGCCGTCATGCCGCCATCGGGCACGGGATCAATCAGCCAGTCCTGGCCATTGGGAACCTGAACCACGTCCACGCCATATTTCCCGTTGCTGGGATTGTAAGCGCTGGGCCCCAGTATGCTTAGCACCCAGTCGGTGTAGAAATCTCCCGTGGCACCGCCGTTGGAAACTCCGGTTGGACTGCCGTTATTCCATTGATTGAAGTTTGCGTCGTCATTTCCCTGGCCCTCAAAATACCACAAGGCGGCTTGCAGCGCCCCGACCGTTTGGGCGCCAGTGGAGTTGTTGGGCAGGGCATAACCGCCGGTGACTGCGGTTTCACCCGCCAATTGTCCCGTGGCGAATTGCGAAAACAGAAAGGCCGCGCCCAGCGTAAGATTGGCGACGGCATTCGGGGGGGGATAATCATGCGTACTCTGCCCCAAAGTATAGCTGTAGGTCGAACCGGGGGAAAATTCGTTTTGTATCTCGATGCAATAGGTCTGAAACTGCCAATTGGGGTTGTTGTCCACCTCAACGGTGAACTGTCCGCCATTGTCGTATTGATAGCCCGGGGTTAGAGAGGCCGTCAGCGTGCCGGACGATGGAATGTTATTCGCCAGCGCGACCGACCCCGCCGTCGTTCCCGCCAACACCGCAGTCATTAGAGTTTTCTTCATGGAACTGTTTTTCATGTTGTTTATTCTACAGATTTGAGGCCACCCTGTTCTGAATCCGTTCAACCAAGGCAAACTCAACCAACCTCTGATGCTGAGCACACCGCGTGCCAGACAATGGTGCCAGCGTGGACCGGCGTTTTTGCCGTAGCAGGCTGATAGACAACGAGTTATCAAAAGCTGCAAGTGTGATGTAAATGATTAGTATCATTGATTATGTAAGTTTTTCCGACGCAGAAAACTGAAAATGCGGTTTTAGCCTTGCGTAACATATTGAACCACAACAACTTACAACACATTTTGTTTCTTTGTAAAAAATTCCTGCGAATTCAGTCTTTTTCCGCCTCCGGCACGCCACTGTCATCGGTTGGGGAGTTCTGGCACCCCGCCGGGGTGCAATTCTTTTTCGGGCGGGATCCGGGGGTGTCGCTGGCGTTCGACCCCCGGCTATACTGTCTGGCAACCCTCCCGCTCTGGCTGAAGCTACGGCGGACAAGCCGGGATGTCGGAACTGGCCGACTGCCACGGGGAGGCAGGCGGGACGCCCGCCCCGCATTAAAAAAGGCAGAACCTTGCGGTCCTGCCTTTCTGAAAACCAATGGCCAGCGATGTCCTTAGACGAACAGTTTGCGGCGCAACGCGCCCACGCCCACCAGCGCCCCGCCCAAGAGGCTGATCGTCAGACCGCCATCCGGAACCGTTTCCGTGATAAAGCCGCCCACAAACCCGCCTTCGTCGTTGAACGTAAATGTCCCATATCGGTTGATGGCCAAACCCTCTGAATCCCCATTGGGTTCACCAGCATTAAAATTGGCGGCATCCGCTGCCGTCCAAGGGGCGCCATTGACCCACGCCCAAGCATACGGACTGGACGTGCTGAAGTTCGGTGCGGTCGTGTACCCGCCCAACCAAGCCTCGGCAGCCTGGCTTCCACCGCCGCTAACGAAAAAGGGGCCGTTGTTAATCAAACCATTATAAACTGCCTGGATTTCGGCACTGCTGGTCAAAACCGCTAAGATTTGGCCTTGGCCCACCGCAAAAGCCTCGGCATTTGCCCAAGCACTCGACCCCGTGTCTGTTGCCGAATCACCTTGGTACAGATAAAACGTGTCTCCGCCATAAGTGGTGGAGGCATCCAGTATTGGTCCAGCCAAGGCTCCCGACTGCGTCAGCAGTGTTCCGGTTAAAACCAACCCGATTCCTGTTATTAGTTTGTTCATAATTTCAATTACCTTATTGAATTGTTTGTTGTCTTAGAGTTTTTGAGCCTTCTTCAGAATCCTTTCAATGAAGGTAAACTCAATCTGTCGCCCTTTATACGCACTTTGCATGCCAGATAATTGAGAAAATATGAGCTGGCGTTTTTCTGTCATAACCCATTGATAGACAATGAGTTGTCAAAATCAGAAAATTTAGCGTGCGTCATTAGTGTGGTTTATTATGTAATGATTTCCGACGCATAAATCTGAAAATTCAGTTTTAGCCTCATGCAACCCACCGAACGATAACAACTTACGACACATTCCGATTTTTTGTAAAAAACCCCTGCAAATTCGGTTGTTTTCCAGCACCTGTCCGCCACTGTCATCGGTTGGGGAGTTCTGGCGCCCCGCCGGGGTGCAATTCGTTTCCGGGCGGGATCCCGGGGGTGTCGCTGGCGCTCGACCCCCGGCTACTGTCGGGCATCCCTCCCGCTCTCGCTGAAGCTACGGCGGACAAGCCGGGATGGCGGAACTTGCCGGACGCCACGGGGAGGCAGGCGGGACGCCCGCCCCACATAAAAAAAGGCAGAATCTTGCGGTCCTGCCTTTTTGAAAACCAATGGCCGGCGATGTTCTTAGAGGGACGGTTTGCGACGCAACGCGCCCAAGCCCGCCAGCGCCCCACCCAAGAGGCTGATTGTCATGCCGCCATCAGGGACGCTGGTGATGGCCAATTCCGTTTGTGTGTTGCCCCCATTGGCATAGCCAGGGTTCAAAACATAAACATCAATGGTTTGTCCGGCAGCGAGGCTGACGTCAGTGATATCCCAATTCTTCACATTGTTAACCAGACTGGAACCTTGGCTGACGCCGTTGATGTTCAATCCGGCAAACTGGGCAAAATTGTTTCCATAACCGTTCCATTCCGTCGCGGTCGTCCCGCCAATCGCCGCCACAATATCGTAAACCCCGGTGCTCGGTGCCGTCCATTGAACTGCGGCGTTGCCCAAATCGCTCTCCAGGGTAACCTGTCCCGGGGCAATTCCATAAGCCGCGAACGACGCCGTGTTCTGATAGACAAAGGCGCCATTCCCCGTGCCATAAATGCCAGCAGCAAGAGGGGAGACCACAGGCGTCCAACCCAGGGACGAGAACGTTCCTCCATTTCCGCCACTGATCTCACCATAGGACCATGCCCCGTTCACGCCGTTTGCTGCGGCCGCCTGGTATTGCGAGGTCAAGTCCCAAGTCGTGGCCTGTGCCGCCAGCGCCAGCCCCGAACAGGCGATGGTTGTTGCCAAGATTCTTGCATTCATCGTTTTTTAGTGTTTGTTTCGTTATTGTTTTGAGCGACTCTTCTTCTGAATCCTTTCAACGAAGGTAAACTCAATTGATTTTATAAGCACTTATCGTGCCAGATAATGGCGCAAGTGTGGGTAAGTGGGGACCTTTCGGCCATAACAGGTCGTTAAATAAAATGGTGTTCCCAAAAAGAAAGTTTAAGGTTTCTCACGAATTTAATTGATTGTGTAAACTTTTCCGACGTTAAAACCTAAGAGATCAGTTGTGGCATGATGCAACCAATTGAATCATAACAACTTACGACAAATTTGGGCGTTTTGTAAAAAATTCCTGCAAATTCGGTCATTTTCCGCTTCCCGCCCGCCACGGAGGCCCCGCCCGCCAAGCCGGTTTGGCCACCCACGCCTAAACCAAAGCCCACCTTGTCGAGCAACCCGCCAAAGATTTATTCGCGGAACTTGGCGTGCATCAGGTGCGGCAAACTCAGCCTCTTCGCCAAACACGCGACCTGCTGCTGCCGCGTTTGTTGTCGGGGGAAGTGGTTCTGGCATGAGGAAAATGTGTCCAGACCGGATGCGAACAAAAATGTCTATGCGGCTGGACGTGTGGGGCCATATTGGGACGACAAATTTGCCAAAAAACACAGAGAAAGGAAACTGACATGGCCTGGTTATTTTTCATGGACGAGAGCGGGCACAGCCACAAGGAATTGCCCTGCTATGAGTTGTGTCAAGCCCCACCGAAGGATTTCCCATTTTTTCTTTTTTTTATTAAAAGTCGTCTTTTGGTTTTCCTTTCCGTCCGGGTCCGAGTGATGAAACGTTTTCCTGGCGGCGGCAAACGGCGTCAGCCGTTGCTCTTCCTGCTATCCGTGCATGGCCCCGAAGGGACAGCACCAAATGACTCATGCGGTCACAGCCAAGAAACGGGCGCGCCCAATCTACGAAACGGGTCGTTGCCAACCCCAGTGCGTTTCCGGGCGCGCGCCGTTTCAAATTGTCTCGGTCGGTCTTAGACATGGTTGCCGTGTCAAGAAACCATAAGTTTAGAGGCCGACCATCAGCCAGCCCAAGTCCGCCGGCTTGACCCGGTCGGTGCGCCAGCGCCACAAATCCACGGCCAGTTGCCGGGCGATGGCGACCACCGCCTTTTTGCGCGCCGCCTTCGAGGCGTTGGCGTTGCCCAGCACGCCCTGCCATTTCCGGACCAGTTTGCAGTTGGGCTGCCAGAGCCCCCTGCGCCAGGCCAGCTCCACCAGCGCGGTGCGCAGGCGCACGTTCCCGTGTTTGGTGATCGGCAGCAGATGATGGCTGTTGCCGCTGGCGCTGATTCCACCGCACCACCCGGTGTGGCTGCCCACCTGCCGGCGGTTGTCAAAACGCCGCCAATCGCCCCCCTCGCGTTCCACAATCGTATAAGTCAGACCGCCCAAACCCTTGGGCAGCACGGTGGGGGCCGCCGCCTCCAGGGCCGTCGTGGCGGCCTTCATTTCGCCGATCAGGGTCTCCAGCCGCCGCCGGAACACCTCCAGCCGCCCGACCAGCCAGACCGGCAGTTTGACGTGCAGCACCTCCCAGCGGCGCGCCAGCCACCCGCCTTTTTTCTCACGGTGCCCCTGGGTCAGCAGCCGGCCGCGCCCCTGGGCCGCCAACCGCTGGACGGCACGCTTGAGCTGCTCGCGCTGCCGGCTTTCAATCCGTTTTTGCTCCTCGGCCGGGGTGGGCACCCGCACCGTCGCCAGCGCGTCCCGATGGCCACAAACATAGCGGTCCAGCCGTTGCGCCAGTTCCTTGGCGTCACTCTTGTCATGGTTGACGCCCGTGTGGCGTTCATCCAGGCAGACCGGCTGGATCACCACGTTCTGCACCCCAAACCGGGTCAGCTCCCGATGCAGAACGTAGCCGAAGGGCCCGGCCTCGTAACAACTATGCACGGCGTCCGCCAGCCTGACCTGGGTCTGCACCCACACGAGGAATTTGGCCGGCGTGAACTTCTGGGCCGGTTGCGGCGTGTTGTGGTCCAGAATCCGCACCACGACAATCGTGTCGGCGTGAACATCCAGTCCCAGCTTGATCGTCTGATGGGGTTGGGTGGTTTTGCTCGCGGCTGGCTCGGCGCGAACTTCAGATTTAACTTTTGGTTTGGTCATATCGTTGGTGGGGGTAGCACTTCGGTGCTCACCTGCCAACAAATCATGCCATCTATACGCAGGGTTATGGCGACGGCCAGGACAGCCCGTCCCAACCGATTGAATTGGTGGCAGGGGCCACGGACGAAGCGGATAAATTTCTTGCCGGTGACGAACTCATTCGTGCAAAGATGGCCCGGGTAACAAAACTCATCGAAGGTTTTGAGGATGCCTGCGGATTGGAACTTTTGAGTTCGGTTCATTGGGTGATGAAGGGGAGCGCGGAAGCGCGGGAGAAGGCAGATGCCGCCGTTAAAGCGGTTCACCGGTGGAATTCGCGGAAGCGGCGCACTTTGAAGAAAGAGCCTGTGGTTGCAGCCTGGCAATGGCTAAAGGAAATGAATTGGGATGCCAGTCTGTTCGCGGCATAACCGATCGCCGCGAGTTCGCGCTGCCCCGGATTCGTCTTCGGCCGGGCTTTTGGCCGCACTGACCGTCTGTTATGCTGGCGGGGCGATGGCTCGCGTGATTTTCCATCTCGACATGGACGCCTTTTTCGCCTCCGTGGAACAGCGTGACGACCCCGGCCTGCGGGGCCGGCCGGTGATCGTGGGCGCGCCTCCCACGCAGCGGGGCGTCGTGTGCGCCGCCAGTTATGAGGCCCGCCGGTTTGGGGTCCATTCCGCCCTGCCCAGCGCCACGGCCGGCCGGCTTTGTCCCCAGGGCGTCTTCGTCCGGCCCCGCATGGATCGCTACCGGGAGGAATCCCGCCGGATCATGGAGATTGTCGCCCGCACGGGGGCGGTGGTTGAGCCCATGTCCATTGACGAGGCGTATCTGGACTTGTCGGCGCTCTTTCCGGATCAGGATCAGGATGCGGCGCTGAACCGGGCCGTTCCGCTGGCCCGGGAATTGAAGCAGCAGGTGTTGGCGGAACGGCAGTTGACCGCCACCATTGGGCTGGCCTCGAACAAGCTGCTCGCCAAACTGGCCAGCGACCATCAAAAACCGGACGGCCTCACCCTCATCACCGAACACGGGAAGGTGGCGTTTTTGAGGCCCCTCGCCGTGCGGGTGTTGTACGGGGTCGGCAAGGTGACGGAGCAAACGCTGAACCGGGCGGGTCTTGCCACCGTTGGCGATTTGCAGGACCACCCCGGCGATTTGCGCGCGCTCGTCGGTTCGTTCGGCCCCCAACTCAAACAATTTGCCTTTGGCGAAGACGACCGCCCGCTGGAAACCGGGGATGAAATCAAAAGCATCAGCGGCGAGGAAACTTTTTTGCAGGACACCGGGGACCGGAAGATTCTGCGCGCCTGCCTGAAGGAGCAGGCGGCCGACATTTCGGCGCGGCTGAAACACCGGCGGCTGGGCGCCCAGACCGTCCAGGTGAAGGTGCGCTATGGTGATTTCACCACCCTGACGCGGCAGATTTCCGTGGAAGAACCGCTGGCGGAGGCGGCGGATCTCTACCGGCTGGGATGCTTTTTGCTGGGCCGGGACAAGCTGGTGTCGCGTCCGCTGCGGTTGCTGGGGCTGGGCGTGAGTGGCTTGCGCGAACCCGCCGGCCGGCAACTGGTCCTGTTTTGAGCAGGCGACCGAGGAAAGCCGGCGGAGCATTTAACCGCGAAACATGCGGAAGGCGCGTAATGGCGTTCCCACCCCATTTCAAGCAAAACCAAACCTCGACCTGCGATTTGCTTCAAACGTTCGACAACATTTGACCAACCCGCAAAACGATGGTAACAGGATCATGGATTGGAGCTTCGGCTCCTGTCGGTGGAGCAGCGGGGTGGCGCTGCCAACAAATTGCAAGGCCACCCCGGGGACACGGAAAAACACCGTTAAAATCAAAAAGCAACGATTAAAAAATCCCCTGATGAAAGCGGACTGAGTTGGAACAGGTCATCGCCGCCCTCATCCCGGCCGTTTCGCCCGGGCAGCGGTGGGAATCGGGGAGTCAGCGGGACGGCAGCTGACCAGAAAATAAATCAGGGTGGCCCCCACGGTGGCGGCCAGGCCGTACCAGAATACCGGCCAGTCGGTGGCGCCCTGGCGGGTGCAGAGATGGAACCACCAGCCGGAGCCGAGATAGCCCAGCAGGTTGCCGACGCCGCCGGTCATCAGGGCAAAGAGCGCCTGCGCCCGGGCGCGCCAGGCGGGTTCCACGTTTTTTTCGAGGTAGATTTGCGCGAGGATCAACACCAGCACAAAGGACGCGCCGTGCAGGGTCACCCCCAGCAGCAGCCAGAGCGGGGTGTTGAAGGCGCAGAAGACGAAGCGCAGCACGCCGAAGATCAGCCCGGCGGTGACGAGCCATTTCAGCGGCCAGCGCAGCAGCAGGCGGCCCAGGGTGAACATGGCGATGACTTCCGTGGACTGGCCGAGGGCCATCCAGGCGGAGGTGTGTTGGAACCCGAGTTCGTGCAGGTGCGCGGGGGTGCTGGGGTAAAACGCGGCAATGGCCATGTTCATGAGGGCGGCGGTGATGAACATGACGCGGTGCCGGCGGTTTTTCAACAGGCGCAGCGCGTCCAGCCCAAGGCGTTCGTGCCAGGAGACGTGGGCGGAGGCGGGCGGGTCCAACCGGGGGAGAAACAGGGTGAACGCCGCCACGCCGAGCCAGAGGACCGCGCCGCTCCAACCGGCCCGGGTGGAGGCGTCCGCGTTGAGCAGGCTGATCAGCAGACAGCCGGCCACCCAGCCGAGGGTGCCCATGGCGCGGATGGGGCCGAATTCCTGCCGGGCGTCCTTCAGCCGGGCAAAAACAATGGTCGAGGCAATGCTCCAAACGGGGGCCATGCAGAGGGCCTGCAATTGAATCACGGCGAGAATGACCCCCACATTGGCATGCTGGCGGAGGGTGATGGAGGAGAGGGCCATGGCGGCGGCGGTGCCCACGGCCAGTCCGCGCAGCACGGTGACCGGCGAGGCATGGCGGTCGGCCATGGCGCCAAAAATCAGCGGGGAAATGAAGGCCGCCACGGCGGAGGAGGCGAAGGCGCATGGTTTGATGGCCCCCAACCCGTGCGCATCCAGCACGGAACCCAGTGGGACGGTCCAGGCGGCCATGCCCGCCGCCTGGAGGAACATGAGGGCTCCAAATTCCGTGTATTCGTTCCGGCGGACGTTTCTCATCCGTAAAAATCCCCGGCAAGCAACAACGTCAATTGGTGCATGGCCAGTTGCAATTCCGCGAGCCGGGCAAAGTGGGAGCCGTCGAGTCCGCCGGTCTCGGCGGCGTGCTGGCAGAGCGCGAAGCGGCGGCGCAGCGGGAGCTTCGGCTGGTCAAATCCCAGCGCGGCCAATCCGGTGTCCAGCTTCCGGGCCAGCTTGAGGGCGCGCCGGATTTTCTTCAGCGCCCGGGCCACGGTGATTTCCCCGGCGCGCACGGCGAGCAGTTGCCGGCATTCAAACTGGCGGCAGCGGGCGGGGCGTTCCGGGTAAATGGCGCAGGTGCAGTCGCCGGTGTGAAACGCCGGGCAGGGCTGGGAAACCCGCCGCCGACCGGCGAACAGGGGCGAGGGGTCGCCGGGTTCGGGCCGGACATCGGCAAAGAGCACGCCGTTGCAGCACAGGCCGCAAACCAGGCAGAGCGTATTGGTGAGCGGTTCCATGGGAGGAGGGATCAGTCCAAGAGGGGTTCGGCGATCCGCTGGATTTTGAGGGCCTTGCCGCTGGCTTCATCAATGGCGATCACGGCCCCGTGCAGCACGATGCGCTTTTTGGCGACGTCGAAGCGCTGCGGGGTGTTGGTCATGAAACGCCGGATGATCGGCTCGATTTCCCGGCCCAGGATGCTGTCCTGCGGGCCGGTGAAACCGGCGTCGCTCAGGAAGGCGGTGCCGCCGGGGAAAATCTGTTCGTCGGCCGTTTGCACGTGGGTGTGCGTGCCGACCACCGCGCTGACCCGGCCGTCCAGCAGGCGGGCGAAGGCGATTTTTTCGGAGGTCGCCTCGGCATGAAAATCCACGAAGATGATGTTGGTGGAGCGGCGCAGGCACTCGAGTTCTTCGCCGACCATGAGAAAGGGGTTTTCGAGGACGGGCATGAAGGTGCGGCCCTGGGCGTTCATGACCGCGATGGGCGGCAGCAGGTCCGGCTTGTAGATGGCGCTGCCCCGGCCGGGGGTGCCCGGCGGGTAATTGAGGGGACGCAAGAAGCGGCTCTCGTTGTGCAGCAGCTCGGTGACCTCCTTTTGGTCCCACAAATGGTCGCCCGAGGTGATGACATTCACGCCGGCGGCGAAAATCTCCTCCGCCATGCGGGGGGTGATGCCCGAGCCGCCCGCCGAGTTTTCGCCATTGGCGATGACGAAATCCAGGGCGTGCTTTTCGCGCAATTGCGGCAGGAGCAGTTTGACGGCCCGTCGGCCGGGTTCGCCGACAATGTCCCCAATGAATAGTAAATTCACCCGCCAAGCCTATCGTGGCCGGGCGGTGGGGCAAGATTTTTACGGGGCGCATTTTGGGCAAATATTTTCCTGTTACCTTTTCCCGGAGTGGCGGACATTAATGGGTGAATGCAGGAAATGGCCGACATGGAATTGCTCCGGGAATATGTGCAGTGCGACTCCGACGAGGCGTTTGCGGCCCTGGTGACCCGGTATGTGAACCTGGTGTATTCCGCCGCGCTGCGGAAGACGGGCAACGCGGATGCGGCGGCGGAGATCACGCAGGCGGTTTTTATCATTTTGGCGGAGAAAGCCCGCGTGCTGCGCCCCGGGACGGTGCTTTCCGGCTGGCTGTATCAAACCGCCCGGCTGACGGCCGCGAACTTCCTGCGCACGGAAATCCGCCGGGCGCGGCGCGAACAGGCGGCGTACCGGCAATCCCCCGCCGGCGAATCGGAAGCGGAACTCTGGCCGCACATCATGCCCCTCCTCGAAGACGCCATGGGCCGGCTGGGCGAACAGGACCGCAATGCGATCTCGCTCCGGTTTTTTGAAGGACGGAATTTCAAGGAGGTGGGCGCCGCGCTGGGCACCGGTGAGGACGCGGCCAAAATGCGCGTCGCGCGCGCGTTGGAAAAGCTGCGTCAGTTCTTCGCCCGGCGCGGCGTGAGTTCGACGACGGCGATCATTGCCGGGGCGATTTCGGTTCATTCCGTGCAAGCCGCTCCGGCCCTGCTGGCCCCGTCCGTGAGTGCCGTGGCGCTGGCCAAGGGCGCGGCGGCCGGAGGTTCCGCCTTAACCCTCGCAAAAGGAGCATTGAAACTTATGGCCTGGACCAAAACGAAAATCACCATTGCCGCGACCGTGATCACGCTGCTCACGACGGGCACCACCCTGGTGGCCCTCAAAGCCTACCAAGCCGAACGCACCCGCACGGCGCTGGCGGTGATGCAGGGCGACTGGCAGGGAACGCTGGCGGCCGACCAGGTGCGCTTGCGCCTGGTGCTGCATATTTTCAAGACGAACGACACCTTTCGGGCGATGCTCGACTCGGTTGACCAAGGGGCCAAGGACATCCCCGTGACCCAAATTTTCGCCGGCCCGAAATTCATCCGCGTTGAACTGCCCGCACTGGACGCCGAGTACCGGGCGGCCCGGAAGGCGGATGGAACCGAAATGTCCGGCACTTTCAAGCAGGCGGGCCGTTCCTTCCCCATGACCTTTACCAAAACGATGGAGGCTGCGCGCGTGGCGGCCCCGCTGGCGGTGGATGATTATGCGCCCCGGCGGGACTCCGATTTACAGGGGCAGTGGGAGGGCACGCTGAAGGCCGGGGGGGCCGAATTGCGGTTGAACCTGAAAATTGCCGAGCCGACGGCGGGGGTCTTTCATGCCCAGTTGGACAGTGTGGACCAGGGGGCCATGAACCTGCCGGTCACGTCGCTGACCTATCAAAAACCCGTGGTTCGATTTGCGATGGATTCCATCAATGGGGCGTTTGAGGGGAAACTGGGCGGCCAGTCCGATCAATTGAAGGGCACCTGGACGCAGATGGGGCAGAAACTGCCGCTGACCTTTCGGCGGGCGGCGGCCCCGGCGGCGGCTGCGGCGGAATTGGACTATGGTCCGGGAACCAGTCAGCAGGTGCAGGGCCACTGGAAAGGTTCGTTGAAAGTCCGCCAGACCGAACTGCACATCATCTTCCATATTGGCCTGCTGCCGGATGGTTCGTATGCCGCGACCATGGACAGCCCGGATCAGGGGGGCAGCGGAATACCGGCGACGATGGCGGAATTCACTTATCCCAACCTGCGCTTGGAGTGGCAGGGGATTGGCGGGGTGTTCAAGGCCACCCTGAAAGACGGCCGGTTGGCCGGCACCTGGCGACAGGGCAAGGTGTCCCTGCCGCTGAACTTGGAACGCGGCGGGGCGGAATAAAGGATCTCGTTTTGCCAATAGACGGCTTGATTTTCAGGTGAAAGGAAGCCAGCTTTGGGGTGACTGGCGGCCATCTGTCGTGCGCCGGCCCAAAGAGCAGGGGCCAACTTTGGCGGCAACGGCTCGACCGGCAGCGGAATCCTGATTTATGTGCAAAGAATGCGGATGCGGTTTGGGTGGAGACGTGCAGATCGGCGGCCAGGCCCTCGGTCATGAACACGATCACGGGCACGATCACGGCCATGGCCACAGTCATGGCCATGATCATTCGCATGATCATCCCCATGACGCTGAATCCGGCCACGGCCGGCAGACGGTCACCCTGCAGCGCTCACTCTTGGAAAAGAACGACCGGCTGGCGGAGCAGAACCGTGGGTTCTTCCGCGCCAAAAAGTTGCTTGTCCTTAACGTCGTTTCCTCCCCCGGTTCGGGCAAAACCACGTTCATCCGCGAAACCGCCGTCCAACTCGCCGGCCGTTTGCGGGTGGGGGTGATTGTGGGCGATCTGGCCACGGACAACGACGCCGCCCGGTTGCGCACGGCCGGCATTCCCGTGGTGCAGATCACCACCGGCACCGTCTGCCACCTGGACGCCGACATGATTTCGCAGGCCTGCGCGCAGATGGATCTCGATCAACTGGACGTGCTGGTGATTGAAAATGTGGGCAACCTCGTGTGCCCGGCCGATTACGATCTGGGTGAGGATTTGCGCGTGGTGCTGCTGTCCGTGACCGAGGGCGAGGACAAGCCGTTGAAGTATCCGCCCATGTTCCACTCGGCCAATGTGGCGATCGTGACGAAAAGCGACATGGCCGCCGCCGCCGGGTTTGACCGCACGCTGGCCCTGGCCAACCTGCAGCGCGCCAGCCATCACGCCCGCATTTTTGAGCTGTCCTCCAAAACGGGCGAGGGCATGAAAGCCTGGCTGGACTTCCTGGCCGAACAACGGCCGGCGGTCAGGGCAAAGTGAGTTTGGATTTGGGGCGCCGGATTCCCCCCGGAAAATTTTTTATGGTTGGACAATTTCGTTACCTAGTAACGGGCCGGGGTGCGGATTTTGGTTGACATGGTTGATAAAGTATTGGGGTTGAACAGGTTAAGTTGTGTCAAGAATTATTGCCAATTTTGAGCGTTTTCCGTTACCAGGTAACGGGAGTTGCGCCCGGGGAGGTGATTGATCAGGGCAGCAACCTAACTTTGTCGCCGCCGCTTCATTTACGCCCGGCGACTGGCGGGTTGCGGATTTCCTCCGGCATGACCGTGGTGACCACGATGTTCGTGCCATCCAGAATCATGCATTTGCCGTCGCCGATGTCCCAGACGATTTGTTTGGCTGAGGTGACTCGTCGTCGGGTCCCGGTTTGATTCGTCAAAACCACCTGACCGCTCTGGAAGGCAAAGACGAAGTTCTCATCCGGGTGTGCAGCGGCGGGGCGGCCCCGCAATTGCAATTGTCCGAAAACCTCCCCGGCCATGACCGTGCCGTGGGTGTCCTTGCCCAGGGTCCGGCGCAGGACAAAGAGCGGCGAGTCCAGACCATGGGGGCGGCCCAGGTCCAGGCGTTTGATCTGCTTGACGGCGGCGGCGGCGGCGGTTTCATCCGGCAGGACAAAGCCCACGGTGAAATTGGTTGGGCCGCTCAAGTCATTGGTGCCGGCGATGATTTTGCCGGTGCTGTGCGGCGCGGTGGTGACCAGGCAATCCACATTCGTGGCTTCCCGGGGAAGATGGCAGGGCAGTTCGATGAGCGGTCCGGTATAGGCGGGGGACAGGATGGCGGCGTGGGGCAGGGGATCGCAGGCGAAGCGCAGGCAGACGGTCTGCCCGAATTGGCGAACGTCCGTGACGCAGGCTGATCCGCCCGCGCCCGATTCGGTCAGTGAAGTCACACTGAGCCAGGGCAGCCAGACGCCTTCGGGGCGGTAAGTGTGCCACCACAAGCCGCCCACCATCAACAGCATCCCGGCCCCCAGCAGCATCAATCCGGTGCTGCCCAGGGGGAAAGGGAGGGACTCCGCCCGGATGCCCTGGGCCCGGGCCCACGCGGAGGCGCAGAGCAGTTTCGCCTGCTGTTTCCACCAGAGCGGGTAAAAGGCCAGACCCACCAGCAGTCCCACGGCGGCAATGATGCAATTCAAAGGAGCCGGGATGGGGAAAAACCAAAGACAGGCCAGTGGCAAGAAGGAGGTGGCCGAGTTCCACAAGGCGTAAAGCACGGCCCATTTCTGGCAGGACAGCATTTCGCTTCCGGTCAGGTGCGCCCGGATTTCCCGCACCTGCGCCAGGGTGAGCCGGGCGGAGAAACCCGCCGACGGATGCGAAGCGCTGGATGCTTGAATTGCCGGCCAGGCGCGCCCCTTCAGGCGGAGCAAGAGGCGGATGATGAAGAGGGTTGCGAAGACGGAAGACGTCGCGAACACACCGACCACAACGGCGCCCAAAATGAAAATGCCCCCCCATTGCAACACCGGGGCCAGGTGTTCGATGGCGTCGGGGGACAGGGCGTCCAAAAGCCGGGGCAGGACGAAGACCAAGGCGGCCACTCCCAACAGCGTTACAGACACAATGACCAACCTTCGCCGCGTGATGTTTCTGGTGGTTCGGGGGCGTCCGTCGGCAGCCAGTTCATTGAAACCCATGTTCAAGGCCGCCAAGCGAGCCACGACGCTTAAAACAAACACCTGGAGACATGGCTCCAAGTCTCCCGGAGGCTGGCGGTGGTGCAGCGACCACGAGGCCAGATAACGGGCAAGGTCCAGGCCGGTGATGATCGTGCCGAGATTCGCGCAGATCAACAACCAGTACGGCCAGAAGTTGAAACGCCGCCGCCCGTCGCGCTCGACCTGCGCGGGCACGGTGGCACTGAAATCGAGCAACAACAGGGTTTGCTCGGCGAACCCAAGCAGGCCTTGCCGGAGCCGGGCGAGCAGGCCCGGTTCGGTCGGCGGGACCCCGGCGCTCCCCTTCGCGGCCACCGGGATCTTCGAAGTCGGCTTTTCATTCGCAGCCGCCGACGTGGCGGTGGGTTGCCCAACGCCCGGAGTGCGCCCGTCACCGGGCGCAGCAACGTTGAAATCAGCAGGATTGTCCGATTTTTTGCGTTCCTGTCCGACCAGCGTGGGTTCATTTTCTCCTTGTTTGGCGTTGGGCAATCCGCCGGTCAGGAGGGGCTGATTTTGGTCTTCTTTGGGATTTTTATTCAGAGCCTCCTCACGTCGGCTGCCACGGGGATTGGAATCGTGGGTGGCGACAATGGTTTCCAAGCAGGTTTTTACCTCGCTGGCTTGTTGGTAACGGAGTTCTGGTTTCCTTTCGAGGGCGCGCAGCACGACTTCATCCAGGCGCACGTCAATCCGCACTTTCTGAGAGGGCGGCAGCAGCGGCTTGTCCGGCAGTTCGCCGGTGAGCATCTGGTAGAAGACCACCCCGAGCGCGTAAATATCCGCCCGATGATCCACTTCGCCCGGATGCTCCACCTGTTCGGGCGACATGTAATGCGGCGTGCCCATGACTTTGGAGGGGCTGGTTTGGAGCGCGGGTCTGTGACCCGCAGCACTTGCGCCCGCGATGGACGACTCGGGGTTTTCGGTTGCGCCAGTGCTTTCATCGCTGCTGCGGCTCACAGAGCCGCGCTCCGTTCCCACAATTTTGGCCAGGCCAAAATCCGCGACCTTCACCCGGCCGCGCCGGTCCAGCAACAGGTTTTCCGGCTTGATGTCCCGGTGGACGATGCCCTGGTCATGGGCGAATTGCAGGGCGTCGCAGATTTGTGGCACAATCGCCAGGGCCTCGCGGGCCGAGATGCGGCTGTGGTGCAACAGTTCGCGCAGGTTCATGCCGTCCACGAATTCCATGAGGAAGAAATACAGGCCGTCGGCGCGCCCAAAATCGTAGATGGTGACAATGCCCGGATGATTGAGTTTCGCCAGCGCCCGGGCTTCACGGGTGAACCGTTCGGCAAATGCCGCGTCGCGGCCGATGTCCGGCGGCAGGATTTTGAGCGCCACCAGGCGGTCCAGCTCCTTCTGGCGCGCCTTGTACACCGCGCCCATGCCGCCGCGACCGATCAATTCGATGATCTCCAGTTGCGGGAATTTGGCGGCCAGTTCGGCGACCGTGGGCGGGGTGAAGGGGGTTTTGCCGGAGGCGTCCGTCTGCGTGGCCTGCAACAGTGCCGCCGCGCAACGCGGACACACCCCGCCCGGGGAGCCGACCGGGAGATCGGTGCCGCAGCGCGGGCATGTTTGAGGCGCAAGATCGTTCATCACCCATCCAATAAGATTCCCCGGCGGGTTGTTACACGAAATTTCATCCGTTTCCCAAGACTTGCAGCACATGCCGCAGTTCCTCCTCCAATTCATCAGGCGAGGAGACGGTATCGGCGATCACGGCACGGAAGACCTCCCTGAAGCGTTTGCGCAATCGGTGAATGGCCACCCGCGCCGCGCCTTCCGTGGTCCGGCAACCGGCGGCGATGGCGGCGTAGGGAATCTCCCCGCGCCCGGCGGTGAGATGGGGTTTGAGCTGTTTGAATTCCCCGGCTTTGCCCGCTCCGGCGTATTCCTGTTCCAGCCGGGCCATCGTTTCATCCAGCAGCGTCAGCGCCCAGCGGCGGTCGTAGAGGGAATCCGGCCCGAGTGTTCCGGGGCGTTCCTCCAGAAACCGCTGTTCGGCCAGCGCGGTGTCCAAAGAGAGGGGAGGCTGGCCGCCGCCGCGCTTCTGGCTGCGCTGCTTGTCCCATTCATTGGCCAGAAACCGTTTCATGGCCAGGCGCAGGAAGGTGCGAAACCGGCCCTTTTCCGGGGTCACCACCTGCAGGTAATCCCTGGCCAGCAGCGCGGCAAAGAAGCCCTGGGTCAGATCCTGGGCATCCGGCGGGGAATGGCCCGAGCCGCGCACAAAGGCGTAGAGCGGATACCAGTATGTCCGGCACAGCGTCTCCAGCGCCCGGGCGGAATCCGGCGACGCCTCATTCCGGGCCGTCAATACCACGGACCAGTGCGTGGTGACAAACACCGGCGGATCGTGAACCGCCGTTTGAGCTTCTGATTCGTGGAGGGCCATTTGATTATTAATAAGAGAATTTGGCCCGGTGTTACCAAGTTCCGCTAAAATTCGCTCTGCTTCACCCAGGCGGCGAAGCGCCGGATGCCCTCCTCAATCTTCACCCGGGGATCATAACCCAGTTTCGCGCGGGCCTTGTCAATATTGGCATAAGTGATGGGCACGTCGCCGGGTTGCAGCGGCTGGCGGTCAATCACGGCCTTTTTCCCCAGCGCGTCCTCGAGCAGTTCAATCATCCGGCTCAGTGTGGTCACCTGGGATTCGCCGAGGTTGAAAATGTCATACCCGATCTCCCGCTGGGTGCAGGCGATGACGCCGTCCACGGTGTCCGTGACAAACGTATAATCTCGTGCGGCGCCGCCATCGCCAAACACCGGGATGGGTTTGCCCGCCAGGATGAGCCGGGCGAATTTGTAAATGGCCAGGTCGGGGCGCTGGCGCGGACCATAGACCGTGAAGAAGCGCAACAGGGCCACATCCATGCCATACAAGTGGTGCCAGACATGGCCGAGCGATTCACACGCGAGCTTGCTGGCCGCGTAGGGCGACATGGCCGAGACCACGGGGTCGGATTCCGTGAACGGGGTTTTGGAATTCAGGCCATAGACGGAGGAGGAGGAGGCCATGATGATTTTTTTGACCCCGTGCAGGCGCGCGGCCTCCAGCACGTTCACGGTGCCCTCCACATTCACCTGCACATACAGCGCCGGGTCGCGCAAGCTGGGGCGCACGCCCGCCCGGGCCGCCAGATGGATGACCTGGTCAAACCGCACTTCGTGGAACAACTCCTCCAGCGCGTCGCGATCCGTGATGTCGCCGTAGTGGAATTCAAAGGGCCTGGCGAGGGTCTGGAGTTCCCGGAGATTGCGGCGCTTGAACTGCGGATCGTAAAAGTCGTTGAGGTCGTCAAAGGCCCAGACCGCGTGGCCGTCCCGCAACAAGCGTTCGCCCACATGGGAGCCGATGAACCCGGCGCCCCCGGTGATCAGAAAGTTCATGTCCCCACGCTAACCAATCCGCCGCCGGTCTGTCGAGCCATGAGCATCAGAAAGGCTCTCCGGCCGGCACTGCTTCGCGCATGGGCCGGGCGCCGGGGCAGGGCAGTGCTTTGCCCGATTTTTGGAGTGTGCTGACTTCTTCGCGGAGCAAGTCGCACAACTCATGGTCACAACCCGTTCAGCACATCAATCAGCGCGCGCAGCCGGCCGTAATCATGCCGGTTGAAATTAAGCGCGATGCGGGCCAGTTGCAAATGCTCCTCGTGCTCCGTCTCCTCCCGCATCGGCTTGATCACCTGGATTGTGCCTTCCGTGATGATGTCCGCAAAATCCTCGTTCAAAGCCGCCAGCGCCGATTCCGCCGGGGCGTGTTGCAGCCGGATCACCAGCCGGTCCTTGACAAACCGCAGCGAATGATAATTCCGGTAGAACCGCGTGATGATCTTCACCGCCTCATCGGTGTTGTCCGTGATTTGATAAAAGCCCAAATCCTCCGGCGAGATTAATTTGTCGCGCAGCAAATGTTCGCGGACCTGCTGGTCCCAGGTTTTCCAATACGTGCCGCCGGGGCGGTCCACCAGCACCAGCGGCATCAACTGGCTTTTGCCCGTTTGCATCAGCGTCATGGCCTCGTACCCCTCGTCCAGCGTCCCGAAACCGCCGGGAAACAGCACGATGGCGTCCGAGTGCCGGATGAAGATGAGCTTGCGCGTGAAAAAATATTTGAACGTCACCAGCTTTTCATCCTCGGCGATGATCGGGTTGGCCCCCTGTTCCCAGGGCAGGCGGATGTTCGCGCCAAAACTGTTTTCCGGCCCGGCCCCTTCATGCCCGGCCTGCATGATTCCCGGCCCCGCCCCCGTGATGACCATGTAGCCCGCCCGGGCGATCTTGCGGCCAAATTCCACCGCCTGCTGGTATTCCAATTTGTCCGGCTTCGTCCGTGCCGAACCAAAAATCGTGACCTTCCGCCGGTCGCTGTAGGGGGCGAACAGCCGGAACGCGTACCGCAACTCGCGCAGGGCCGTTTGGATGACCCGCACGTCGCCCTTGTCCTGCACGTCCGTCAGCAGCTTCAGCGCGTTTTCGATGACATCGGCCACCTCGTTTTCATTGTAACCGCCGCCCTTGAAGCGGATCAGCTCCCGGATTTTGGCCTCCAGCACGGGGTCGGCGGGGGTTTTGGGCTTCGGCGATTTCATTAAATTGGCTGGCATCAGAGCGGCGAGGATACACGGTTTGCGGATAAAATCAATCCGCGCCGACGCCGCGCCCGTTCCGGAGCACCGCTCTGTGAGCCGCGGCAGGCCGATGGCCGGGGGGAGAGGAAGCCGGTTTCAGGTTTGGGTTTGCAGCGTGTGTGCTGCGGGTGACAGACCCGCGCTCCGGCCGTGTCCGCTGACTTTTCGGGGCACAGGGTCAGGCGGCGCGCCGTCCTTGATTTTACATTTTTTGCTGTTTGACATTTCGCCGGGCAAGCCTAGTATTCCCGTTCCGTTTGGCGGGCCCCGTTCGTGAGGGGAGACCCCGGCCTGAAGAAGGGATGTGAGTTGCGATGACAGAAATTAGACTGAAAAAAGGTGAACCAGTGGATCGTGCGTTGCGCCGGCTGAAGAAAAAAGTCGACCGCGAAGGCACGCTTAAAATCGTGCGCAATCACCGGCATTTCGAAAAGCCGAGTGAGAAACGCCGCCGCAAGGAAAAAGTCGCGCGTTTTTCCGCGATGTTGACCGCCCGTTATGCGGACTTGTAAGTGACGCTGACCGGGTAAATTTGGATTTTTCGATTGGCAATGCCGGGCGCATATTCAGGATGTGCGTCCGGCCTTTTTACATGTATTCATTCTCAACCTGTTGGAATTCCCATCGCCACACCTGCGGCCGCGCCATGCTGCGCGAAATCCGCGAGCTTGGTTTTGAATACGCCGAGCTGAGCCACGGCATCCGCGTGAGCCTGCTGCCGGGCATCTTCGAGGCGTTGGATGCCGGGGAGATCAAGATTTCCACCGTACACAATTTTTGTCCGCTCCCGATGGGCGTGACCCATGCCGCGCCCAATCTCTACGAATTTTCCTCCGAAAGCCCCCGCGACCATGATCTGCTCCTGCGGCACACCCAAAAGACCCTTGAAATGGCGACGCGCGTGGGGGCGGCGCTGGTCGTGCTGCATTTTGGCAGGATGGACCTGAAGGATTACGGCGGGAAGCTTGAGGAGATGCTGGAACGCGGGGAGAAGGGGACCCCAAAATATGACAAGCTCCTCGCCGAGGCCGTCAAGGCGCGCGAGGCGAAAAAGGGGAAATTCTTCGCCCGCGCCTGCGCCACCCTCAAGGAGATCACGCCTGAGGCCGAAAAGCGCTGCCTAAGGCTGGGCATTGAGAATCGCGAGGCGGTGCAGGAACTGCCCGTGGAGGGCGATTTTCACCTTCTGTATCAGGACGTGGACAGTTCGTCGGTGGCCTACTGGCACGACACCGGGCACGCCCAGGTGAAGGAAAACCTGGGCTTCATCAACCATTTCGAGCATTTGTCCGCGCATGCCGAACATCTGGCCGGATTCCACATTCACGACGTGCAGTTTCCCGTGCGCGACCACAGCGCCCCCGGCACCGGCACCGTGAATTTTGCCGCGCTCGCCCCCCTGGTCCGGCCCGACCACATCAAAGTGTTTGAATTCAGCCCCTCGATGCCTGAGGAACTGGCGCGCCAGGGCATCGCGCACATCAAAAGCCTCTGGGGCGAAAGTTAGGAGCCGCAAATCTCTTTTGCCTCCGGCCGGGTTTTGCGCAAGACTGGGTTTGCATGACACCCGATATTGCCAGCACCGCCCGGGAGATTGTGAGCCGCCTGCAAACGGCGGGCTTCCGCGCGTTCTGGGTGGGCGGCTGCGTGCGCGATTTTCTGCTGGGCCGGGCGCCCCAGGATTACGACATCGCCACCAACGCCCTGCCGGCGGCCGTCGAAAAACTCTTTCCGCACACCATTCCCGTGGGCAAACAGTTCGGCGTTGTGGTGGTGGTCGAGCGGGGGGCCCAGTTTCAGATCGCCACCTTTCGCGCCGAGTCCGATTATCAGGATGGCCGCCGGCCCGAAACCGTGGTCTTTGGCAGCGCCGAGGCGGATGCCCAGCGCCGCGATTTCACCGTCAACGGCCTGTTTTACGATCCGCTCACCGGGCAACTGCACGACTGGGTGGGCGGCCAGACCGACCTGCGGGCGAAACTCATCCGCACCATCGGCGCGCCGGAGGAACGCTTTGCCGAGGATCATCTGCGCCTGCTGCGCGCCGTGCGCTTTGCCGCCCAACTGAACTTTGATGTCGATCCCGATACCCTCTCCGCCCTCCGCCGGCTGGCCCCCAGCATTTGCCGCGTCAGCGCCGAGCGCATCCGGGAGGAACTCCAGAAATTGTTCGCCCCGCCCCACGCCGCCCGGGGGCTGGTGCTGCTGCGCGACAGCCTCCTGCTGACGCCCGTGTTCCCCGAACTGGCGGCGACCCTGGACTGCGGCCAGTCCCCCGATTTCCATCCCGAGGGCAGCGTGTTTGAGCACATCCGGCTCATGCTCGAACACTTGCCCCCGGACGCGCCCCAGTCCCTCGTGTGGGCCGTCATCCTGCATGACATCGGCAAACCAGCCACCGCCCAAACCGATCCCGCCACCGGCGCCATCCATTTTTACGGCCACGAAAAAGTCGGGGCCGAAATGACCCCCGCCATTTTGCAGCGCCTGCGCTTCCCCAAAAGGCAAATCACGGAAATCGCCGCCTGTGTGCTGCACCACATGCAGTTCAAGGACGTGCGGCAAATGCGCCTGTCCTCACGCCGGCGCATGCTCCTGCGCGAGACCTTTCCCCTGGAACTTGAACTGCACCGGCTCGACTGCCTGGGGTCGCACGGATCGCTGGACCACTACGAGTTTCTCCGGGCGCAGCAGGTGGAACTGGCCCAAACCCCGGCGTTGCACTCGCCCCTTTTGGACGGGCACGACCTGATGGCCCTGGGGGTGAAACCCGGCGTGGAACTGGGCCGCCTGCTGCACAACCTCCGCGAAGGCCAGTTGCAGGGCGAATTGAAAACGCCGGACGACGCCCGGGCATGGGTCCGGGAAAAGCTGAAGGGCTAATGCGGCAGCGGGTCCAGGAACAGCCGGCGGATCTCAATGTCCCCGCCCTCGCTTTGGATGCCGATGAAACCATTGGTCAGGGTGCATTCCGTCGTGACATTCATCAGCCGGTCATTGACATACGCCGTGATCACCCCGCCCGGCTTTTGATGTGCATCCGGGGCCGTGCTGCACACCGTCCTGACGATGTCCCATTCCCCCACCGGATGCTCGTTGGCCGTGCCGCGCAGGGGAATCGGCGTGTTGGCGTCCAGGCCCCGGTGCTCCTTGCTTTCCGCGCCCATCATCAAAAACAAATCCCCCTGGTGCCCGTGTTTGCCCTGCACCTGCACGCACTCGGACCAGACCTGGTCCGGCAACTGCATGTGAACCAAAATGCCCGTGTTGTCGCCCGTCCTGGGCACGACCTTGAGGAACCGCCATTCCACCGTCAGCACATAATTGGCATAGGACTGTTCCGTGCGCAGATAACCCGTCGGTTTGCCCAGGCAATGAATCACGCCGTTGGTGACCGACCACGTCGCGAGCGGATCACTGTGATTCTTCATGCAAAACGTCCAGCCGGAGAAATCCCGGCCGTTGAACAACTCGATGTGATTCGTCGGCGAGACGGCCGTCTGCGCGGACGCCAGGGTGCCCGCGCACAACGCGGCCAAGATCGGGAGCAAGGTTTTCATGCCGGCAGGATAACCCTGCGGCCGGCCTGTGGGAAAGTTTAAACCGGAATGCCGGGAGGCCCGGGAAGCCGGGCGGCGGGGGGCCGGAGCGCGGTTCTGTGAGCCGCAGCATCCCGATGGCCGGGGGAAGCGAAAGCTGCTTACAGGCTTGGATTTGCAAGGTGCGTGCTGCGGCTCACAGAGCCGCGCTCCGGCAGCCCCTCGCCCGCTTCGGGAACCCCGGGCGAAACCGGCCGGAAGAAAAATAATAATCCGGTCATTTTCGTTACCTAGTAACGCGATCGGCCCCGGAATCCACTTGACACCATTGGCAACCCATTGGTTTTAAGCCACTTGCGCCGCAAATGCCGAGTGCGGCAAAAAACACCAAATCGCGTTACTGAGTAACACGACCGGAGAACTCGTGATTGCCAAGCAGAAGCAAACGGAACGAAGCAGGGCGGGGAGTTTGGACCGCAGATTGACGCGGATAAACTCAGATGTGGAACAAGGACACCATGCCGGGGTGGGGACGGTCTCGTCGCCACAACCCCGCCTCTCGGTCCGTTTCCGCCTTCTCGCTTTCCGCTTTGGTTGTCTGTATTTTCCGTGGACGAAGGATGTCATTGCGGCTCAACGACTTGCGGGCCGGGCCGGGGGCGTTTTTTGTGTTGATTTTGCCCGGCAAACAGCGGCTTATGAGGGCCAGCAATTCAGCTCCATGAACTCCGGGACAACGAAGTCGGGGACGAGGGGATTGATTTAACCAGCAAGAGCCATGGCCCAGGAACCCAAAAACGAAACTAAGATCATCCTTTACCAGACGGAGGATGGCCGCCCCAAGCTGGAGGTGAAGTTGGAAAACGGAACGGTCTGGTTGACTCAGAATCAGTTGGCCGAGCTGTTCCAGACCACCAAACAGAACGTTGGTCAGCATCTGAAAAACATCTTCGCTGAGCATGAGTTGAGTGGGGATTCAGTGGTAAAGGAATTCTTTACAACTGCTGCTGATGGAAAGAATTACCAGACGAAATGCTACACTCTGGATGCGGTCATCTCCCTGGGTTACCGGGTCAAGTCGCAACGTGGCATGCAATTCCGCCAGTGGGCCACCCAGCGACTGGGCGAATATATCACCAGAGGGTTTGTCCTGGATGACGAGCGGTTGAAGAATCCGTCCGGCCCGGGCGCGCCGGAGAAAGCAGGTCTTCATGCGGGATTGGCGAATGAAACTGGACGGTTTTCTCAAATTCAACGAACGCGAGGTGTTAAAGGACGCCGGGGGCGTGTCGCGTGAGGAGGCCGACCGTCACGCACAAAGCCAATATGCGTTGTTTGAGGATCGCGGTCGGAAAGACTTGGAGGCCAGGGCGGAAACGGACTTTGCTGCCGGAATCACGGCCTTGGAGCAGAAGGTGAAGCAAATCACGCCGCCGAAGCCGACGGGAAAAAAGTCATGAAATCCCAGGCTAACGGCATTGCCAGTCGGAACATGGCTCCATCGGGGAGGAAGAGCAAACACGGCCACGTTTCCCGGCCTAACCCCTTTGCGGCTGGGACAGCCGTGCGCCACGGTGGGGACGACTCGTCCCCCGTTCGCCCTCCCCTCCGCCAGCCCTGCCGGAGCGCCGGCTTGCAGCCGGCTTTGGTCGTGCGAACGCGGCGTGTGAACGCAACGGGGCAGATTGTTGGACGACCCAAGCCGGTCAGCCAGAGCGCGGGTCTGCGACCCCCGCAGCAGACACCCAGCCAATCCAAACCTGAAAACGGCTTTGACTTCCCCCTGCCATTGGCGTGCTGCGGCTCACAGAGCCGCGCTCCGGGGCTTCACCGGGGCCGTCCCGTCCCGCACCAGGCGGGGTGTCAGCTTCATCCCTCATCCCTCATGATTCATCCTTTTCCCCCGGGGAATCCGCTGCCAGCCCGCAGGGCTGACATATTGGCAGCATCCCCATCCCAAAACCAATTCAAGCTCCGTCGGAGCGGCATCGCCTTGCCCCGTACCGATCAGTATCCGCAGGGGCCAGCGGCGACGCGGGGAAAACCCACCCCGCCCATGATGGATCGCCGTCAGAAGGGAATATGCAAATATCAAGACCCGTTCACGCCAGCTTTTGGTTCCCGTTTGACCAGATGGCCCGGCATTCATGGCCAGCCCATTAGCGGCCCTCGCCCGGACAAATGCAACCGGAAAATCGCGCCGGGCTCATGGAAGAAAGTGGGGAGAGTGTCCAACTCAACCCCGTTGACCTCTGATTCGGTCGTCCCTTCGGGACTTGAGGGGTTTGGGGAACGCCAACCACGGTTGAAACCGCGGGCTATTGTCGGACGTCGCTTGGCGACCCGCCAGTTGTGTCAGCAATCCAAGCCTGGCAACGCCCGGTGAGGGCACCGGGCCGACAATTCCCGCGCCCATTTGGGGG
>CAZUBG010000016.1:0-44299 GCA_964618545.1 uncultured Bifidobacteriaceae bacterium | reverse complement strand
CCAAAATCTCCCCCGCTTTGCTCACCGGCATCTCCCGCATCAGGGTCAACGCAAAGCCCTCAAACTCCTGCGTCAGGCCGCGACTCCGGCCCTCCCACGCGGCCTTGACGGTAAACCCCCGCCGACAATCCTGACATTCACCGCGCGGCAAGCCACTCGCAATTTCCGATTCCAACTGGCAGACATTCAAATACCGCCAGGTGCGCTCGGGCGCATGATCGTAACCCCGCACGGTGGCACAGCCACAAAAAGGACATTTTTGGGTGGGCCACAGGGCGGGCGTGTCCTCGACGCGGATCACGACTTTCCGCTCCTTGTCTTGATAGTCCACACGGCTGACGCGCCACGCATTACCCAACGCCAAAATTTGATGAAACACTTTTTCCGGAATCATAAAGTGGTCACCTTTGCCAGCGACTCATGATTTGATCTTGAAAACAATGGCAATGTCGTTTGGCACTGTTTGCGGCAGCTTGATGGTGAGTGCCGCGGCCGACTGCGACCAGTCCACCTTTTCGCGGCTGCCGATCAGTGTGATGCTCCCAATGGAGCGCCCGAGGAAACCTGCTGCCGTGCCGAGGGATTTGATCCGCACATCATGCTTCGGCGCGCCGAGCAGGATGGCATAAAGCGTTCCCCGCTTGACCGTAAAACGAACGTCCTCAGCCGTGAACGGCTCACCTTTGCCTTCGTTGAAACCTTGCGCGGAAAGCGGGGCCCCCGCCAAGGCCGGACCTTCGCCAAAAATTTTCCACGGGCGCGTGTCAAAAATACACTCCCTGTTCACGTCCATCCACGCACCGACGCCTTCGAGCACGGCCTTTTCCTTGTCGTCAATCGAGCCGTCGCCACGCACGGGAATGTTGAGCAGCAAATCGCCATTCTTACTGACGATGTCACAGAGCATCTGAATGACCGTCTTTGCGCTCTTGTAACGGTTTTGATTGTACAGCGACCGGTCGTAATGCCAGTTGCCGATGCAGGTGTCCGTTTCCCACGGTTGCGCCTCGATTTTGTTGGCCGCGCCGCGCTCGATGTCGCGAACGAGGCATTTCTGCTCGTCCTCGGAAAGCATTTTGCCGAACAAAACGGCTTCCAACTTGCCGTTGTGCTGCCGCATGTTGAAGTTGTAAAAATCGGCGGCGATTTTCAAGCCGGCGTCACTGACCGGCCACAACGGCAACGCGTCGTCGTCGAAATAAATCAAATCTGGTTTGTATTTGTGAACGAGGTCCATCGTGCGGTTGTAAAATTTATCGCAGTAAGCCTGGTCGGGAATGCTCGCGCCGTTTCCCCAGTTCCACTGCCCGTGAATGGAATTGGCATTGGTAAAGTTCAAACTGGGCTTGTGATTTTGCGCGTAAAGATCCTGCGGATCGAGGCCGTCCCACCACTTGCCCTTGCCGTCGGCCCTGGTCAATTTGCCGTCGTAAGGCACGCCGTCGAACGGCCCGAGCTGGTCGGCGCCTTGGGTGACCTCATAAAAACTCCACGCGTGCGCGGCATGGACGCTGACACCGAAAGGCAGTCCCTGTTCGTGCGCGGCCTTGGCAAAATCGCCAACGATGTCCCGGTGCGGCCCGACGTTAACGCTGTTCCACGGCTGATACTTGCTGTCGTAAAGATCGAAGTTGTCGTGGTGGTTGGCCATCACAAAAAAATATTGCGCGCCAACTTTTTTGTAGAGTGCCACGAGTTTTTCCGGGTCAAAATTTTCCGCTTTCCAGGTGTGAATCACATCCTTGAAACCAAACTGCGAAGGCGGGCCGTAATGGGCCACGTGATATTTGTTTTGCCGGCTGCCTTGAACATACATGTTGCGGGCATACCAGTCGCCGTCCTCCGGCACGTTTTGCGGTCCAAAGCACGCCCAGATGCCAAACTTTGCGTTGCAAAACCAGTCCGGGCATTGATACTGCCGGAGTGAATTCCACGTTGGCTGAAATTTCCCCGGCGTCACCTGCTCGTCGGTCGTGTCGGCAATCACGGTTGGCACGGTCGTTTCAGGAATGGGGTCGGTGAGGATTTGCGCCCGCCCGCAATCCACAAAGGCAAGCCCGGCCAAAACAAGTAAAATTGGCGGAAGGTTTTTCATGGTTTAATGGAAGAACAGGCAACGTTAAGAAACAACTTTACAGGGCGGTAGTTGCCGGCCCAACCGTTCAAGGAACATAAACTCATCATCATAAAACAATTTTGAAGACAATGGCAATTTCGTTCGGTATTTTTCCCGGCATCTTGACCGTAATCGCGTCGGTGGCTTGCGGCCACTGGACTCTTTCGTCGCTGCCCGGCAATAAAGGGGTCGCCCATTAGGGCGAATGTCAACAGGCAAAAAGAATTTTCGTTCCCGATTTTTTATTTTTTCAAATCAGGTGGCATCACTGCTGCCTGAGCCGTCCGTTCTGCACGCGGCCTCCGAACCTGTCATTTCGCCTTATGATTCCGACCGCTGCTTGGCGGGCCATTGCCTGCGCCGAGGCGGATCGTTCAGTCACCCATCTGGTTCTAGCGCAGGCGGGCCGGTCCCAGCCGGTCATTCCTCAATGAACCGAAAGGACGGGCGCAACGGCCACGCCCCTCCGGTTCGTTTGACGACACCGTCCAAATACCCCGGCGCGGCCAACTCGTCAAGCGCCGGGCGGCGTTTTTTTTCTCGGTGCCCGACTGGCTTTCACCTGCCCGCACCTGGCCCGATCCCGCCTTGGCGGGACCGTAACCGGCGCCCATCCCGCCGCTGCGGGACCAGAAAACGTTCAGTGCCGGTCCGTGTTCATTCAATCTTAAGAGATTTGGCTGGCCCGATCCTGTCGCCAGGCACCCGGCCTCCAACCCGTTATTGACTCACGGCACGGTCGAATCGCCTGCAAAACCGTGTGCTCCAACAGATCACTTCGCTGTCTATCTAAAGAGTGCCACCGCCTCCCATCAATCCAAAGGGCTTTAAGCCAACCCCTTTCCCAGGCTGACGGTGGCACTCCGAATTTCATGTCTTCATATCGGTTGCGGGTTGCCCAAAGACGCGCCTGGGCTCGTAATCCACACCCTCGGCCATCAGGTGCCAGGCCGCTTTGGCCAGCTTGCACGCCAGCGCTTTGGTCGCAATCACCTTGCTCGTTTTGCCCGCTTTGCGGTCATGCCACTGGCGGCACTGCGCATCATAACGCCGCGCAAAGTGGGCCGCTTCGACGAACGCCCGGGCCGGATATTTGTTGCCGCATTGGGCGTTGTTCTCCCCCTTCGATTTGCGGTTGGAGAGGCGCCGGGCCGCCACCGTGCGGCAGTCACTGGCGAAATTTCCCGGACCGGCAAAGCGCCGGATGTCCCCGGCCTCCATCGTAATGGTCATGCCCAAAATCTTGCCCACGCCCGGCAGCGTGGCAAGTGCGCGTCATGGATGTGCCCGGTCGGCAGAATCTTCAGGCGCAGCAATTCCGCCGGGAAAAAGGCGTCGTTGGGGTCATCCGCATGTTTGATGCCGCTGTCCTGGCCCGGCTCGGCCGGATGGGCCGGCACTACCGTATATTTGTGGGCTTGCAGCCCGTCCACCAGCCAGTACCAGTTGTAGGTGGATTCCACGGCCACTTGCTCCAGTCGCGCTTTGAACGGGGCCAAAAACTTTTCCACCGCCGTCAGCTCGCAGGGCGCCTTCCCAGTCGCCACCCCTGGCCGTCCGGATCCATTACGCCGATCACTGCGTTGTTGCTGTGCAAGTCCAGGCCGGCGATTGCGTTTTTCATCAGTCGCCTTTCGTTTAAGTGTTGTGGTTTTACTAACAAACCAACGACAACTCTTTTTCCGGGAGGCGGCTGCCTCATTCAATCACTTTGCGCCCTTAATGTTTGTCAAACCCTGCAACACTCCATTTTGTCACCCCTGGATCGCCGGACGTTTGGCCGCGTGCTAAATGGTTTGCCATTCGCCGGCCAATCGCGAAAATCCCCGCATGTCTGAACTGGCCGGCTTCATCCGATCCGAAATCGCCCCGGTGGGGGTCATCCCCTTCGCACGCTTCATGGAACTGGCCTTATACCATCCCCGGCAGGGCTATTACGAATCCAGCCGGGAACGGGTTGGCTTTCAAGGTGATTTCTATACAAGCGTCAGCGCCGGCGAACTGTTCGGCCAGTTGCTGGCCTTCCGGTTCGCCCGCTGGCTGGGCGAATTGCCGGGGAAATCCGACGGCTGGCGGATCGTCGAAGCCGGCGCGCACGACGGCCGGCTCGCCCGGGACCTCCTGTCCTGGCTCCGCCTGCACCGCCCGGAACTGCTTGGCAAAATCCAATATTGGATCATCGAACCCTCCCCGCAGCGCCGGCAATGGCAGCAGGAAAAGCTCCGGGAATTTTCACCGCAGGTTCAGTGGAGCACACACCTCCCAGCCGCCGGCCCCTTCAGCGGGATTGTTTTCTCCAACGAACTGCTCGATGCCCTGCCCGTCCACCGCTTTGCTTGGGATGCCCCCGGCCAGGCGTGGTTTGAATGGGGCGTGGCGCTGGACGGCGACAAGTTTTGTTGGGCGAAAATCCCGCCAGCGGCGGGCGCGCCCCCGGCGGTCCGGTTGCCCGAAGAACTGCTCCGGGTGCTGCCCGACGGCTATGTCATTGAAACCTGCCCGGCCGCCGAACAATGGTGGCGCGACGCGGCGGGCCTGCTGGACTGGGGACGGCTCCTGACCCTTGATTACGGCTTTACCGCCGGGGAAATGATCAGTCCAGCACGCACCCGCGGCACCCTGCGCGCCTATCATCGCCACCATCTCAGCGACGACTTGCTGATCAACCCGGGCGAACAGGACCTGACCGCCCACGTCAATTTTTCCGCCCTGCAAGCCGCCGGGGAAAGCGCCGGCCTGACCACCGAGGCTTATCTGACCCAGCCGCAATTTCTGACGGGGATACTGGCCGAGGCCGTGAAGGACGCCGCCTTTCGCGAATGGAACACCAGCCGCACCCGCCAGTTTCAGACCCTCACCCACCCAGAGCATTTGGGCCGGGCGTTCAAGGTGTTGCTTCAGCGGCGCGAAGGCTGAAACTCCAAAATAAGAAGAATGAGGTTCGCCGGAGCGTGCCGTCATGATGTCCGGACGCTTCCCCCAGCCCCGTCAGGGGCGGTCTATTTGTAGCCAGCAATCCCCCAATGATGTTTTCCAGCTCCGTCAGGAGCGGCATCTCCGGCTTCCGTGACGATTAGGTGGAGTTGCTGGAGAAATTCCATGAAGGTGACAAATTCCAATCAGGACTTGACCGTCAGCTTGTCCTTCGATTGATCTGATTGTTCCACCCTCATGAATTGACATTACTTCCACCCGAGGCGGATTGCGAATCGAAATTGAGTCCTACTTCTTCTGCGACCGCTTCACCTTCAACTGCGCCGTCGCGTGGGTGATGGAAGCCTGCACCGTGGCCTCTTCTTCATCGCTTAATTTTTGGCTCAGCCGGGCCTGGGCGCGCTTCAGCGCCTCCTCGGCGGCGGCCTCGTCAATCTTATCCGCATTGATCGCCATGTCCGTCAGGATCGCCACCTTCTCGCCGGTGATCTGCACAAAACCGTCCCCGACCGCCATTAGAATGGTCTCGGGACCATGGCGCACGATGATCTCCCCCGCCGCCAACTGCGTCATCAGCGGCATGTGGCCGGCATAAATCCCCATCTCCCCGTCAACGCCGGTGAGCTGGACAAAGTCCACCTCGCCGGAATACGCCTTCGCTTCCGGGGTGACGATTTCGAGTTTAAAATTCCCAGCCATTTAGCCTTCTTTGATTTCGTCAATGCCGCCCTTCATGTAGAAATTCTGCTCCGGCACGTCATCATACTTGCCGGCCAGGATTTCCTTGAAGCTGCGGACGGTTTCGGCCACCGGCACCTGCTTGCCTTCGCGCCCGGTGAACACCTGCGCCACCGTGAACGGCTGGCTCAGGAAACGCTGAATCTTGCGCGCCCGGAACACCGTCAGCTTGTCCTCCGGCGACAGTTCGTCCATCCCCAGAATCGCGATGATGTCCTGCAAATCCTTGTACCGCTGCAACACCTTTTGCACGCCGCGCGCCACTTCGTAATGTTCCTGGCCCACGATCTCCGGCGTCAGCGCGCGGGAATTCGAGGCCAGCGGGTCCACGGCCGGGAAAATGCCCAGCTCGGCAATCGAACGCTCCAGCACGATGGTCGCGTCCAAATGCGCAAACGTCGTGGCCGGCGCCGGGTCCGTCAAATCGTCCGCCGGCACATACACCGCCTGGAAGGAGGTGATGGAACCCTTCTTCGTCGAGGTGATGCGCTCCTGCAAATCGCCCATTTCCGCCGCCAGCGTCGGCTGGTAACCCACGGCGCTGGGCGTGCGCCCCAGCAGTGCGGACACTTCGGAACCGGCCTGCGAGAAACGGAAAATGTTGTCCACGAACAGCAGCACGTCCTGGTTCTTTTCGTCCCGGAAATATTCCGTCACCGCCAGCGCCGACAGCGCCACGCGCAGACGGGCGCCCGGAGGCTCGTTCATCTGGCCGTAGACCAGGCCGATTTTGGAACCTTCCTTGATGATGGGCAAACCATTCGCGCCAATCTTGGTGTGGCCCTTTTCATCCTTCTCCACCTTGATGACCCCGGCTTCGATCATTTCGTTGTACAAATCGTTGCCCTCGCGCGTGCGTTCACCCACCCCGGCGAACATCGAGATGCCGCCGTGCAGCTTCGCGATGTTGTTGATCAGTTCCATGATCACCACCGTCTTGCCGACGCCCGCCCCGCCGAACGCGCCGACCTTGCCGCCCTTCAGGAACGGGCAGATCAGGTCAATCACCTTGATCCCCGTGGTGAGAATCTGCGGGCTGGTGGACTGGTCCGCCAGCGCGGGCGCGGCCCGGTGAATCGGGCAATACTTGTCCGCCTTGACCGGTCCCTGTTCATCCACGGCGTCCCCGGTCACGTTGAACACGCGCCCCATCACCGCTTCGCCCACCGGCATCGAGATCGGCGCGCCCGTGTCCGTCACCTCGTAATTGCGCTTGAGTCCCTCCGTCGTGCTCATGGCCACGGAGCGCACCCAGTTGTCCCCCAGGTGCTGCTGCACTTCCAGGGTCAGCTTGGTGTGGCCGCCCTGCCCGGGCAGGTCATACTCCACCGTCAGCGCGTTGTAAATCGCGGGAAGCTCGCCGGTGAACTCCACGTCCACGACCGGGCCGATGATTTGAACGATTTTGCCTTTGCTCATGTGCTTAAATTATTGATTCCGTGTTCAACCCACCGCCATCTGCGCGGTGGTGATTTCCAACAATTCCTTCGTGATGTTCGCCTGGCGCAGCTTGTTGTATTCCAGCGTGAGATCCTTGATGATCTGCTTCGCGTTGTCCGTCGCGTTTTTCATCGCCACCATCCGCGCGCTCTGCTCGCTCGCCTTCGTCTCCAGCAAAATCTGGTGCATCTGGAAATTCAGGCTGTGCGGCAGCAGCTCGCCCAGCACCGTCTCCACCTCCGGTTCAAAATCAAACACGTCCGTCCGCGGGCCGGCGTTCAGTTCCTCGGCCGGCGCATTCACCCCCGTCGTCACCGCCGCCACCTTGCCCATCGGCAAAAACGGAATCGTCTGCGGCTGCTGCGTCAGCGTGTTGATGAAACGCGGGAAGATGATGTCCACCGCATCCACCTGCCCCTTCAAAAACATCTGCTGCGCAAACTTCGAAATCGCCCGCGCCTCGGCAAACGCCGGCGCATCCTTGTACGTGAATTCCCCCGCCAGGTTCCGCTTTGTGCGCGCAATGAACTGCGCCGCCTTTTTCCCCGCCGTGATGAACACCGTCTTGTCCTTGTCCAGTTTCGACGCCTCCCGGAACAGGTTGCTGTTCAGCCCGCCGCACAACCCGCGGTCCGTGCTCACCAGGATCACCGCCCGCCGGTTCACCGGACGCGACTGCAGCAGCGGATGGTCAAAACCCACCGTGCGCACCGCCGCCTGCGCCATGATCTCATTCAGCAGCGCCGCATAGGGACGCCCCACCAGCGCGGCCTGCTGCGCCTTGCGCATCTTCGCCGCCGCCACCATCTGCATGGCCTTGGTGATCTGGGCCGTGTTCTTGACGGATTTGATCCGCCGGCGTATGTCGCGCGTGCTGGGCATGGATTATGGGGCGGCGGGGGTTGGGTTCAGCGATAGGTCTGTTTAAACTCCGTGACCGCCGCCTTCAGCTCGGCCGCCAGCGCGTCGCTCACGACTTTTTCATTGCGGATCTTCAACAGCAGCGCCGCCTGGCGCGTCAGGAAGAAATCCGTCATCCGGCCCTGGAAATCCTTGACCTTGTCCACCGGCACATCGTCCAGAAAGTTGTTCTGCGCCGCCCACAGCACCGCCACCTGCACCTCCACCGGCTGCGGGTGGTACTGCGTCTGCTTGAACAATTCCACAATCCGCTTGCCGCGTTCCAGCAGCGTCTGCGTCTTCGCATCCAGATCCGATCCGAACTGCGCAAACGCCGCCAGTTCCCGGAACTGCGCCAGATCGCCCTTGATCCGCCCCGAAACCTGTTTCATCGCCTTCACCTGCGCGGCGGAACCCACGCGGGACACCGACAAACCCACCGAAATCGCCGGGCGCACGCCCTGGTAGAACAAGTCCGTCTCCAGATAAATCTGACCGTCCGTAATCGAAATCACATTCGTCGGAATGTACGCCGATACGTCGCCCGCCTGCGTCTCAATGATCGGCAGCGCCGTCAGCGAGCCGTTTCCGTATTTCTCCCCCACCCGCGCGCTGCGTTCCAGCAAACGGCTGTGGAGATAAAACACGTCGCCCGGATACGCCTCGCGGCCCGACGGACGCTTCAAAATCAGCGACACCTGCCGGTAGGCCACCGCGTGCTTGGAAAGATCGTCATAGATGATCAGCGCATCCATCCCGTTGTCCATGAACCATTCGCCAATCGCCGCACCCGCAAACGGCGCGAGATACTGGTTCGAAGCCGAATCCGACGCCGCCGCCACCACAATAATGCTGTACGGCAGCGCGCCCGCCTCTTCCAGCACGCCGATCACCCGGGCGATGTTCGACTGCTTCTGGCCGATCGCCACATAAATGCTGTAAATCGGACGGAAATTCGGCTCCTTGGCCGCTTCCGCAGCCTTGTTGATGCGCGCCTGATTGATCATCGTGTCCACCCCAATCGTGGTCTTGCCCGTCGAACGGTCCCCGATGATCAACTCCCGCTGGCCGCGGCCAATCGGAATCATCGCGTCAATCGCCATGATGCCCGTCTGCACCGGCTGGCTCACCGGCCGGCGCTTGATGATCCCCGGCGCAATCTTTTCCACCGGATAAAACGCGGTCTCCTGAATCGGCCCCTTGCCATCCAGCGGCTCGCCCAGCACATTCACCACCCGGCCCAGCAGCCCCTTGCCCACCGGCACCTGCAGCAGCTTGCCCGTCGTGCGGACTTCGGAACCCTCCTTGAGCTTCGTGTAATCGCCCAGGATGATCGCCCCCACCTCGGTTTCCTCCAGGTTCAGCGCCAGGCCGGTGATCCCGTTGCCGAAGTCGAGCATCTCGTTGAGCATCGTGTCCGTCAGACCCTCGATCTTGGCCACGCCGTCCCCGATTTCACGCACCACGCCGACGTTTTGTTTTGCCGTCGCGGTCTTCGCACCCGCGATCTGCGCTTCAATTTCCTGCAACAAATTACTCATAGTATCCGGTTAAAAACTTTGCTCCAATTGGTCCAGACGGTTTTTCACGCTGCCGTCATACAGGTCGCTCCCCACCTGGATGCGCAACCCGCCCAGCAGGGCGGGATTGATGATGTATTGAATCTCCAGGCCCGGGCCGTATTCCTTCGCCAGCCGGGCCTGCAGGTCCGCCATCTGCTCCGGCGTCGTCGTCACCGCATTTTCCACCCGCACACTGCGGCGGGCCACTTCCAGCTTCACCAGCCGGTGCAGCCGGGAGAGTGTCTCCAGGTAACCGCGCGGTTTCTTTTCCATCAGCAGCGCCAGCACTTGGCGCGCCCGCGCGTCCTCCAGCAAACCATTCACCAGGCAACTGCGGAACAGTTGCCGGGCGTCGCGCTGGGCCTGCTTGGAAATCTTCATGCTCGTTCAACCCTCAGGCGATTTGCCGCTGGGTGTCCTCCGCCAGTCGGCGCTGGTCTTCCGGCGTCAGCACCTTGCCGGTCACCGTCACCGTCGTCTGCACCACCAGCCGGCCCACTTCCCGCTTCAATTCCGCCAGCACCGCCGCCCGTTCCTGCGCGGCGGCTTCGCGCGCCTTGGCGATGATCTGCTCGGCCGTCGCAATCGCCTTTTGCGTCTCCAGTTCGGTCACACTCACCGCGGCCGCCCGCGCCTCGGCGATGATCTTGTTCGCCAGATCCCCCGCGTCCTCCAGCGTCTTCTGGCGTTCCAACTCCGTCCGGGCCAGCTCCGCCTTGATCTTTTCCGCGTTGGACAGCCCGTCAATGATCTTCTGCCGGCGCACCTCCAGCATCGCAAACACCGGCTTGTACGCCAGCCGCCACAACACGAGCAGCACCAGGGAAAAATCAATCAACTGCGTGATCAACTTCACCCACTGGATGCCAAGCTGTTCCATCATAAGCGCGCCTTAGTGAATGACGATCCACGCCAGAATCGCCAGCCCCTCGGCCAGCGCCATGCCGATCAGCATCGTCGTGAAAATCTTCCCGAACGCGCCGGGATTCCGCCCGATCGCCATCACGCCGCCGGCCGCGGCAACGCCGATCCCGATGGCCGCGCCACCGAAAGCCAGACCGATGTGAATATTGCCTGTCAATTCTCCGAGCATCATATGCTTTGTCTTTATTTATGGTTTCAGTTTGTCGCCGCCGGCCGGCCCAAGGTCAGTCCGGCCGGCCAAAAATCTCTTTGCCTCAGTGCGTGTGCTCCTCCTCATTGTGCGAACACAGCGTGCCCACAAACGCCACGCTCAGCATCGCGAACACAAACGCCTGCAACAGGCACACCACCAGTTCAAAAAAATACCCCGGCAGCGCCAGCAGCGCCGCCAAAAACACCGACTTCTGCGCCATCGCCATCGTCAGCATCGTCTCCCCGCCGAAAATATTCCCATAGAGGCGCAGCGCCAGCGCCACCGGACGGATGAACAGGATCGAAAAGGACTCCATCACGCCGATGAAGATGAACAACAAAAACAGCGGCGCATAGCCCCACTTGTTCGTCGCCACCTTCACCCCGAACACATGCTTGATCAGCCCGAAGAACCCGTTGTAACGCACCCCCCAATAAAGGCTCATCACAAAAAAAACCAGCGCCATCGCCGTCGTCAAATTCACGTCAATCGTCGGCGGCCGCAACAGCGGCGTATGCGTGTCCTCCAGCGCCAGCGGCAGCGAACTCGTCGCATCCCGCACCCCCCAGCCGATGCTCCCCACGCCCGGCACCAAATCCATCAGATTCGAAATGACAATAAACAGGAAGAACGTCGTCGCAAACGGAAACACCCAGCGCACCACCTTGGGATCCAGCACGTTCCCCATCAGACTCTCCCAGCCCTCAAAAATCGCCTCCATCAGGTTTTGCCCGCGGGTCGGGATCTCCTTCACACTCCAAGTCGTCAGGCGCACAATCAGAATGATCAACGCCACCACCACCCAGGTGCAAATCATCGCGTTCGTCACCGGCACGATGCCAATGTGAAAAATCGTCTCCGCTATCGGCGCCACCGGCGGCGGCGCGGCCGCCACCGCCGCTTCCGGCTTCACCGCCGCCGCCGCCGCGCTGGCGCCCGCGACAAACAGCGCGGTCAGCAGCACTCCCAACCGCATTATTTTTTCAAATCTATTCACGACCATTCGCATGATTCCGGGCCCGGCCAATAAACTCCCCTCGATTTTTTCAAATCGTGAAGCATCAAAGGCCGCCTAGGTTCGCTCATCGTGAAAAATTTCACAAGCAATTTCTTAAGGAATTTGCCTTAAGCCGGCCTTATTCCGCCATCATTATTTCATCCCTCAATTCGCTGTCTTGCCTCCACCGTCGGCCGGTCCAGATTATACAGGCAGTCAAACAACTCCGCCTTGAACGACGCGGGCCCGCGCGATTGATTCCCCGCCAGCTCCCCCGCAATCCCATAACACGCCAGCGCCCCCGCCGCCGCCCGGCGGTAATCCGGTTCCACCGCCGCAAACGCCCCGATCACCGAGGCCGCCATGCAGCCCGTCCCCACCACGCCCGTCATCCGCGCATCCCCGTTCAGGACGCGGTACACCCCCGGCCCGCCCGCCACCAAATCCACTTGCCCGGTGATCACCACCGTCGCCTGCCGGCTCACCGCCAGCCTTTGCGCCAGCGCCGCCAGATCCTCCGCCACCTCCGTCGCATCCACCCCCTTCGTCCGGATGTCCGCCCCGCTGACCCGCGCAATTTCCGAGGCGTTCCCCTTGATGATGTTGATTTTCACCTGGTCCAGCAGCTCCAGCACCTTGCGGTCGCGCAGCCCCGTCGCCCCCGCGCCGCACACATCCAGCACCACCGGAATGCCCCGCTGGTTGGCGCTCACCGCCGCCAGCTTCATCGCCCCGGTCAAATCCACCGTCAGCGTCCCAATGTTAAGCACCAGCGCCGAGGCGATCCCCGTCATCTCCGCCACCTCCTCCGGCGCGTGCGCCATCACCGGCGACGCCCCCAGCGTCTTGACGATTTGCGCGCAATCGTAAATCGTCACCCAGTTCGTGATGTGATGCACCACCGGACCCTGCCGGCGGACCCGTTCCAATAAGTCAAAAGCCTTTAATGCAGTGTTCATGCTCGCTCCCCCGGCGTTTGCCGCCGGAGAAACCCATCAAGCATACCCCGAATAACCAAGTCGTCCAGAATTTACCCGCGTTTGTGTCGGATCGGGGCGCGGCTTGACGCTGCCCCCGGAGCGCCGGCTTGCCGCCGGCTTCGGACGTGCGGAGAGTTAACGCGGTTGGGGTTGCAGGCAAAGCTTCGGAAGTCATCAGCCAGTCACCGGCCGGCGCTCCGACGGATATGCCAGTGGGGGCAGTGCCAAGCTGCGCCCGTCTGACTGTTGGAGCGCCGGACCCATCTTCCAAGACGGGGCCTTCAAAATCAGCCCCCTTCCTCGCATTACCCCCACTCCGCCTTCCCCAACGGTCGGAGCGCGGGCTTCTGACCCATGTCGGCGTAGCGGTAAACTGGCGTTTGCCGCACTTGTTTTTGCAGCCGTCATGTCCGATGACTGGATTCATCGAAAAGTCCGGAGTCTGCCGAAAACCCTCCTTTCCCCCGCTTCTTGGGCTGCTTTTGCCTTTTCCCTCTCTGCGGTCTTTGCGGTCTTTGCGGTTACGCATCCCCGCCTTTTCTCCGCTCTGTGGTTTGGAATCCCTTCTTCGCTGCCACCGTTTGCTTTTGCTCAGATTCCCCGGTGTTTTCCGTTTCCGCTCTCCCGCCTTTCCGATTTCCGCTTTGGTTCTTTCCCATCCTGAAATTCGTGGTTAGAACCACCCGTCCTTGCGTTCTCCGCCCCCGGCGGCAATCCCCGTTACCTAGTAACGAAAAATCGTCAAAACCACCAATATCCCTTGACACCACTCAACCCCTTCCCATCCAACGACTTGCCCATCGTGTCAAGCCAAATCAAACCCCCATCGCGTTACTAGGTAACGAAATTTCCCTTTTGAATTTTTTTCCCTCGCCCCATGAGTTTCCCCTCCTTGACAAACCCGCGTGCAGGTGCGATACGGATGCTGTCGGGAGGCTCGGGCAGTGTCGTTGGATCCAAAAGCATCCAGAACGGAAAAACACGGAAAAAGACGGTTAAACTCAGTTAAAAAAGTCCGCCCGCCCCTTGTCCCTTCAAACCGCCTCCTCCTGCGCCAGCTTCCGATAGATCCTCGTCCGATGCACCCCGAGCAGCCGCGCCGCGTCCGCAATATTCCCCTCCGTCTGCTGCAATGCCCGCTGAATCAAAAGGTCCTCCGCCGCCGCCAGATTCAACGGCAGCGCCGCCGCAATTTTTCCGCGCTCCAGGGGTGCCGAGGACGGTGGCGCGTCCCTTTCCGCCCGCTGGAGCAGATGCAGATGACGCGGCTCAATCATCTCCCCGTCACTTTCAATCAGCGCGCGCTCAATGATGTTTTTCAACTCCCGCACGTTGCCCGGGAAATCATGCCGCTGCAGCGCTTCCCGCGCCCGCGGGCTGAATCCCGGCGGCTTCATCCCCATCTCCGCCGCAAATTTGCTTAAAAAGTGCGCGATCAGCATCGGCAGGTCTTCCAACCGCTCCCGCAACGGCGGCGTCGTCAGCGGATACCGCGCCAGCCGGAAATACAAATCCTGCCGGAACGTCCCCGCCGCAATGCGCGACGCCAGGTCCGCATTCGTCGCCGCAATCACCCGCACATCCACCTGCTTCGCCTCCGCCGATCCCACCGGCGTCACGCAGCCGTCCTCCAGCACCCGCAGCAGCTTCACCTGCAACGAAACCGGCATGTCCCCGATTTCATCCAGAAAAATCGTCCCCCCATGCGCCAGCTCAAAATATCCCTTCCGATCCGCCGTCGCCCCCGTAAACGCCCCCTTGACATGGCCAAACAACATGGACTCGGCCAGTTCCCCCGGAATCGCCACACAGTTGACCGGAATAAACGCCGCCTTGGCCCGCGAACTCTCAAAGTGGATCGCCCTGGCAATCAATTCCTTGCCCGTCCCGCTTTCCCCCGTGATCAGCACCGTCGTCTGGGAAAACTGATGCAACCGGTGAATATCGCCGACGATCTTCTGGACCAACCGGCTCTGCCCAACCAGGCCCGCCAGATTCCAACGCGACGCTTCCAAATCCGTTAGTGTGCTGATTTTCTCATCCGCCGCTTGCAGCGCGGTTTCCGCCTGCCGCCGCCGTCCGATTTCCGCCAGCAGCTCAACCGTCCGCGCTTCCAACGCCTGGTTTTTATCCTGAAGCTCTCGGTTCAGCCGGCTGATCTTCAGATGCGTGGCCACCCGGATCGCCACCTCCTCCGCTTGGAACGGTTTGACCACATAATCCACCCCCCCGGCCTTGAATCCCGCCACCAGCTCCCGCGGCTCATTCCGGGCCGTGATGAAAATCACCGGAATCTCCCGGGTGACCTCCGTTTGTTTGAGCCGGCGGCAGATTTCCAGGCCGTCCATTTCCGGCAACATCACATCCAGTAAAATCAGGCTTGGGCGGGCTTTGGCCGCAATTGTTAACGCGGCCAAACCATTGGAGGCCGCCAATATTTCATAGCCTTCCGGCTCCAAGGCGGCCGTCAGCACCGCCAGATTCGCCGACAGATCATCCACCAGGAGGATTTTTTCAAGTGGACACGCTTTTGGTTGCATCGCTGGCATGGGAATGGGAAACCTCGGTTGCGGAATGGATTGGCGCGGAAGCTCGTAAAATCAAGTGCAGAATCCCGTCCATGTCATAACTGCGCATCAATTGCCGGATTTGTTCCGCCAGTTTTGCCGGCTCCGGACCAAGCTGGCGCAATTCCAGCAGACAGGACTTCAAGGCGGTCGTGCTGTGCAATTCCGCCGCCGTGGAAAGCCGGGCGTATAATTCCTCCGGCAATTCCAGCGGCCCGACCTCCCAGCCCGTGGGCGGCGCGGCTTCTGTCACCGGGGCCGCATACTCAAACTCCGCCCCCAAGTGAACCTGCAAACATTCATAAACCTGCTCGGCGCGGATCGGCTTGACGATGAACTCCGCGCAGCCAATCTGTTGCGCCTCCTCGCGAAATTGCGCCATGGCCGAAGCCGTGTGCATGACGATCTTCACCCGGCCGGCCATTTCCGCCAACAACGTGCGCGCCACCGAAAGGCCGTTTGCATCCGGCAACAGCACATCCAGGAAGACGATCTTCGGCGACTTTTCCCGGGCCAGCCGCAGAGCCTCGCCACCATTCGCCGCCGCCAGAACCTCGCACCCCACACCGGCCAGCATTTGCGTGAGGATGTCGGCATTCTCACGGTGATCATCCACCACCAGTGCCAGCACCCGTCCCCCCGGTTTTAGCCGTCGAATGACCGCCGCATTCACCGGCGATTCACAACAATCAACCCCCGGCAAAGAAACCTGAAAGTAAAAGCGCGAACCAATCCCCCGTTCCGATTGCAACTCCAGGCGGCCCCCGATCAATTCCACCTGCCGTTGGGCGATGGCCAGCCCCAGCCCCGTCCCCCCCATGTGCTGCGAGTTGCGGCCCTGGTGAAAAGGCTTGAAAATATCCCCCCATTCCTCCTCCGGAATGCCCAGCCCCGTATCCACCACCTCAAACAACCAGTCATCCCGCCTCACCCGCTTGCACCGCAGGCAGACCTCACCCGATTTGGTAAACTTGACGGCATTGCCCAGCAAATTGATCAAAATCTGCCTTAATTTCCCCTCGTCGCCGCAGACCATGCGTTTTCCACCCCCATCAAAAGCCGCGCGAAATCCAATTCGTTTCCCGGCACACAAGGGTTGAAACGTGGCCGCCAGCCCGCGCCCCAAAACCTCCAGGTCAAAAATCACCGCGTTTAATTCCATCCGGCCCGCTTCGATTTTTGAAAGATCCAAAATTTCATTGATCAACCCCAGCAAATGCTGGCCGCTCACCCGAATGCCGCTGACGGCATCCCGCTGTTCGGCGGACAGTTCCAAGTCGCGTTGCATTAACTGGGTGTAACCAAGAATGGCATTCAACGGCGTCCGAATCTCATGGCTCATGCTGGCCAGAAAATTGGATTTGGCCTCATTCGCCGCCTCCGCCGCCGCCTCCGCCCGCAGGCGCACCGCCACCTCCTCCTGCAAGGCCCGATTGGCCAGCGCTATTTTTCGCGTCTGGCACCATCCCCTGAAGAGATACGCCGTGGTCAGGATCGTAAACGCCAGTCCTGTCACCAGCACCAGCCAGGACTGCATCCACGATGTGGCCGGTTGGAAATGCGGCGTGATGGAATAAGCCACCACCCAGCGACGACTGGCAAAGTCCAGCACCACCACCCGGTTGGTCTGCGGGGCGTCGGTGTTGGCGTAAATCATCTGGCCGGCCGTCGAATCATCAAACAGTTTCACCTCAACCCCCGCTTTCTGAAGTTGGGCAAACTGTTGGCGGACCAGATCGGTCACACTGAAAACCGCCACGGCGAAACCACTAACCTGACGGGGCGCGTTCGGCGGATAACCGGAAGCCGCCGGCTCATACAGCGGTACGAACACCAGGAAGCCAGCCTGCTTCCCAGATTTTTGGGCCAGTTTGATGGGAGCTGTGGCGGTGGGTTCTCCCGTGCGGGCCGCCAGTTCCAAGGCCTCACGCCGTTGCGGTTGAGCCCCCAGATCCAGACCAAGGGCCGGAATATTCCCCTGCATCGGCTCCATGTACAACACGGGAAAATATTCGTCCCGCTGGCCGGCGGCAACCACCTGACCGGCTCCGTTTATTTCCGTGAAATGAAACTCCTTAAGACCTTCGGCCTCCGCCGCCTGCTCACACCGGTTTCGTTCCGCCGCTGGAACCCGGGGAACCCATTCCAACGCCTGCAACTCCGGCTGGCGCTTCAGGGCCGGTCCGACGAACCGTTTGAATTCGTCCCGGGTGGGCTGCCCGCGCACTGTGATGAAGGCCGTCATGGAATGCAACACCTCCATGGAACGCAGCATGTCAACATGCAATTGCTCCACCTGAGCCCCCGTCAGATCGCTGGCTTCCTTTTCCACATCGCGCTCCTCCCACCCGCGAATGACCAGGAAGAGCGCCAA
Source organism: uncultured Bifidobacteriaceae bacterium (assembly GCA_964618545.1). Taxonomy (GTDB): domain Bacteria; phylum Verrucomicrobiota; class Verrucomicrobiia; order Limisphaerales; family UBA11358; genus UBA11358. The sequence continues at coordinate 26,574 of CAZUBG010000016.1, read as the reverse complement.
CGACAAACCCACCCCCACCCCCATCACGGCTCCAATCCATGCCAGCGGGATTCGTTGCTGCGATTTGGATTCAATCTTGGCCACTGGCTTGATGAATAAGCACTTTGTTTGCCGAGCGTTATTATTTCGCCAGAGTCTTGGATTTGGCCTAAATCTTGCGGATGCAAGGCTTGGCAAAAGAATAATCCCGCCGTTTTGTGAGGATAATTGCCCAAGGTGGGCAAAGGCCATCAGAAGAGTTTGTCCAATTCAACCGTTGTTTCAGTCATCCCGCAAATGCCAATCCGTCAGGGAAGGCCGTGGAATTGAATCAACCCGCTGTCGGCGGCAACTTGCAGATTTAACTGGTTGGGCGGCCGCCCCCCAACCCCGCCGACCCCAAACCTCATCGGCACGCACCCCCTGAAATTCAAGAGGCCGGACTTGCGTCCGGCCTTTGTGGTGACAAGGTTTATACGCCTTCACCCAGGCGCTCAGAAGTGTGACGGGCCAACTAGCAGCCTGTCGGACTTAGGGGTTTTTGCCCCAAAAACGGTCGTTTTAGACCATCAAAACACCTTCGCGGAAAATCAAAGTCGCTCATATGTCATTTGTGAGCGTCGTATTTTCTAAGTCCGACAGGCTGCTAGGGGGTCGCTGTCCAGACCGCGTCACGAGCAAAACCTCTCTGCCAACCCTAAACGAACAGCGAAATCATTTCGTCGCAACATTCATCTCGCCCCGACTGAGAACAGGTTAAAGCAATTTGAAAATAATTTCAAGCCCTTGCTTTAAAAAAATGAGGCTCAGCGGAGAATCACGGCGGCCGCAAATGACTGGTGATTAGTTCCGTGCGGGAGCGAATATGGAGTTTTTCATAGATGTGCCGGGTGTGCGTGTGGACCGTGTCAAAGCTGATGTGAAGCAACCCGGCGATCTCCTTGTACATGTAGCCTTTGGTAAGGTAATCCAGCACCTCTTGTTCTCGTGTGGTGAGGTTTTCCCCCTGAACCGCACGGGGGGTTTGGAACGATTGGACAACTTTGCGGGCGATGTGACTGCTCATGGGCGACCCGCCATTATGAACATCCCGAATCGAGGCGAGCAGTTCGGCGGGAACGGTCTGTTTCAGCAAGTAACCGTTGGCTCCGGCCGCCAGTGCGTTGAAAATACTATCCGTCTGGTCATACACCGTCAGCATGAGAATCTGACATTCGGGAAGGATTTGCTTGAGCCTGCGCACACATTCAACGCCATCCATGCCGGGCAGGTTGATATCCATGACCACCACCTCCGGCGGGTTGGCCGGGAGGCCGGCCAGCGCCTTTTCAGCGGAGGGAAATTGGCTGACACAGCAAAAGCCTTCGGACAGTTCAATGAGCTGTGCCAGACTTTTGCGCACGCGGACATCGTCTTCAACAATGGAGACTTTAATGATATTCATGGCGTCCGGTTAATTCCGGCCGGCTGGCGGAGAGAATGGAACAATTGACTGGCGGATGGAAATCGCCATTTGTGGTGAGGCGGGTGGATCAAAAGGCACCGTCAATCCCACAGTAACGCCCCGGCCGGGCTGGCTATTGATCCGGACGCGCCCCCCGATGTTTTTCAGGCGTTGTGCCAGATTGGGCAGCCCATTTCCACCTGCGGAACGCCCCCCGGCGGCAATTGTGTCGGCGTTGGGAGCGAAACCCCGGCCGTTGTCCTGAATCAGGATGGTAAAAGTCCTCCGGGCGGGAATCAGTTTGAGCCTGACCTCCGTGGCTTGGGCGTATTTTACGGCATTGTTAAGGGCTTCTTTGACAGCGAGGAACAAGTTGTGACGGGATTCGGCGCTCAACGGCCGGGGAGGCAATCGCACCGGCACGTCCAGTCGGCAACGCACTCCGGCCAGGGAAAGAAATTCAGGTACAAATTTGCAAAGGTAAATCGCCAGGCTGTCCAGGGTGTCGTTGCGCGGATTAACCGCCCAGACGATTTCATCCATGGCTCCGGTAAGTTCGCGCGCGGTATCGGAAATTTGATTCAGGCGGCCATCCAGCGCCTCCGCCGGGGCACGGCGGGTGAGTTCGGTTAGCAGGCCGATTTGAGTGAGTCCAGACCCCAGGTCATCGTGAATATCCCTGGCAATGCGTGCGCGATCCCGTTCGAGGGCTTGTTGCTGTTCCAAACGTTCCATCTGCCGCCGATATTTCCGGATGCCCAGACGACGAGCCCCGATGGCAATGGAACCGGCCAGCAAGCAGCCGAGGCTCAGGAAAAACCACCAGGATTCCCAAACGTGCGGTTGAATGCTCAGGGTGAGAGCAGCCGCATGCGGATTCCACAAACCTTCATTATTGCAAGCCATGACTTCGAAATGGTAATCGCCCGGATGCAGAAACGTGTAGGGTGCGAAACGCCGGGTGCCAGCCTCGACCCATTGGTCCTCAAGTCCGCGCAGGCGATACCGGAAGCGCACTTGTTCCGGGGCCGTGAAACTCAAACCGGTGTAATGAAACTCAACATAGTGTTTGCCGGGGCCAATTTCCAAGTCCGTCCGGCCGAAGGATGCCGGACTGGAGGCCGTGGCGGGGGGGAGGTTGACGGGCTTTCCATCCACGATGACGTCCTCGATTAGCAAGGGCGGCACCTGGCGGTTACTGATCAGGGTATTGGGTTGGATGCTCGCCACCCCTTCACTGGTGGAAAACCAAAGCCGTCCATCGGCTCCCAACCAGCCGGAAGGTTGATAACCGCCCGCACATTCCAGCGAAGTCAACCCGTCGAGCCGGCCATAAGTGGCCCATGCGATCGAATTGGACGGGGCCCGGGCGGCCGCATTTAGTTCCGCCTTCGAAACGCGGACAATACCGCCATAAGTTCCCAACCACAGATTGCCCAGCCGGTCAGGCAGGATTTGGCAGATCACATCATTGGGCAGCCCCTGTTCCACGGTGTACCGGGTGAATTGTCCATCCTGAAACCGCAGCAAGCCGCCACGGAAGGTTCCCACCCAAAGCGTCCCCTGGTCAGGACAGATCGCCCAAACGGGTTGTTTTCCCCAGCGATCCGGCACGCGATAGACTACCCCGCCGGCCACCGCCCCCGGCTTGATGTTCTGATTCCCAAACCGGTACAACTCGCCGGTCCCGGTGCCCGCCCAGATATTCCCCTGCCCGTCTTCAGCCAGGGCCCGCACATCGCTGCGCTGAAAACCATCATTGGTCCCCAAGTGTTTCAGGGTTCCGTTTGCATAACAGGCCAGACCATCTCGCATGCCCAGCCATAACCGTCCCCGCCGGTCGCGAAGAATCGCTTTAACCCCATGCACACTCCAGTTCGGCTGGCTGATTTGTCCGTTCGCAAACCGGTACAAATCCTCGCTGTCGGCACTTAACCAAAGGCAGCCCGGCTGTTGATCAGGGTAGATTGCGAAGACCGACCCTTGGTTGTTGAGGGTGGTTAGGGGAAAATTCGTGACCACCTCATTCTGCCAGCGGGTGATGCCACCGCCCAGGGAGCCCATCCAGACCGCCCCTCCGGCATCTTCGCACACGGACATAAACGTGTTGGCCGCCGGGTCATTGACGGAGTTGATGACTTTAAACTGGCATGGCCGCAGGCGTGCCAGACCACCACGATCCGCCCCCACCCAGACATTTCCTTCGCGATCTTGAAACCAGCATATGACCCGGTTGCCAGGCAGGCCGTCGCCACTGGCAATGGAGCGGACGGATCCGTCGGTGCCGGCGCACAAAAGTCCCTTGCCAAAATGGACAAACCAAAGGTTGCCGGCCAAATCCATATGCGCGCTCAGGGAGTTGACGTGGGCTCTGGGCAAATCCCGCCATGCCGTCGCTTCCGCCACCCAAACCCGGTCCCGGCACCGGCGCATGTGACCATTGGCAAAAACCCAGCACTCATTCTGCGGGTTGATGGCCAGGAAGGTCACCGACAGCGGTTCCGGGTCCGCCGGTGTCTGATCCAGAAAGTGACTTCCCTCCCGCCGGGCCAGGCCGGCATCCGTTCCCACCCAGAGTCGGCCGGCGGGATCGGTCGCCAGACAATTGATCCGGTTGCCGGGCAACACCGGGTCTGCCGGCAGGATTTCGGACTGGTTCCCCTGCACCCGGCCAAGCTGGTGATTGGCCGTGATATACCAAATGTCCCCGGCCGCATCAGCACAGGCGGTATGAGTGAGAATGCCACCGGCCGGTCGGATGACCTGCCAGCGGGAGGGTTTGTCTGGTGGCCCCAGTCTTTCCACCACAGCCCCGGTGGTGGCAAAAATGACCCGGTTGAAGCTGGCTGAAACCAGTTCGCCCGGCCCGCCGGGCCAGTTCGTTTCACGCGTAAACACGCCTTTTCGCCAGGTGGTCATGGAACCGTCAAAGGTGTTAATCCAAAGGGTTCCCTGCGCGTCGGTAAAAAGGTAATGGACGCGTTCCTGTTTGAGTTCCGGCGTGTTGAAGGGGTCAAAATTCACAAACCGGGCTCCGTCGAACCGTTCCAATCCGTTGAAGGTGCCAATCCACAGGTAACCTTCAGGCGTTTGCGCAATGCCGGACACCGAACTGCTGGGCAGCCCGTCTTCCCGATCCCAGACATCCACCAGATAAGGCGATGTCCCGGCCTGAAGCCGAAAACCGACGACCAACAGCACCCCCAAAACCAAGCCGACGACCCGCGCCAATCGTTTCCAATTGGCCAGACCCGCCCCGTGGCATAACGAAAATGGCATGCCCAAAAATGGAGCCAACCACCCCGTAACGCAAGTGCAGATCAAAAGAACGGCAGGCCAGCCGGCTTTCTGCAAGACCAGTCCCAAAATCACCATTAATGGTGACGCTTTAGCCGCCGGGTGTCTGTTAACTTGATTAACTATAAAAGCCGACGCAACCCGACACTGGAATCCCGTTTGGCAATTACAACCGACAACCGTAAATGATAAATCATAAACACAAAACCGTCCACCAACCCCGCGTGCCCGGCCGGCTTGCAGTGGGTTTCACCCTCATCGAACTGCTGGTGGTCATCGCCATCATCGCCATCCTGGCCTCCATGCTTCTGCCAGCGCTGGCCAAGGCCAAAAAGAAAGCTCAACAAAGTCAGTGTATCAGCAATCTGAAACAACTGGCCTTGGGCATGACCATGTATGTGACGGATAACAACGACAACTTTCCCGGCGTGGCGTCCAATGACCAGGACTTTCATAACGAAGACTGGATTTACTGGCAGAGAACCAGCGACACCACCCAGCGGCTGCTCAAAAACAGCCAGCTTGCCCTGGCCTGCGGAAACACCACCAGTACCAACCTGTTTCTTTGCCCGGCCGTCCAAATCCTGCCCAAAATCAATGGCTATGCTTTCAGTTACAGCATGAACGGCAATTCCACCGTAACCGACGGCATGGCCCTGCAATGGCAGAATGTGTCTGGTCCGAACACCGGCACCCCCGAGCCGTTTAAAATGTCGGCCGTCCGCCGGGCCTCGGAAAAAATCATGTTGACCGAGGAAGCCAACTACGCCTCGGAAATGCCACCGGGTTGCATTGCCGCCGGGGCCGGCGTCGGGCCGGATGACGGCCGGTTGGAGGTCAAAATCGGCGTCCTGTCCGGCAACCAGATCACGCTGCGCCATGCCAAAATGGGCGGCAATGTTAGTTTCCCGGACGGTCACGCCGCCCTCACCCCCTGGCAGTGGGCCACCAACGCCACTTATGCGCTGGCCTCTCAGCCGTGATTCCGCGGTCGAGGCCGGCCGCCCAATCAGGTCGGGGACGATTCCAAATCCAAAACATAAATGATCCATTACGAATCATCCCGGCATTGATTCTCCCTGTGCTCCTCGGCATCCTGCAGATCAAACCAAACCCATGATGAATGGTCAAAACCGCCGCTGGCTATGGAGTGTTTCCATGCACCCCCCGCCCCGGGGCTGTCACCTTGTGCCATCGGTTTGCGTCCTAAATTTAAACTGGAAATCAATTAAATCTGTGAAAAAAATTATTATTCTTGGACTCCTGACCTGGACTCTGATGGGCTGCCATGCCGTCATTGCCACCGCCCCCTACACCCCGCCCGCGTCGCCCCGCAGCCTCTTTAATTTCAATCCGGACTGGAAATTCATCCGCCAGGATGTCACGAATGCCGAACGCGTGGACTTTGACGACTCCCAGTGGACCACCGTCAGCGCGCCGCATACGTTCAATGACACCGATTCTTACACCGCCATTATCAGCCACAGCGGGGGGGACCGGCGGGCCTGGGCGGGCATCACCTGGTATCGAAAGCACTTCAAGCTGCCCGCCGCCGCCGCCAGCGACAAGGTGTTCCTCGAATTTGAGGGACTGAAGCAGGCGGGCCGCTTCTGGGTCAACGGCAAATTCGCCGGCAAATATGAAAACGGCATCACCCCTTGCGGTCTGGACCTCACCGGCCTCGTGAATTTTGGCGATGCAGAAAATGTCATCGCCGTGAAAGTGGATAACAGCAACGATTATTCAGAGGAAGCCACCGGCGCGGGGTTTGAGTGGATGGGACGCGCCTTCAACCCCAATTATGGCGGCCTCAATCATGATCTTTGGCTGCACCTCACCGGCAGGGTGTATCAAACCCTGCCACTGTACGAAAATCTCAAAACCACGGGCACTTACATCTACCCGTCGGATTTTTCCATTCCCGACAAAACGTGCGACATTAACATTGAGTCCCAGGTGCGCAACGAATCCGGCGACCAGCAATCCATTACCCTCTCCGCCGTCGTCGTGGATGCCGACGGAAAAATCTGCGCGCAATTTCAAGGCGACCCCCTGGATTTGGTGAGCGGCGAGACGGAGAAATTCACCGCCGCCGGAAAATTGACCGGCGCCAATTTCTGGAGTGATGAAACGCCGTGTTTATACGACGTATACACCCTGCTCACCGTCAACGACCAGGTGGTGGACGTGCAAAAAACCCACACCGGCTTCCGCAAGGCCGAATTCAAGGGCGGCGCGGGCAAGGGCGGCGTTTGGATCAATGACAAGTTCGTGTATCTGACCGGCTATTCCCAGCGCTCGTCGGACGAGTGGGCGGGTCTCGGCGAGGCGTTTCCGGACTGGATGCATGATTACAATGCGGACCTCCTCCGCAGCACCCATGCGAATTATGTGCGTTGGATGCACATCTCCCCGCAGGCGGTGGATGTCCGGGCCTGTGACCAGGCCGGCATTGTCGAAGTCTGTCCGGCGGGCGACAAGGAGGGGGATCCCGTGCTGGACCGCCGGTCAAAACCCGAGACCGCAGCCCGCCAGTGGGAACAACGCATGGAGGTCATGCGAGATTCAATGATTTTTTTCCGCAACCATCCCAGCATCCTCTTCTGGGAGGCCGGCAATAACAACATCACCACCGCGCACTTGCAGGCCATGGTGGATTTGCAGAAACAATGGGATCCCCATGGCGGGCGCGTGACGGGTTGCCGCACGCTCACAGAGGCCGCCGCGACCCGCCTTGCCGGCTACTTTGGCGTGATGATCGGACAGGATCGGCGCACCGATGCGCTGACCAACAATACCGAAATGTTCCGCGCCTACAGTGCCGAACGCCGGGATCTTGCCCCGCTCACCGAGACCGAGGATTTTCGCGACGAAGCCGCCCGCCGTTTTTGGGATGACTTTTCGCCTCCGCATTTCGGCTTTAAACCCGGGCCGGATGACACCTATGCTTGGAATTCCGAGACCTTCTGTCTGGCGGCGGCCGGCCGCTATTATGACTATTACCTCAATCGTATTTCCAATCCTGATCCCGCCCACTCCAAATGGTCGGCCTACGCCTCGATTTATTGGTCCGACTCGAATGCCGACGGCCGCCAGGACAGCAGCGAAGTCTGTCGCGTCAGCGGCAAGGTGGATTCCGTCCGCCTTCCCAAGCAGGCTTATTATGTCTATCGCGTCATGCAGAGCCCAACCCCGGACCTCCATGTCATCGGTCACTGGAATTACCCTTCCAACACCGTCAAAACCGTTTATGTGGCCGCCAACCATTGCGATTCCGTGGAACTATTCATCAACGATCACTCCAAAGGCACCGTGACCCACCCCACCAACGGCTACATCTTCGCCTTTCCGGCGATTTCCTTCGCCCCCGGCACCATCAAGGCCGTCGGCACATCCCAGGGCAAAATCGTCGCCCAGGATCAAATCGAAACCGCTGGTCAGCCCAAAAGCATCAAACTCACCCCGCACACCGGCCCCGACGGCCTGCGGGCGGATGGTTCGGATGTCGCCTTTTTCGACGTCGAAGTGGTGGATGCCCAGGGCCGCCGCTGTCCGACCGATGAAGCCCGCGTGGATTTCAAACTCGATGGCCCGGCCCTTTGGCGCGGCGGCTACAACAGCGGCAAGGTCAACTCCATCAACAACCTTTATCTCGACACCGAATGCGGCGTCAACCGCGTGGCCATCCGCTCCACGCTGACCGCCGGGGACATCACCCTTCAGGCCATGCGTGCCGGTTTGGAGCCGGCCAGCGTGAAAATCACCGCCCGGCCGGTGAAAATCGAGGGCGGGTTGATTTCACAAGCCCCGTGAATATTTGTCGTAAGTATTGCGGAACCATCACAACGCCAGTTTTTTATGCGAGTACATTTTGCCATCTCGGCTTTTTTATGCATTGGCCTCCTCGGGGATGTTTGCCTTCATGCGGCGGATTCGGGGGTCCTGACCAACGCTCCCCTGCCACGCGCGGACGCCAATGGCAATCCCCTCCGCCGCGCGCCGACCGGCCACATTTCAAATTACGACGAATCCAAGGTCGGCGACTACACTCTGCCCGATCCGCTTGTGCTTGCAAACGGCCACCCCGTGCTGGATGCCAAAACGTGGTTCGACGTGCGCCGGCCGGAACTATTGCTGACTTACGATCGGGACATTTATGGCCGCGTCCCGTCAAACGCGCCAAAGCCGGCCTTCAATGTTGTCGAGACCGATACCCATGCCCTGGGCGGCTTGGCGGTTCACCAGCACGTTGAGATTCAATTCGGCCAGGCCACCAACGCGCCGGTCGGGCATCTGCACCTTTATCTGCCCGCCAATGCCACCGGGCCGGTGCCGCTGTTGCTCCACCTCGTTTTCTTCACCAATCCGCCTTTCCCCGACGGAACCACGAACACCCCGGCGGCGGGTTCCCTGCGGAGACCCGGTTTTAGCGAAGCCGGTCCGGTCACCAACATCTTCGCGCACGGTTACGGTTACGCGACGTTCCGCTACTCGGACGTCCAACCGGACAACTCAAACACCTTCCATTCCGGCGTTATTGGGTTGACGCTCAAACCGGGTCAGGCCAAACCCGCGCCGGATGAATGGGGAACCATCAGCGCCTGGGCCTGGAGCGCGAGCCGGGTGCTGGATTATCTGGAGCAGGACCCCGCTGTGGACGCCAGGCGCGTCGCGCTCATCGGCCATTCGCGTCTCGGCAAAACGGTTTTACTGGCCGGAGCCAGAGATCCGCGTTTCGCGGTCATTTATTCCAGTTGCGCGGGTGAAATGGGTTCCTCGCTGGCCCGCCGCGATTATGGGGAGACCGTGGATGACATGGCGGCAAATTTCCCCTGGCAATTCGCCGGCCATTTCCAGAAATACGCCGGGCACTGGAACGAGATGCCCGTGGACACGCACGAGCTGATCGCCCTGAACGCTCCGCACCCCGTGTTCATCGGTGGCGGCACGCAGGACCAATGGTCGGATCCGCGCGGTGAATTCCTGGCCGAGGTGGCTGCCGGCCCGGTTTACCGGCTGGTCGGCAGGCAGGATCTCGGCACGTCCAACGGCCCGCCCGTGGACACGCCCCTCATCACCGGCGACCTCGGTTTCCATTATCACTCCGGCGGACACACCATCACCGCGTCCGACTGGAAAGCTTTTCTGGATTTCGCCGACAAGTATTTCAAACCTGGAGAATCCAAATAAATTTTATGTTGCGTCACTTTTTTTTGCTGTGGGCGGTGCTTTGCGTGGTGGTTTCGGTCCACGCCGAAAAGCTCTCGCCGGTTAAAATTGACGCCCTGACTTGCGAGCATCTGTCCAATCCCATCGGCATCGGCGATCAACAGCCGCGCCTTTCGTGGAAGCTCCGCTCCGACCGCAGCGGGGAAGTGCAGACCGCCTGGGAAATCCGCGCGGCCTCCTCCCTGGCCGGCCTCAAGAACGGTTCGCCCGGCCTTTGGAATTCCGCCAAAGTCAATTCCGACCAATCTGTGCTGGTTCCCTGGGCGGGCCAGCCGCTTGCTTCGCGCTCCCGGGTTTTCTGGCAGGTCCGTGTTTGGGACAAGGACGGCCATCCGACCGCTTGGAGCGACGCGGCCTGGTTCGAGTTGGGTCTGCTAAATGCCACCAACGAGTGGAAAGGCCGGTGGATTACCGCCAATTTGCCGCGTTATAACATCGAACAAAACGCGCTGGCGAAAGCATCCTGGATCAATGCCGGTTCCACTGCGGGTCAGGCGGCGGCCATCCGGCTCGCCGTCGAACTCCCCACCAACGCCGTCATTCGCCGCGCGTTCATGGATGTGGCGGCGGACGGCCTCATCACCAACTACGTTAATGGCCATGCCACCCACCCGGGCTTCACCAGCCTCACGGCGCCATTGCACGTGGAGATTGACGGTCAATTGACACCCGGCAATAATCTTATCGCCATCAGCTCCGCCGCCGTGCGGGGCGGCACTCGGCGTGACCGCGGCCGGGCCGGTAGAAATGCCATCGCCGCTCACGGCCTCATCGAGCTGGCCGACGGACGGCGCCTCGAGTTCAACACCGACGGCTCTTGGAAGGCCTCCATGGCGCCGCGCGGCGATTGGTTCGCTCACGATTTCAATGATTCCGGCTGGCCGGCGGCCACCGTGGTCGCGCCTTTTTCCGAGCAGCTTTCCAAATATTACGACATCACCGTCGGGCCGGGCCGTTACCTGCGGAAACGTTTTGCCGCGACCGGGCCGATTGCGCGCGCGCGCCTCTACGCCACGGCCCTGGGCGTCTATGAAGCCTCCCTCAACGGCCGGCGCGTCAGCGATGACTTGCTGGCGCCCGGTTGGACCGATTACACGAAGCGCGTGATGGTCCAGACTTATGACGTAACCAAGCTGATTCATCCGGGAGAAAATGCCCTGGGGGCCGTGCTCGGCGACGGCTGGTATGCGGGCCGGCTCGGCTGGATGGGCGCGGCGCAATATGGCCAGCGGCCGGCCTTCGATGCCCAACTGGAAATCACCTATGCCGATGGCACGACCTGTGTCATCGCCACGGATGAGACCTGGCAGGCCGGTCCGGGTGCAATCATCGGCTCGGACGAACAATGGGGTGAAATCATTGATGCCCAAAAAGCCGTCCAGGATTGGAACCAGCCCGCCTTTGACGATTCCGCGTGGAGCCGCGCCGTGGTCGAGGAACATGCCGTTGCGCTCGTCCCCCAACTTGGCCCGCCGGTGCGCGCGCTCATGGAACTGGCCCCGCGAAAAATTACCCGGCACGGCGCGGCTTGGCTTGCCGATTTCGGCCAGAACCTGGTCGGTCACGTCCGTCTCCTGGCGGGCGGCCCGGCCGGCCTCACCGTCACCGTGCGCCACGCCGAGATGATCAATTCGGACGGTTCGCTTTACACCGAGAATCTCCGGACCGCGCAGGCGACTGATAAGTTCACGCTCGCCGGCAACGGCCGCGAGACGTTTGAACCGCATTTCACCTTCCATGGTTTTCGTTACGTTGAAATTACCGGTTATCCCGGGCAGCTCAACGCGGAGGATCTCCGCGCCATCGTCGTTGGCTCCGACATGCCCCCGACCGGAACCTTTGAATCCTCCAATCCCGATCTGAACCGGCTTTATCAAAACATCGTCTGGAGCCAGCGTGGAAACTTCCTGAGCGTGCCCACGGATTGTCCCCAGCGCGATGAACGCCTCGGCTGGATGGGCGACGCGCAGGTCTTCGCCCCCACCGCCGCGTGCCTCGCCGACGTCGCCGCCTTCTTTGCCAAGTGGCTGGTGGATGTGGACGACGGACAGGGCACGAACGGCGACTTCGCCGACGTCGCGCCGCGCGTCTCCCGCCCGCAACCGGCCATGCCCGTGTGGGGCGATGCCGGCGTCATTATTCCGTGGGTGATGTACGAAAAATACGGCGACCAGGAGTTTCTGGCCGACAATTATCCGTTCATGGCAAGATGGGTTGACTTCAGCGCCCGGCGTTCCCACAACCTGATTTTGAGTGGCGGTGTCGGCGATCATCTTGCGCCCACCCGGACCCCCACCGAAGTGGTGGACACGGCCTATTTGGCGAACTCAGCCCATCTGGTGGCCCGGGCGGCCGCCTTGCTCGGCAAAACGGACGACGCCGCCAAATACAACCAGATCTTCCACGATGTCACCGACGCCTTCAACCAAGCCTTTGTCTCCACCAACGGAACGATCCAAGGCGACACCCAGACCGGATACATCCTCGCGTTGAAATTTGATTTGCTCCCGGAAAATCTCCGCGCCGCCGCCGCCCGGCGCCTGGCGGACAACGTGGTCCAACACGGCCACTTGACCGGTGGATTCGTCGGCAACGGCCTGATCTGTCCGGTGCTGACGGAAATCGGCCGTTCGGATCTCGCCTGGCAGTTGGTTTTGACGAACACCTGTCCCTCGTGGCTGTTTTCCGTGAAAAATGGCGCCACCACCATTTGGGAGCGTTGGGACGGCTGGACTCCGGAGCAAGGCTTCCAGGATTCCTCGATGAATTCCTTCAACCATTATTCGCTCGGTTCCATCGGCTCCTGGCTTTACTCCGGTGCGGCCGGCATTCAACCCGATGACGCCAGCCCCGGCTGCAAACATTTTTTCCTGGCCCCGCAATTCACCTCCCGCCTCGCCCACGCCCAAGTGACGTTTGATTCCCCTTACGGCACCATTGCTTCAGGCTGGCGGGTCGGGAAAAACCAGTGCCGTTACGACGTCACCATCCCCCCAAACAGTTCCGCCACGCTGGTCTTGCCCCTTCCACCGGATAAAATCAGAGAATCCGGCCGGGCCCTCCCTTTGCCCGACGATCCGGTCACCCGACTTCCACTGGCTGCCGGAACTTACCATTTTTCCCTGCCACGGGATTCCATCCAATAAATCGGACGGTTGGGCGGACATCTGGATCAACCCGCAAAACTACAAGGTTGACACCGGCCCCCGCTCTTTTTAGTTTCTATCCGCAAAGACCACGCGCTTTGCCCCGAATTTAATCTTCGGGGATTTTTATTGTTAACCCCCGGCGTGGTTCTTTGAAACACTATGGCAAATACGATTCTGGTCGGCGCTCAATGGGGCGACGAGGGCAAAGGCAAAATCATTGATGTGCTCACCGAGCAGGCGGACGTCGTCGTCCGCACCCAGGGCGGCAACAACGCCGGGCACACCGTTTTCCTCGGGCCCAAAAAATACGTCCTGCACCTCATCCCCTCGGGCATCCTGCGCAAGGACAAGCTCTGCGTCATCGGCAACGGCGTCGTCATTGATCCCGTCGGCCTCGTCGCCGAAATCGAGGGCTTGAAGCAGCTCAAGGTGAAAGTCGGCCAAAATCTCGTCGTCAGCGAAACCGCCCATCTCGTCCTCCCCTATCACCGGGAACTCGACGCCCAGCGCGAAGTCCTCAAGGGCAAACACAAGCTCGGCACCACCAAGCGCGGCATCGGCCCCGCTTACGGCGACAAGGCCGCCCGGGTTGGCCTGCGCATGATTGACCTGGTCAATCCCGCCCGCTTTGAGGAGAAACTCCGCCTGCGCATCAAGGAAAACAACGAAGTCCTTCGGGCGCTGGGGGCCAAACCCCTTTCCTTCAAAAAAATTCTCGCCGAATACCGCGCCGCCGGCGATTACCTCAAGCCCTATGTGGCCAACACCGTGGTCCTCCTGCACCAATGCACCCGCCGCGGTGACCACCTGCTCTTTGAAGGCGCCCAGGGCACCTTCCTGGACATTGATCACGGCACCTATCCCTACGTCACCTCCTCCAACACCACTTCCGGCGGAGCCTGCACGGGTTCCGGCGTCGCGCCCAACCGCATGGACGAGGTCGTTGGCGTCATGAAGGCCTACACCACCCGCGTGGGCGAAGGTCCGTTCCCCACCGAAAACGCCGAAGTTTCCGACCTGCTCCACGGCATGGGCCGTGAATTCGGCGCCACCACCGGCCGCGCCCGCCGCTGCGGCTGGTTCGACGCCGTTGCCACCCGCCACGCCACCATGGTCAACGGCATTGATAAACTCGCCGTCACCAATCTCGATGGACTGGACACCGTCGCCACCATCAAAGTCTGCATCGCCTACCGCCACGGCAAGGAACGTTTTGACTATGTCCCCAACGACGCCCAGTTGATCGCCGAATGCGAACCCGTTTACGTCGAGTTTGAAGGCTGGCAGACCCCCACCAGCGGGGCGAAATCCTGGAAGGAACTGCCCCCCAAGGCGCGGGCCTATCTCAAAGCCATCGCCGAACTCTCCGAGGCCAAACTCTTCATCGCCTCCGTGGGACCGGCCCGTGAGCAAACCATTTTTGTGTGAGCGCCGCCACCCTCCAGTTGAGTGCCGGAGCCCGGGCCAGTCTGCCCCAGCATGTGGCGGTCATCATGGACGGCAATGGACGCTGGGCCAAACAACGCGGGCTCCCCAGGATTGAGGGCCACCGCCAGGGCGCGGAATCCGCCCGCGCCATCATTCGCAACGCCGGCGAACTCGGCATCAAATACCTGACCCTGTACGCCTTCTCCGCCGAAAACTGGAACCGGCCCAAGGAGGAAGTGGACGCCCTGATGAAGTACCTCGTTCACTACCTGAAGACCGAGACCCCCGAGCTGAACAAAAACAACGTCCGGCTCGAAATCATCGGCCAGATCTGGCGGCTGCCCGACCTCGTGCAGGACCACCTCAAAAAATCCATCGCCACCCTCGCCAAAAACAACGGCCTGACCCTTATCATGGCCCTGAGCTATGGCAGCCGCATTGAGATTGTGGACGCTGTCCGCCGCCTCGCCGAAAAAGTCAAATCCGGCCAGATCGAACCCGCCGACATCACCGAAAAAGTGATATCCGATCACCTCTGGACCCGCTCCATTCCTGATCCCGACCTCCTCATTCGCACCAGCGGGGAAATGCGCGTGAGCAACTTTCTGCTCTGGCAGATTTCCTACGCTGAACTGGTCATCACCCCCACCCTCTGGCCCGATTTCCGCAAACCCCAGCTCTTTTCCGCCCTCGAGGAATACGCCCGTCGCCACCGCCGCTTCGGCGGCGTTTGATGCCCCCCTGCCACCCCGCGCCCACCCAAAACAGCGACGCTCCAAAAGCACACCGCCGGCTCATTTGACCTCGTAGCAGACGACGTCAGGAGGCTCTGAATGAGAGTCTTCGCAACCCTTCAACCAACCAACCCCCACAATGTCACCACGCGACAATTTGCGTCCCGCCACCCACGCGAGCGCCAACGGCGCGGCCAGATGCCAGCCTGGGTCGGAGCGAGCCCGGCGAGCGCAGGCCCAGAATAACGCCCCGCAAAACCCCGAAGGCATGTAAGGCCGAACCAGCGAATCGCAGCCCCCGCTCCTGCGCCAAAGAACATCCATCCGCGCGCCGCGTCCCGTACTGCGGTGGCCCTCCACCGCTCTTGCGCGCAAGCATCCGCCCCACCCTGGCCATCCAGCATTCTCCAACCACCGTCCGAACCATTCCCCTCCCCGGGGTGGAAGGCCGGGCTGAGGGCGGTCGTCCCCTCGGTAGGGCGGTGTTGCCGCACCGCCCATTATTTGTCTTTCTCCCCGGCGCATCCCTGCGGTCCCTCTGACGAGGAAGTGGAACCTTGACCCGAATAATCCCCCGGCCCCATTCCTCGCCTGACTCCCATTCCTCCCATGCTGCCCTTCCCAACGGCAGATCGCGCCGTTCACCACAGCCCCGCCCAATATCCCCCCACCCGTATCCACAGCGGCACCGTCACCAGCCCGATCATGGAAGTCCCCAAAGCCGACTGCAACGCAATCCGCGTATCCCCCTGATAATGTTTCGTCAGCGCAATCGGCAGCACCGCCGCCGGCATCGCCCCCTGCAATATGATCACCCGCTTGAGCTCCAGCGAACACGGCAGCCACCGCGCCAGCAGGATAAACAACACCGGCATGATCCCCAACCGCACCACGCTGGCCGCCAGGATCACCCGCCCCATCCCCTGACCCCGGATCTCCGACAGGTGATCCGACACAATCCCGCCAATCACCAACAGCACCAGCGGGATGGCGCATTGCCCCAGCCAATGCACCGTCGTCAACACCAGGTGCCCCGAAAAAGCCACCGGAGCCGGCGGCGTCACCCGCGTTCCCAAGGCGTTCAGACTCAGCGCCAGCAACAGGGCGACCAGCGGAGCATTGATGATTTTGCGCCAGCCCCCCGTGAATCCCCCGCCCGTCAGCACCGCCAGCCCCAGCGTCCACAGCGTGATTTCCGCCCCCACATTATGAATGAACAACACCCCCGTCGTCGCCGGATCAAACAACATCACACTCAGGGGGATGGTCAGATAAGCATAATTTTGCAGCCCCGTGGTAAAGCCAAACGTCCGCCGTTGCGGCCCCGCCGGCACCCCGGCCAGGCGCGCCGCCAGCAGCGACACCCCAAAGCCCACTGCCGCCATGACAAAGCCGGCCAGCGGCGGCAACAGAAGATTTTCCGGTCGCCGCAGCGCCGCATTGCCCAGCACGGAATCAAAGATCAGCGCCGGCAGCAGCAAATTAATGCACAGCCGCAGCAAAGTCGCCTCCGCCGCGATCTCCAGCCAGCCGCGCCGCCGCAACAGCAACCCGATCGCCATCAGGCCAAACACCGGCATCACCGCCCCAAACACCGTCAGAAATTCATTCACCGCCCGGATTAAATCACAAACCCGATGCAGATGAAACCACATCCCGCCTCTTTCCACTTTCATCGTGCCTCCCACCCCGGCCATCCCGACCGGCATGCGAACGTAGCGGCAAACTGGCGTTTGCCGCACTTATTTTTGGCATCCTGGCCTTCCTTGACTGGAAAATGATCGTAGCAGCCGACGTGAGGAGGCTCTGAACCATCTGCTTTGGCCACCGACGACGCCCATCATCCCAGCGCGATGAGGCCCCCGTCCGCGCGCCGCGTCCTGTAGTGCGGCAGTCCTCTGCCGCTCTTGCGGGCAAGCATCCAACCACCCCGGCCATCCATCCCGCCAACCGCCGGACGAACCGTTCTCCCCTTCCATGAACCTGTGGGTGGACCACCACTGAAACTGCCGTAATCACCAGAGCCGGACGAACCGTTCCCCTTCTCCCCTGGGGGAGAAGGCCGGGATGAGGGCGGAGACATTTTTCCCGCAGGGACTGGCTTTCGCTTTCATTAGTTTTCTTCAAAATCTCGGTTGACAGGGTTAAAAAACGTGCAAATGTATCAGGGTTGGTTGTGGACCGGTTTATTTTTTCCGGCTCCGGCCAATCGCAGTGAAGGAGGGTGACGGACGGTTGCCTGCATGATTCTGTCCCCAGGCACCACCCAATCCCCCGGCGGACCTGTCCGCCATGGCGGAGGCGGATGGCTTAATGCCCTCCCCAGTTCTTTGACATATTAATTGACGTGACGAGTGGCAAGTGACCGTATCGGCTATTCGGCGTAGCGGCGTCCCCGGCGAGCGCCGCATAATCGTCCCTGCCCATGAAATCCAACCGAATCCAAGTAAATCCAACCTTTGAACCAGTCGGAGCCGTTCGGCAAGACCCAGCCCAAAATCGCCAGCGTCGTTGGATTGCAGCCCGGGTCCCCTGACCCGGCGTCAGGCGTCAAACCGGGTCAAACTCAGTCAAACCTTTCAACCCCCGCCCCCGGCCCCCCTCGTTGCAAACCATCAGCGATGCATCGAAATACGACTCGAAGACCAGATAAAGGCTCTTTTCAACCTTCCGCCAGTCAAACCTGGTCAAACCAAATCAAACCTTTCAATCAGGTGCCAGGACGGACCTCGATCCACCACCCTTCCGGGCTAACCTCTTGAGCCACTTCAACTTACGCTTGCGTTCCTCGGCGTTGAGCCGTGGCAACGGTCAAACCATTGAATTGGCACGCTTTTCGCCCGTCTGACCAGGTCGGAACCCCGCTCGATCAAGTCGTGATTCACCTTGTGCCCCCTTAAACCGTGTGGAATTTGATTCGATTGCGACTCCAAAATCCGGCATTTTGGGAGTCCTGAAAACGACAGCAACAGATATAAATGCGCCGGACGACGAGCGGTATTCCTCTTGGAATCTCTGTCGGCGCCTGTTGACCTTGGCGTGGCGGTTCCGGGCCGATTGCCTGTGGTCGCTGGTGCTGAGCGTGCTGCTGCTGCTGTTTGGGATCGTGGGGCTAAAGTGGCTGGGGGTGGTGATTGATGTCATCCGCTATGCGTTGAACCCGTCGCTGCCACCGCCGGTTTATCCCTTTGGCTTGAATCCGCCGGCCGGTTGGTCACCCCTGACCATTGTCGCGGCGCTGGCCATCGCGATTGTGGTGCTGGCCATCGCACGCGCCCTCCTCACCTACGCTTACAACATGATCACCGCGCGGTTGACCCAGGGCGACATCGTCCCCGCCCTGCGGTCCGAGATTTACGCCAAATTGCAGCGGCTGAGCTTCAGCTTCTTCGACGATCATGGTTCCAACTCAATTTTCAACCGCGTGACGGGCGATGTGCAGAACACCCGCTTGTTTGTGGACGGGGTCTTGTTACAGGGGACGAACCTGATTCTGACCCTGGCGGCTTATGCGTTCTTCATGTGGCGGATTCAGCCGGAACTGACGCTGGCGTGTTTGTCGGTGTCGCTTCCGCTGGCCTGGCTCGCCTGTTTTTATTCGGCCCGGCTGCGTCCGGGGTATCTGAAGAATCGCAAGTTGACGGACGACATGATCCTCAAATTCAGCGAGAGTGTGCGCGGGATGCAGACCGTGAAGGGTTTTGCAGGCGAGAAGGAGCAGGTGCGGCGCTTTGAGGAAGCCAACACACGCGTCTCGTCGCAGCAACGCCGGATTTTTTGGGATCTGTCGGTGTTCACGCCCGCCACTCAGTTGTTGTCGCAGTTGAGCCTGGTGATTTTGTTTGCGTTCGGCGGCTGGCTGTATGTCCGGGGGCGGATTCCATTGGGCGGCGGGATGGTGGTGTTTGCGGGGTTGCTCCAGCAGTTCACTGCCCAGGTGGCGAACATCTCGACCATCGCCAACTCGGTGCAGCAAAGCCTGGCGGCGGCGCGGCGGGTCTTCGAGGTGCTGGACATGCCGGTGGCGGTGGCGAGCCGGCCGGATGCCGTGCCCCCGGGCCGCCTCACGGGCCGGCTCACCTTTGAACGGGTGACGTTTGCCTACCGGGCGGACGAACCGGTGTTGCGGGACGTCTCGTTCGAGGCGAAACCGGGCCAGGTGGTGGGTGTTTTTGGAATGACGGGGTCCGGCAAAAGCTCCCTGCTGGGCCTGATCCCGCGCTTTTACGATCCCACGGCGGGCCGGATTCTCGCCGACGGCCGGGATTTGCGGGAACTGGATCTGGACGCCTTCCGGCGGCAGATTGGCATTGTTTATCAGGAAAGCTTTCTGTTCTCGAACACCGTGGCCGCAAACATCGCCTTCGGATATCCGCAAGCCACCCTGGAAGAGATCGAGCGGGCGGCGCGGATTGCCTCCGCCCACGATTTCATCCTGGCCCTGCCCTGCGGCTACGAGACCGTGCTGGGGGAATCGGGCGTGGATTTGTCGGGCGGGCAGCGGCAGC
Source organism: uncultured Bifidobacteriaceae bacterium (assembly GCA_964618545.1). Classification (GTDB taxonomy): domain Bacteria; phylum Verrucomicrobiota; class Verrucomicrobiia; order Limisphaerales; family UBA11358; genus UBA11358. The sequence continues at coordinate 6,806 of CAZUBG010000016.1, read as the reverse complement.
GTCTGGCCCTGGCCCGGGCGCTGATCCTGCAGCCGCCCATGCTGGTGCTGGACGACCCGACCGCCTCGGTGGATGCGCGGACGGAAAGTGAAATCGTGCCCGCCTTGTGCGAGGCGATGGCCGGGCGCACGACGTTTGTGGTCTCGGGCCGGTTGAATCTCCTGCGCCGGGCGGATGTGATTCTGGTGCTGGACGACGGGCGGTTGACACAAACCGGCACGCATGAGGAATTGGTCGCGCAGCCGGGGCCGTATCACGACACCGCCCTGTTGCAGATGATGGATCTGTCCCAGCCCGCAAGAAGAAAGGCCAGCCAATGAGTGCAACGGCCCATCCCCTGCCCTCCTCCGCCCGGGCTCCGAAAGGAGACGATTTCTCCCGCGGCGCGATCACCTATTATAATCCGGTGGAGGAACGGGAAGCCGACCGGGCGCCGCTGCAAATGCGGTTGATCCGCCGGATTTTCAATTACACCAAACCCTGCGCGGCGAAACGAAACTGGCTGTTCCTGCTGACCTTCACGCGCGGCCTGCAACTGCCGGCTCTGGCGTGGCTGATCGGCCGTACCATCAACGGACCGATTGCGGGCCGGGATTTGCCGGGAATCTACTGGTCCGCGGCGGGCTATCTGGCGCTGGCGTTGTTCACGGTGGGGAGCTTCCATTTCCGCCAGCGGTTCGCCCTCGAACTTGGCGAATCCGTGGTGCACGACATGCGGCTGGAGCTGATGCGCAAGCTGATGACCATGCCAATGTCCTTTTTCAACCAGACCAAATTCGGCCGCATCATCAGCCGGATGACCTCGGACATTGACAGCGTGCGGGCCGGGGTGCAGGACGTGATGTTCGTGCTGGTGGTGCAGGGTTTGCAAATGGCGGCGGCGGCGGCGCTGATGGCTTGGTATGATTGGAAGCTGTTTTCACTGATGGTGATCATGGCCCCCGTGATCTGGGAGGTGAACAAGAAATTCCAGCGTGAAACGAGCCGGCGGTTGCGCAAGGCGCAGGAATCCTGGAGCCGGGTTTCCTCGACCCTGGCGGAATCGGTCAGCGGCATCCGCGTCACCCAGGCGTTTGTCCGGCACGAGGTCAACGCGGATTTCTTCCAAAAACTGGTGGATGCGCACGGCGAGAACAACGTGGACGCGGCCCAGGCCTCCGCGGTGTTTGTGCCGTTGTTGCAGCTCAAGAGCCAGGTCTTTCTGGGGGCGATGGCGTTGCTGGGCGCGTTTGGCGCTTTGCGCTGGCATGGCTGGCTGCACATGGAGGCGGGTGATTTGGTGATGTTTTTCTTCCTGGCCAACCTCTTTTTCGAACCAATCCAGGTGATCGGCAATCAATTGAATCAAGCGTTGATGGCCATGGCCGGGGCGGAACGCCTGTTCCGAATGCTCGATCAGTCCCCGGAATGGCGGGACGCACCGGAGGCCAGACCGTTGCCCGCGATTCAGGGGCGGGTGGAATTTCAGGCGGTGAATTTTGAATACCGCCCGGGACGACCGGTGCTGCGCGGGATTTCGTTTGTGGCCGAACCGGGCCAGTCAGTGGCGCTGGTCGGTCACACGGGCAGCGGCAAGACGACGCTCGTGGGGCTGCTGCAAAAATTTTACCTCCCCACCGGCGGACAGGTGTTGGTGGACGGCGTAAATTTGCACGGCCTCACCAGCGAATCCCTGCAATCGCAGATGGGCAGTGTCCAGCAGAACAATTTTCTGTTCTCCGGGACGGTCCTGGACAACATCCGCTTTGCGCGGCCCGGCGCGACGGAGGCGGAGGTGGCCGCCTGTCTGGCGTCCCTGGATTGCCCGGACCTGTTGGAGGCGCTGCCGCAAAAACTTCACACGCGCGTGGCGGAACGGGGAGCCTCACTGTCGTTTGGCCAGCGGCAGTTGATCTGTTTTGCGCGGGCGATGCTGGCCAACCCCCGCATCGTGGTGCTGGACGAGGCCACCAGCGCGATTGATTCGGTGACAGAGGCGCGCCTGCAACGGGCGCTGGAAATTCTGCTGCGCGGGCGGACGGCGTTCATTGTGGCGCACCGCTTGAGCACCATCCGCCAGGCGAATTTGGTCCTGGTGATGGATCAAGGGCGGATCGTCGAGCGTGGAACGCACGCCAGCTTGCTGCAACAAGGCGGAGTTTATGCCCGCCTGCATCAGGAATTTGTGAGCGCGCACTGATGGTCGTCGGCCGGATCAAAACGTGGCCAGCCGAAAAAATACATTCGCATTCAGGATCGGAAGCGTCAGGATATTCGTGGTTCCGCTGACGACGGGAAGATTGGTGACCTCGTTCCACAGATTGGAGACGGTCAGGCTGGTCGAGGCTTGAAGCTGGTAGTTGGTCGCCAGAGCTGGCCAGGCGAGAACCACACTGTTTCCCGCCGGGGCGATTTGCAACCACAGGGGCAGGGTTCGCAGCGTGGTCATGGTGAGGTTGTCCCAGCCGACCACGATTTGGGCATCACTTATCCCATAGTCCAACGGTGCCTGGCGCTCGCTAAAATAGAGGCCCACATCATAAACGCGTCCGTATTTCAGCGTGTATGCCGGAATATTGGTCGAGGTAATTTCCGGCGGCCCGGTTGGATTGATGACTTGAAGACCGCTGGCGTGGTCACTGATGTTGATGAACGTAAACGCATGGTCCGCGCCGAGCGTGAGGGTGTAGTTGTTCCAACTCAGCGTAAAATCCATGGCCGGATCCACCATTTGCATGGCCGTCCAGCAGGCGGGAGTGAAGGCGGGGATACTGGAGGCATACAGGTTGCTGGGTGAAGTGTCAAAGAAAACATCCGCATTATCAATATTGGAGGCGGCATCGGTGTAGCTGAAACTATAGTCGTAGTAGCCCCCTGGATAATCCGCGTCAAAATTGGTTTCATTGGAATAATAGGGCGTGCCATTTTCAAAGTAGGCGGCGCTGTACTGGTTTAAATCCAGCACGGTTTCACTCGGCGAATAGACGACCACATTGGTGACGTCATAGTCGGGATCCGTGTCAATGTAAGTGCCAAAATACCAGGCGTCAGGGAGGTTCGGGGCGACTGGGGGCGCTGAATTGGTCTGGCTGTAAACGGTGACCTTGAACTGGTTGACATCCAGCACCTGGGCGGACAGACTGTCACCGTCAACACAAAACAGGATGGCCAACAACACACACAGGATGACACGTTTCATAAAAACAAATCACGATCCGACAGAGTGTTCATGGAAAAGCCGGCATTATAACCACTTCTTGTATTAATACGAATATATCACACAAAAGACTCATCTGTCAAGTGATGAATCGTCCCAGTTAAAAAGCGCCCCGCGCCCGGTCGGCGAAACCGGGGAATTTGGATGGATTGCTTCCCTTCACGCCCCTGAGCGGGGCCATGCCGGCCAGTTGAAATGACTTGATTGCAGCAGAATTGCGGGGTGAAAATTCAAAATTGGCTGCGGACTGCCTCACTCGGCAACCAGTAGGAAGGCACTCCGCTCCAGCGGCCCTCACTCACCGACACCAGCGTATTCTTCGTCCACTTTCAAATCGAGGCCCATGAGGATGTAATCATGAGACACGGCTTTCATATCGAGTACATAGTCCTCTTGACGCATGAGATAACGGAAACCAAGATCCTCGAGGGCGCGAATGGCAATCTTGCGCTCGCCATTGACCTCGCACTCCAGCTTGCTCAAGCCGAGCGAGCGGGCGATCTCAATCTGTTCGGTGAGCAGGGTTTTGGCCACATCGCGTCCGCGATAGTTGGGATGCGTTAAAACGGTGGTCACGCCAATATGCCGTTTCCAACCACCAGGGCGCAGGCGCAGCGTGATTTCGCCGATGATTTTCTGCCCATGCCACATGAGCAGCACATGGTTTTCGTCAAAGTCGGGATGACGAAACCACTCCTTAAACAGTTCCTGGTCAAAAATGGGCTTTTTGATGAACAAACGTTCTTCCTCGGGCACGGCGATAAAAAATTTATGAAGCCGAATTTCATCTCGTCGGGTGAGCGGACGGACGATGGCGGCGGTACCGTCACGAAGCTTTAAAGAAACGGGAAACTTTTCCAACGCGTATTCCAGCCGAATGGCTGTGTCATTAACGGTTTTGTTCTTTTTCACAGGCTAATATTAGCCACACTGACCAAAATCAACCAACCGCAATTTGGTTGATTTCAGGCTTTAATTGTTATCATTACGAGGGCCGGGGGGCATAACCGTTGGCATAAAACCATTCAACGGCATCGGCCAGCGCCTGGCGCGGGGGTGTTTGGGGCAGACCGAGATCACGGATGGCTTTGGCTGGGTTGAACCACATTTTGTATTTCGCCATGCGCACGCCGGCCAACGGAGCCTTGGGTGGCCGACCGGTCACGGCTGAGATTTTTTCGCTGACATGCGCGGCGGTCAGGGCCACCCAATAAGGCACTTGGAAGGTGGGCGCGGGAACCCCGGTGATTTCAGCCAGAACTTTCAGCGTGGCCTGCATGGTCCAATTGCCGTCGGCATGGCCCAGAATGTAGCGTTGGCCAATGGTCCCCTGCTCGGCCGCACGAATATGCCCGGCGGCGACATCGCGCACATGCACCCAGTTCAGGCCGGTGTCCAAATAGCCGGGCAGCTTGCGATTGAGAAAATCCACGATGATTTTGCCGGTGGGGGTGGGCTTGACATCGCGCGGACCAATGGGGGTGCTGGGATTGACGATCACGATCGGCAAGCCCTGGCGGACGAGTTCCAAGGCGACCTGTTCGGCGCGCCATTTCGAGAGCTTGTAGTCGTTGCGCATCTGGGTTTCGGCCACCGGCGTGGCCTCATCGGTGGGGATGATCCGACCGTCAGGTCCAGGCCGGGGCAACCCGATGCACCCCACCGTGCTGGTGTAGATGATCCGGGTGCAACCCGCACGCGCGGCAGCGCTAAGAACGTGACGGGTGCCCTCGATATTGGCCTGGTACATCGGCCGGTAATCCGGCAGCCACAAGTGGTAGCTGGCGGCCACATGAAAACACCAGTCGCAGCCGTGCATTTCCCGCTCAAGCTTTTGGGGGTCCGAAACATCGCCGCAAACGCGTTGAAACTCCACCCCGGCCAGGCCGCGCTCATCGGCCCCGGGCCGCACCAAAGCCCGGACGTGGTGTCCCTGGGCGGCCAGTTCGTGAACCAGGTTGGCACCGACAAAACCGGAGGCTCCGGTGACAAAACATTTCATAGCGCAGAATGCGGGAGGATTTTGCGGGAAGGTCCGGCCGGACACCACAAAATATTTTGTCCACACCCGCTTGACTTGAGGGGACGGTTTGGAAAAAATACGCCTGTGTTATGACGGCCAAGAGCAATCCCAGAAAAAAGACCGGTCGCGCCCTCCAGCGCGACTTGGATACGACCATTGAATTCCTGGCGGGCATCGTGCGGCGCGATCCCAATTATGTGGATGCCCTCCAACTATTGGGAGATAATTACACCCAGCGCGGTTTGTACCAAGAGGGGTTGAAAGTGGATGAGCGGCTGGCCCAGCTTGAACCGGATAGCTCGCTGGTGTTCTATAACCTGGCGTGCAGCTATTCACTCACGGATCAGTTTGACCGCGCAGTGGCCGCGCTGGACCGGGCCTTGGAACTGGGGTATCGCGATTTCACCTGGCTGGCCCGGGATCCGGACTTAAAAAAGCTGCGCAAACAGCCGGCGTACCAAGAGATCCGAACGAAAGTTCTCGCGTTGAAGGTGAAAGTCCGTTGAACTCGGGCAAATGAATGTCATTCAGGGCGGTCGCGCCCTCCCCCAACGCACGGTTGCCTTTGACCGGGAATCGAACGCCGTCTTGATGATCGAGCAGCGTATGCTGCCTCATGAATTCAAAATTGTGGCCTCGAAAAATTTCCGGGCCACGGCGGAGGCCATTAGCACCATGGTGGTGCGCGGTGCGGGAGCGATCGGAGCCACGGCGGCTTACGGACTCGCACAAGGGGCGCGGGCGTTCCGGGGCGGCGGCTTGGAAAGATTTTCAGCCCACGTCGAATCGGTTTATCAAACCCTCAAGGAGGCGCGTCCGACGGCGGTGGATCCGGTGAATGCAATGAATGACGTGCGCACGGCCATGCGCCGGGGCGAGACGGTGGCGGAACAGCAGTCGCTGGCCCTGGCGGCAGCGGAGGAATTTGCCAATGCGGATGTCGCGCACTGCCGGCAGATTGGCATGCACGGGGCAAAGCTGATTCGCAACGGGATGCGGATTTTGACGCATTGCAATGCGGGCTGGCTGGCGTTTGTGGATGTCGGCTCGGCCACGGCGCCGATCTACGCCGCCCAAGCGCAGGGCAAAGCCTTTCACGTTTTTTGCGATGAGACCCGGCCGCGCTCGCAGGGAGCCACGCTAACCGCCTGGGAACTGGCCCAGCAAAACATTTCACATCAAATCATCGCCGACAACGCCGCCGGCCACCTGATGCAGCGGGGGGAAATTGATTTGGTGATCGTAGGCAGCGACCGGGTGCTGGGTCGTACGGGTGAAGTGGCGAACAAAATCGGCACTTACACGAAGGCGGTTCTGGCCGCCCGACACCGGATTCCCTTTTATGTCGCGATTCCGCTGTCCACGATTGACTGGAACCTGAAACGCGGATTGGATATTCCCATTGAAGAGCGGGAGGAATCCGAAGTGCTGGGCGCATGGGGGTTGAACCGGGCCAAAAAACGGGAATACATCCGGGTGGCAAATCCGACGAGCGGGGCGCGCATTCCGGGCTTTGACGTAACGCCGGCCGAGGTGATTACTGCGATCATCACCACATGGGGAATTCTCAAGCCGAAGATCTTGTGG